>CAZLGG010000031.1:32457-37894 GCA_964559135.1 uncultured Planctomycetia bacterium
TCCCGGATGACGCGGGCATGTACAGCAACCTCGGAGCCCAGCGTTGGCTGGAGACGGGGACGTTGCCCTATGGTGATCCCGCCTTGAAGGGTGCGGACTCTCCCGGACACGGCGCCGCGGCCACCTACAGCCCGGTTCTTTTTCTTGCCCACATGCCCTTCCAGTTCCTGTTGGGGCGTCGTCACAACGCCGCGGATGCGGATCCCATGTCCGTGTCCTATCGTTGGCCGCCCCTGCTCGCCACCCAACTCGCCTGTTTCGTCTTCCAGCTCTTGGCGCTCGTCTCGCTCTTCGTCATCGGACGGCAGTTGAGGGGGGCATCGTTGGGGTGGCTCCTCGTGATCCTCTATGCCCTTTCCCCATTCGTCTTGGGGTTGGGTCAGGACGCGGTGGGTTTCGTGGATGGCGTCCGGGTCCGCGAGCCCGGAATCGGCGGCTTGGTCTACATCTCCCACATCGCTCCCCCCGCGTTGCTCCTCATGACCTTCGCTTTTCTGCGACGCCCGCTCTGGGCGGGGGTGGGCCTGGGACTCGCGTCCGCGTGCGCCTACTTCCCGGCCCTCATGGCGCCGGCATTTCTGGGGTGGTACCTGTGGCGGAAAGCGGGGGCCTTGAAGTTCCTCGCGGGTTTCGCCGTGGTGGGGCTCCTCACCGCGGGCGTGATGTGGACGATGACCGATGACAGCCAAGGGCGGGGCACCGTGAAGCTCTTTTTGGAATCCACCCTCGAACACCAGGAGGGGACGCGCGCCGATCAGTACGGGGGAAGCCCGCTTTCCTTCTGGGCTCACCACCCGGATCTCGCGAAGACCTGGAAGGCGCCGCTCCGCGGTGATTCCCCATTGACGTCTCCGGCGTTTCTCATTCTGGTCGGGCTTTCTCTCCTCGGGCTTTTTCTGGCGGGCCCTTGGGTGACGCCGGCGCGCTTCGCGTTTCTGCTCGTCGTGGTGCCCGCCGCCTTTCAGCTTTGGAAGACCCACGCCGCGGGAAGTTACGTGGAGTGGTTCTACCCCTTCTTGTTGATTGGTCTCTTCGGACGGACGGAGCCCGAGGACGCGGCGTCCCTCCCGACGGAGGCGCCCGGTCCCGCAGTGGATGCCCTCGATTCATGAGATGGCCTTGGCGCACCGGCGCGGCGATCGCTGCGTCCGCCGCCGTGCTGCACGTCTTGCGCGACCTGCCCGGCCGCGTGGGCGCCCTCGAAGTCGTTCATCACCCCTGGATGAGTCGCGGGATGCTGCCCCGGGGGGCCGAGACGGCGGGTGGCTGGCCCTCGCCCTGGCTCTACCTCGCTCTGCCGCTCGTCGTGGCCGCGGCGGTCGCCTTGTGGCTGATCCCCGGCTTCCTGGCCACGCGTCCCCTGCACGACGAGGCCGACCGCTTTCGACGCCGCCTCATCGACGCTTTCGGAGCGAGCTTTCTCCTTCAAGGCGGCGTGGGGGCGGCGCTCTTGGCGGCCGGTCTTGCCGCGGGCGCTTGGGAGCTGGCGGCGGGCATGCTGATCTCGGGAGGGCTCTTGGGGCTCATTCCCGCCCGTCGTTCGGAGCCCCAGATCCAGGCGAAGCGTTTTCGCATTCGCTCCCTTCTCACACCCCTCGTCCTTTTCTACGGGGCGTTCGTCCTGCTCCTCCCGGTCCTCTTCTGGCAGGACTTCAACCCGGACGGCTTCGAGGTCTTCCACGCGGGGGCGTCCTTGGCTCAGTCACCCTGGCCCCGATGGCCCGGCGAGGCGCCGCTTGCCGGCTTGGGAACGGGGGGCATCACCCTCGCCTACCCCACCGCCTGGTTTTTGGCGTGGTTCGGTCCTATCGACGCGGCGGCCCGGTTGCCCCTCGTTCTCGCCCTGCCCGTACTCCATGCCGGACTCATGGAACTCATCGCGTGGAAGAGCGTGCGCCTTCCGCGGTTTCTCGTGGGGTGCGCCGTGGCCGTGGCGCTCGCCTCCGTCACGACGGCGCTCGTGTTCAGCGGCGGTTACGATCCCCATCTTCCGGATGCCGCGTCTCCCGCGGCTTTGGACCTTCTCTTCCTGGCTCTCATGGCGGGGGCCTTTCTGAATCTCGTGGAAGGCCGCTGGCTGATGACGGCGCTCTTGGCAGCGCTGGCTCTCTTCACCCGCCCCACGACGGTCTTGATCCTGGGGACGGCGCTCGTGGCCGGCGCCGTCTTCATCGAAGAGCATCGTTGGCGATGGGTGGGCCGGGGCGCGCTCGCTCTCGTTCTGGCCCTGGCCGCGGGCTATCTCTACGAGAAGGTCTACATCCCTTCGGTGCTGGGGCAGGCGGGTTCGGGGACGGGCGCGGCGTCGTTGCCGTCCCGACTTCGCTACCTGAACTTCACGGACCTCAGGCGTTTTCTCTACGCAGCGCTTCCGGCGGGGATCGTCCCCGTCTACGCGCTCACACTGTGGAAGGGCCAGGACGGCTTGGCGCGGGTCTTCACCGTCGTCTCCGCGGTTGTCTTCCTCCTCTTCTACCTCATGGCTTTCGTCACGTTGCAACACTTCGCGCCCGTCATGGTGTTGCCCCTGGTGGTGTATTGGCGGGTCGTGCTGAACGCGCCCCGCCCCCTCGTCGTGCCCGCCGCGGTGCTGGCGATCGCCGGGGGCGCGTTGGGTTGTTTCTTCGGCCGCCCCGCCGACCCGGGGCCGCGGCGTCCCTTCCGGGAACTCTCCTATGAGGTCGAGCCACCGCCCGCGGGCGAGGAGGGGCTCACGTTGGACGAGGCCGCGGGCCTCTTCGCCCGGCGCCTTCGCGTTCCCGAACTGAAAAACCCCCACCACGCTCTCGCCGTGGCGCGCATCATCCTTCACGACGCGAAGGCGGACCGGGCGCATGGCCCGAGATTCAGGTTCCTCGCCCCTGGAAGCGAGCCACCCTCGGGCTGGCGCGTCCTCGCCAAGAACGCGGACGGATGGCGGCTGCTCGGGCCGCGCGTCCTCGCGGACAAGGACCTCCGGATGGTTTTGCCTCCCGTCTCCTACGAGGCCCCCGTCTATCGCATTCCTCTCGACGTGCGCTTTCGGCACCTGGGCGTGCCCGCCCATCGCTACGACCTGGACCTGAAGGAGGTGCTCCGATGAGCACGGACGTCGTGTCGCGCCGCGCCACGACGATGATTCTCTGTCTGCTCCTCATCCTCGCCGCCGTCGCCCGTTCCCTGTTCTTCTCGCGATTGGGATTCGATCACTTCGATGCCGCGGCCTACGCCCTCAGTGCGAAGGCGGTGGCGATGGGCGAGGGATGGTCGAACCTCTTTCCCAATCAACATCTCCTCGCGCCGCCGCTTTTTTTCTCTCTAGGCGGGCTCCTCGCCCGCTGGTCGCCCCTCGGCGTCGAGACGGCCCTGCACGTCCTCTCCATCGTCTTCGGCGTGGCCCTCGTCTTCGTGACCTATTTGGCGGGAAGGTCTTGGTTCGGGCGGGGGGCGGGTCTCGCGGCGGCGGTGATCGTGGCGTTCGGCGACACGTTCATCCTGTTCTCCCGGGTCGCCCTCACCGATGAGGCGTTTTGCGTCGTCTTCGTGCTCGCCCTGTTGGCCTTCGACCGGGCGCGACGACGGGCATCTCTCGGCTGGGCCCTTCTCGCCGGTCTGGCCATGGGGCTCGCCTGGAACACCAAGTACCACGGTTGGCTGGCCGCGGTCATCGCGGCGGCGGTCATCGCGGTGGAGGCGCTCGCCCAAAAGCGCCGCCCCTCGCGCCGCGTCGTCATGGGTTGGGGTGTGTCCTGCGCCGTCGCGTTCTTGCTCTATCTCCCGTGGCTCCTCTACATCCTGAAGCAACCGGGAGGTTATGCCCGCCTGGCGGCCCAGCACGCGAGTTTTCTCGACCCCGTCGCCGCCTTGGATCACCTCCGTACCCAGGGGGGCATGCAGCTCTACCTGGACGGGTGGGGCGCTCGCATCGCCCCCGCCGCGGGGTTGCTCCTCGTGGCCTTGGCGGGTCTGCGCAAGGCGGCGCACGTTGGCCGGGCCTTCGCGGGGATTCCCCTCATCCTCGGGCTTTCCTGGATCGTGGGGGGGGTGGGAGCCTCGAGTCTCTTCGCCCTGGCGGCTCTCATCGATTCCTTCGGCAGGTCGAAGCCCCAGGCTTGGCCGTGGACGGCCCTCGCATTCCTGGGCCTCTTCACGCTCCTGACTCCGCTCTACCACCCTTATGCCCGGTTGCTCTTGCCCTGGCTCTTAGGCGTGGCCCTGTTCGCGGGGGCGGGGCTCGCCCGCTTCGCGACGACGTTCACCGACGACCGCAACCCCGCCTTTCCGCGCCATGCGGTCACCCTCCTCGGCGCGGCGACCCTCGCGGGGGCGGTGGCGGTGTACGGCTTCGTCCCGCGTCCAGGTCCCGAGACCTGGGGCCCCACCGACGGTCTGCGCGACGTGGTCCGGTCCGCGGCGCGGCGTACCCTCGCCGAGCGTCAACCCGTCCTCGTCGTGGGTGAACCGGCTCTCGTGTTCTACCTCGGAGAGCAGGGCATCGACGCTTCTCATGTGGACCGCTTGGATCCGGCCACGTTGAAGGAACATCCCGGCGCCGAGTGGGCGCTCACCGGTGTCTACCCTCGCCGAGCCGGCGTCGTGGACGAGGCCATGGACACCGGCCTCACCGCGAGCGTGATCCGTGTCCGTGCTTGGCGCGTGCGCGTGGGCGAGGTGCGTCGCCTGGACGACTTCCAACCCTGGGAGGCCCGTCTCGACCGCGCCCATCCCCAGAGCCCCCAGCACCGCGTCGATCTCTGGAAGCTCCGGAATCCCTGACGCGGGTTTCCGTGTTGCGTTAGCATGGCAGGCTTGCGGACGGGGCGGCCGCGGCATCACTCCGTGGTGTCGAGGAAAGTCCGGGCTCCACAGGGCAGGTCGGTGGGTAACGCCCACGGGTCGAAAGACCACGGAAAGTGCCACAGAGAACAGACCGCCGATGGCCGCTTTCGGGCGGCACAGGCAAGGGTGAAACGGTGGGGTAAGAGCCCACCGCCGTTCCTGGTGACAGGGCGGGCACGGTAAACCCCGACCGGAGAAAGGCCAAATAGGGGAGGAGAGGCTTCGGCCTCGGGGAGGGGCCCCTTCCCCTCGACTCCCGGGTAGGCCGTGCGAGGCGGCGCGCGAGCGTCGTCCCAGAGAAATGGCCGCTGCCCCCCTCGGGGCACAGAACCCGGCTTACAAGTCCGCTATGGCAGGAGGCGTCGCGAGGGCGACGCCTCCACTCTCCCTCGAAAGCCCGTATCCTCGAATTCCTCGTTCCCCGTTTCCCGTTTCCCGTTTCCCGTCATCAACCGGCAACGCGTCGATGGGCGCCGTTGACCGGGGGCGGCGGCTCCACCTCGACATCGGTTCCCACGGGGCGTTCAGCCCTTGACCTTGTCCCTCAGTCGCCCAAGAGAACCCCATGCCGGGGGCAGGTGACGAGGTGGTCGTTGACGAGGCCCGCGGACTGCATGAA
>CAZLGG010000032.1:0-17540 GCA_964559135.1 uncultured Planctomycetia bacterium
AGTGACGACGTCCCCGTCGTCCTTGCCTTTTTCCATCTGCCGAAGGCAGCGGACGAGGACGTCCACACTCCATTTCCAAGGACGCAGGGTCCGTCTCGATTCAGTTGGACTTGTGACAAACATTGATGGTTTGCCGGGAAACGATGCCCGGATAACGGGAGTCCGTCACTTCGATGAGCAGGGGGGCGGCACTCCTCCCACCAGAGAGCACGGGCGTCTCGATGACGATCGCATTCTGGCTGATTGTCACGTCAAGCGCCACCGGGACGTTGGCCAGCTTTCCCGTCACGACCGTGGTCGAGGGCGAAACGTCGAAGGCCGGAAAGCTCACGGGCACCAATTCCCACGCTGTTCCCGCATCCGACTCCATGATGAAATGGCGTCGCGGAGCCACCGTCCCGAGGTAGGAGACAAGGGTTCCGTCATCGGCATCACGAAGCTGAATCATCTCTCCCTGTCGCAATGGCCGGGTCAAACCCACGTCGACCCACTGATGAAGATTGTCGCTGACGACGGTGGCGTGGCTGATCGGCTGCATCTGCGCAACCGAATTGCCGGCATAGACGAGAACCTTCTTGCCGTAGTCATGATGCGCTCGGAGCTTGCTCTGGCCGTCGCAGACCCCTTCCGCATCGAAACGCGGAGGACGCGGAACGCGCGTCCACGCAACTTTCAGCACACCCTGATCGGCCGCGAGCCTCCAGTACCCCCAACGATGCTTCGACGTCCCCCAGTGCAGGGCGTCGTCCATGGTTCCGGCTGGGCGATAGAACCCCAAGACAGGCTCCCGGATCAACGCCCCCGGTGGATTCGCGGCGAGACTCAAGGGGCCCACTGTATCTGGCGTGTCGGGGAGCCCATCCCCGTCGCTGTCGACATACCGGTACACCTTTTCTCCGGCGGCATCAAAGACATAGAGTCGATCCCCCACGATATCTCCCACGAGATACGTCCGTCCAGTGGGCGCCTCGGGAATCAGTTCCGAAAAGGCCACGTTGGGCGGAGGCGGGTTCGTCCCGGACCACGGACAATAGAAGACCGACGCGTGTCCATTGGACTTGAGACCCGTGACGTAAAGGCCGACGACCCGAGAGATCCCGTTGGCATCCGGACGTTCGAGGGTGCGCAGTCCGAGGACGTACTGGAGTCCAGTGCTCAACGTCCCGACATCGGAGGTAAGCCCCGACGCCTCGAGCTTTCGTACCGCCAAATCGCCGTGGCGCGGGTGGAAAAGAATGATATGAGCGTTGGCCGTGACCTGATCCACCTGATTGAAGACGCCGTCCACCCAGACGGAATCGATCCCGGACAAAGCCGGATGCCCCACGTCCCCACCGAGAGAGAAGGTGACGTCATCGACCCACGGGGGCATACCAGGATTGACTTGGGCGAGGCCGCCGATAGGCAGCCCGAAGACGAGAACCAATGCGCAAAACATTCTCATACTTCCATCTCCTTGGAGTTTGACTATATCTGACACAAGACGATTTGAGCAAGTCTCAGTTTCCCAGCGCCGCATTTGAGTTGGCCAAAGCAGACGAGAGCGTGGCGAACCCTTGGTCGAGGCCAACAGAAGGAAAATCAAGACTCGAAGGACCGAGGAACGGTTTGATGGGGGAAAACCTAGGCCGGCCTGGGGGGCCCCCTCCTATCGGGAATGGCCGGCGAACATGGGTCGTCGTCCCGGATGGGAAGCTTGTCTTTTTCCTGGAGTGACGACGTCCCCGTCGTCCTTGCCTTTTTCCATCTGCCGAAGGCAGCGGACGGGGACGTCCACACTCCATAAGAGAAAGCGGAATCCGTCGCTCTATGAATCGGCGCTCGCCGCGTGGGCTGTCAACGCGTGTGAGAAATCGCCGCAATCCGTACTGGGATTGGCCTTACGAGCTTACGCTCCACCCCACTAGAGCCCGGCGTCGGCCCGGAGGGCCTCGGCGCGGTCCGTGCGCTCCCAGGTGAAGCCGGGCTCGTTCCGCCCGAAGTGCCCATGGTAGGACGTCGGACGGTAGCGAGGCTTCAGAAGATCGAGATCGCGGATAATGGCGGCGGGGCGCAGGTCGAAGTGCTTGCGCACGAGCTCCTCGATGCGATCCTCGCCGACCCGATTCGTCCCGTAGGTCATGACCCGAATCGAGAGGGGCTCCGCCACGCCGATGGCGTAGGAGAGCTGCAACTCGCAGCGCCCGGCCAGCCCGGCGGCAACGATGTTCTTGGCGACCCAGCGCGCCGCGTAGGCCGCCGAGCGATCCACCTTGCTCGGGTCCTTGCCGCTGAACGCACCGCCGCCGTGCCGGCCCATCCCGCCGTAGGTGTCGACGATGATCTTTCGGCCGGTGAGGCCGCAGTCGCCCATGGGACCGCCGACGACGAAGCGCCCGGTGGGATTCACATGGTAGGTGGTCTTGTCGTCGAGGAGCTCCGCGGGAATCGTCTTCTTGATCAACTCCTCGATGACCCACTCACGGATCTGAGACTGTTCCACGTGGGGTGCGTGCTGGGTCGAGACCAAAACGGTGTCCACCCGCACGGGACGCTCTCCGTCATACTCGACGGTGACCTGAGACTTCGAGTCGGGACGGAGCCAATCGACGGCGTTCGTCTGGCGGCTCTCCGCCAGGGCCGCCACCAGATGGTGAGACAGCATGATGGGCATGGGCATGAGCTCTGGCGTCTCTTCGCAGGCGTAGCCGAACATGATGCCCTGATCCCCCGCACCCTGGGCGGCAACTTCGTCTTGGACGGGCTTGCCCTCCGTGTCGACACCCATCGCGATGTCGGGAGACTGCTTGTCCAGAGTCACGACGACGCCACAGGTCTCGGAGCAAAAGCCGATGTCGGAACTCGTGTAGCCGATCTCCCGGATCACGTCGCGAACGAGACCCGGGATGTCGACATAGGTGGAACTCGTCACTTCGCCGGCCACGACCACAAGACCGGTGGTCACCATGGTCTCGCAGGCCACCCGGCTGTTCGGGTCGTCCATCAGCATGGCGTCGAGAATGGCATCCGAAATCTGGTCGGACACCTTGTCGGGGTGCCCCATGGACACGGACTCGGACGTAAACACCCTGGGTTCAGACATGCGTTGCTCCTTGCGGCTCCGGCAGAATTCCCTGCAGAAGCTCCATCGTTTTTCTCGTTGCGCCTCGGCGGCGGTTCACCACTTCCCGGGCCGCCGACGCGGCGTGGGCCCTGATCCCAGGGTCGGAAAAGAGGTCCGAGGCGGCTTGAATGATATCCACGGAACCCGCCACCCTCCATCCCGCTTTTTCGTCGATCAACGCCTGCGCCACGTCCTCCATCGACTCCACGTGGGGCCCGAAGAGGACCGCTCGGCCCTGGGCGGCGGGCTCCAGGAGGTTATGCCCCCCCACGGGAACCAGGCTCCCGCCCAGAAAAACCACGTCGGCGGCGGCGAAAAAGTTCATCAACTCACCCATGGTATCGACCACGAGCACCGTTTCGCTTGCATCCTCTCCGGCCACGCGGGAGCGAAGGCGGACGGGGAAACCCTCCGCCTCGACGAGAGCCCGGATCTCTCCGGCCCGATCCACATGACGCGGCGCTATGATGAGCCGCAGGGCAGGAAACCGCTCTCTCAGGCCCTTCCAGGCCCGCAGGACGATCTCCTCTTCGCCCGGGTGGGTGCTGCCGGCCAAAAAGACGGGGGAATCCCCCAGACTCAATGCGTCCCGAAGAGCCTCTCCGGCGGCTTTCATGGGCGACGGCGGGAGATTATCCACCTTGAGATTCCCGGTCACGGTCACTCTTTCGGGAGCAATCCCCACGTCCCGCAACCTTGCGGCGTACACCTCGTTTTGGGCTCCGAATGCGGCGATGGCCTCCAGCATCCCGGGAGCCCACGCCGCCAGTCTCCGGTAGCGAGGAACCGAGGCCTCCGACATCTTTGCGGAGGCCACCAGGACGGGAACCCGGGCTTCCGCCGCCAGGCGCAGCCAGTTCGGCCAAAGTTCGAGTTCGAGGAGAACGAGAGCATCCGGCCGCAGAGCGCCGAAAAAGCGACGAAGGGTCCAAGTGAAGTCGAAGGGCGCGAAAACCACCCGAGAATCGGGATAGCGAGAGCGCGCCACGTCGAATCCGGCCCGGGTGCCGACACTGAGGACGATCTCGCGAGCCGGATTCGCCTTTTCGAGTGCCGCCACGAGACTGCGAGCCGCCAGGATCTCACCCACGGAAACGCCGTGAATCCAGAGGCTTCGCTGACCCGGGGGAAGCGGTTCGGGCCCCCGCCAACGCGCCGTCACGGGAGCCAAGGGACGGCGAAGAAACAGAACACGCCAGATCCAGTAGACGGGTCCCACGGTGATGAAGGCGAGAAGATAGAGGGCATTCCAAACTCGCGGGCCCACCCGTTACATCCCGCCGACGGGGCAGCCAGTCACACGAGGCTGCCGTGGCATTTTTTGTACTTGCGACCGCTGCCGCAGGGGCAGGGGTCGTTGCGGCCCACCTTCGGCTGCTCATGTTTGAACGGCTTTTTGGGCGCTCCGCTCTGATCCCTCGCGATGGCCGCCTCGTTCTGTTTGCGGCTCGACTCGTACTGCCCGAATTCCTGGTGCGAAGCTTGCTGATCCCCCCAGACGTCGGGAGTGGCTTCCGTCTCCTCCGGACGCAACTGGACGCGGAAGATGAGATTCGTCACCTCGTCCTGGATGGCGCGAATCATGTCATCGAACATGGCATAGGCTTCGCGCTTGTATTCCACCTTGGGATCGATCTGAGCCCAACCCCGCAGACCGATGCCGGCCTTCAGGGCGTCCATGTTCGCGAGGTGTTCCTTCCACTTGACGTCGAAAGCGTTGAGCAGCAGGTAGCGCTCGAGCAACTCCATGCCGTCGCGGCCGTACTCTTCCTCGCGGCGGCGGTAGAGATCCATGAAGAGCGATTCGACCGCCTCCACCACGTCGTCGGTATCCGTCAGGCTCCGGTCGAGATGCAGATCCTCACCGGTCTTGCGCTTGTACCAGACCTCGATGCCCTCCCAGTCCCATTCCGTCGTGGGCAGATCGGCGGGACAGGCCTGTTCCACGAATCGGGCGGTGATCTCGCGGAGCATGGTCTTCACCATCTCGTCCAGATCCTTGCCCTCGAGCACCTGACGACGACTGTCGTAGACGAGCGTGCGCTGCTCGTTCATGACGTTGTCGTATTCGAGGAGGTTCTTGCGGATCTCGAAGTTGCGGTTCTCCACCTTCTTCTGGGCTTTTTCGACGGAGCGGGTCACCCACTTGTGCTCGATGGCCTGGCCGTCCTTGAGCCCTAGTTTCTCGAGGAGGCTCGTGACGTTGTCGGAGGCGAATCGCCTCATCAGCGTGTCGTCGAGAGCCAGGAAGAAACGGGAGGCGCCCGGGTCGCCCTGCCGGGCGCAACGCCCACGCAACTGATTGTCGATCCGTCGTGCCTCATGCCGCTCCGTGCCGAGCACGAAGAGCCCGCCCAGGTCCGCGACGCCTTCCCCCAGCTTGATGTCCGTTCCGCGGCCCGCCATGTTCGT
This sequence comes from uncultured Planctomycetia bacterium, assembly GCA_964559135.1. Lineage (GTDB taxonomy): Bacteria > Planctomycetota > DRQF01 > DRQF01. Next base: position 5,516 of record CAZLGG010000032.1, read on the forward strand.
CGCGATGGTGACGGCGCCTTTCGTGCCCGCGTTGGTGATGATCTCCGCTTCACGCTCGTGGTGCTTGGCGTTGAGCACCTCGTGCTTGATCCCGCTGCGGTCCAGCATGATCGAGAGCTTTTCCGAGTTCTCGATCGACGTCGTGCCCACGAGGATGGGGCGACCTTCCGCGCCGATCTCCTTGATCGCCTCGACGATGGCGTTGTATTTGTCCCGTTGATCCCTGTAGATGCGGTCCTGGAGGTCGTCACGGATGCACGGACGGTTCGTGGGGATCGCCGTCACGTCCAGATTGTAGATCTTCAGGAATTCGCCGGCCTCGGTGAGAGCCGTACCCGTCATCCCGGAGAGCTTGTCGTAAAGCTTGAAGAAGTTCTGAAACGTGATCGTCGCCAAGGTCTGGGATTCCGCCCGAATCGGAATCCCTTCCTTCGCTTCCACGGCCTGATGCAAGCCGTCGGACCAGCGGCGGCCGGGCATGAGCCGGCCCGTGAATTCGTCGACGATGACGATTTCCTGCTTGCCGTCTTCGCCTCGCTGAACGACGTAGTCCACGTCCTTCTGAAAGAGATGATGCGCGCGCAGAGCCTGCTCGAGAAGGTGAGGCCACTCCATATTCTTGCCGGTGTAGAACGAGTCGACACCGACGAGTTTCTGAGCGTTGACAATACCCTCCTCGGTGAGAAGGACCTGATTATCCTTCTCCTTCACCTCGAAGTCGCGCTCCTTGACGAGACGCCGGGCCACCTTGTCGGCATCGTAGTACTTGCGCGTATCGCCCTCGCCCGGACCGGAGATGATGAGGGGCGTTCGCGCCTCGTCGATGAGGATATTGTCCACCTCGTCCAGGATGGCGAAGTGCCGCCGCTGGACTTGATCCTGCAAACGCGACTTCATGTTGTCACGCAGGTAATCGAAGCCGAACTCGTTATTCGTTCCGTACGTGATGTCGCAGGAGTAAGCCTCACGGCGCTCCGCGTTTCCCATGTCGCTCTGAATGCAGCCCACAGTCAGCCCGAGCTTCTCGTAGACCGGCGCCATCCACTCCTTGTCACGACGCGCCAGGTAGTCGTTCACCGTGATGACGTGGACACCCTTCCCGGTGAGGCCGTTCAGGTAGGCGGGGAGCGTCGCGACGAGCGTCTTCCCTTCACCGGTCGCCATCTCCGCGATACCGCCCTCGTGAAGGACCATGCCGCCGATGAGCTGGACGTCGTAGTGGCGAAGTCCCCGGGTGGAATCCGGCGGAGGCGTACGCTTGCTCACCTCGCGGACGACGGCGAACGCCTCGTGAAGGATATCGTCGAGGGTCTCACCCTTGCTCAGACGCGCCCGGAACTCGTCCGTCTTCCCGCGGAGTTCGGCATCGGTGAGTTTCTCGAATTCGGGCTCCAGGGCATTGATGGCCGCGACGCGCCGCCCCAATTGCTTGAGCCGGCGCTCGTTATGGGAGCCGAAGACCTTGATTAAGCCCCGAAACAGGCCCTCGATCATCTGATTCTTCCTTTCAAACCGCGGTGGATGCCCGACGGGAGTCTAACCCGCCGGCCGGCCGCCATCGAACCCGTGAACGGACCTGGGACATCGCACCCTCGGGTCAGGTTTTCCCGCCCTCGGTGCGCTTCGCCCTATTTTCGAGCTGCTTCCGAACGAACGTGACCAGCACTTCGATCTCGTAGGGCTTCACGAGGAAGGCATCGATGAGATTCAATCGACTGAGATCCACTCCGGCAGCCGTCGCCAGGATGAACGAGATGTCCTTCAACGCGGGATCGGCTCGCAGGGCCTCGCAGAATTCCAGTCCGGTCATGCCGCTTCCCATCTCCAGATCGGAGATGATCAGATCGGGCGGAAGCTTCTTGATCTTCTCCAACGCATCCTCGGCGGACTGCGAGACCTCGACGCGGTAATTGCGGCGGGTCAGGATCGTCCGCACGCCCTCCGCGATGGCGCGCTCGTCGTCGACGACGTGCACCAAAGGGGGCGAAGAATCCGGGCAAATCTCCTCCGGCGGAACCTCTTGCCGCTCCACTTCCTCGAGGACGTCTTCGAGGATGGGAATGCATTCCTCGTGCCATCGCTTCTCCACCGCCTTTTTGATCTCGGCGTTGTAGTTTCGGATGGCCAGCCACTCCTGGAAGTCCGGCGTCGTCTCGCTGATGTCGAGCTCGTCGTGGGTGTCCACGTAAAAGAAAAAGGAGTCGCGAAACAGCAACTCCTGGAAAACCATCTTCATGAAAGGGTAACGGCGATTGCCGAGCCTGAGGCTGTATTTCCTCATGCAACCACGCTTGCGCTCGTCGACGAAGCTCTTGATCACCTCGTCTCTGTCCTCGACGTCGATGGGGAGTTTGCGAGGCCAATGGGACTCGGCGAGGTCACCCCAGGCCTGTTCCAGAAAACTCTGGACCGCCTTTCTGATGAGTTGGGCATCGATGGCCTCGAGACGCATCGGCGCTGAAGTCCTCATCGAGGGCCGAGATCACGCAGCCGGCGGATTCGCCGCCGCAGCCTGTTCGGCCTTCCTCCGATCATGGTTCCACAACACGCACAACAATAGCGGGGCCCCCACACAAATGCACGCATCCGCGACATTGAAAGTAGGGAATTCGAACCAATAAAAATGCAGGAAGTCTCGAACCTCCCCCGCATGGCGCCCCGCCGCGTCCACGAAGAACAGGTTGTCGTAGATGTTGCCCATGGCCCCCGCGGCGACGAATCCGAAGGCGACTTCGGCCAACCAGGTCCTCGGCTGCATGGTCAAATAGAGCCAGAACAACGCGATGAGCACGCCCCCGCGAATCGCCACCCAGACGGATCGGGGAACATCCTGAGCCATGCCCCACATCATTCCGGGGTTGTAGACGAGACGGAAGCTGAAAACACCTTCCCAAACCTGGTACTCGGCACCCTCATGCCCCAACCGAGCGACGGCCTCGTGCTTGGTCCAAAGATCGAGCGTCAAAAGGCTGAGGGCGACGACCGCGAAGAGCCAGATGCCCTTCTTTCCGGATGTCATCCGAGGACGCCGAATCGTTCCAGCTTGGATTGGCATTCCACGCAATAACGTGCAGACGGCACGGCCTCCAGGCGCGGTTTGGGAATCTTCGCTTGGCAGCCCTCGCAAATGCCGTAGGTCTTCTCCTCGATCCGCTTGAGAGCTTCATCGATGCGGGACACCTCCTGCTGTCCCGCTTCCATCAGCCCCAAGGTGAGCTGTTGTTCGAACTGGTCGCTCCCCTGGTCCGCGATCTCATCCACATCCTGGCCGCCGCCATTGGGCTTGAGCGCCTCTTCCGCCATGCGGCCCATGGATCCGGTGAGCTTGGCTCTCTGCTCGAGGAGGAGTTTCTTGAATTTCTTCAGCTCCGTCGCACGCATCAAAAACACCTCCGCCGAACGTAATTCGTTTGCATCATGCAACTTGTGTGCGCATCCTCTGAAAACAGCCCAGAGGAGTGGCGCGGAGTATAGGATCTTATCGATCTCTCGGTCAAACTCATTTCGAGAAATCCTCCCGAGCCCGCTCGGCGCCCCGGGGGAGTCCCTGGTGCGCGAGACGTGATGGACGCACCACTTCCCTCTCGACGCCGGGGGCTCGTCGGGACGAAAGCCATTGGAGTTCAAGAACTTGCGTGATCAAGGTGAGATCTCGATCTTTCTCGATCTGGGTGTCGCCGAAGAGGGGTGGTCACCCCACACCCGTGACGCCTACCGCCGCGATCTGGAACTCTACGCGGCATTTCTGGTCGACTTGGGGCGGTCTGGAATGCAAGACAGCGCCGCCCCGACGATCCTGGCTTTCCTCGCCCATCGTCGACTCCAGGGGGACGGGGAGAGCACCGTGAACCGCCGCCTGGCCGCGATCCGCTCATTCCATCGTCACCTCATGCGGGAAGGAGTCCTGACAGAGGATGCCCTCAGCCTCCTTCCCCCCAGTCGGCGCGCGAAACGACTGCCGAAGTCACTGTCCCGGGACGAGGTCGAGAAACTCCTCGAGGCGCCTCGCGGCGGCACGCCCTTGGCCCGCAGAGACCGAGCCCTCCTGGAGATCCTCTACGCCACGGGTCTCCGCGTCTCGGAGGCCTGTGGTCTCGATCTCGGCGATATCCACCCCCCGCGGGACAACGCCGACCTTCCCCACCTGAAGGTGAAGGGCAAGGGCGGCAAGGAGCGTTTCGTCCCCCTTCACGGAAAAGCTGTCGCCGCCCTTTCCGGTTGGCTGACGGAGGGCCGCCCCCGTCTCCTCCGCGCTGACTCGCCCCCTGCCGTTTTCCTCTCCCGAGGAGGGCGCAGGCTTCGCCGCGACGGGGTCTACCGGAGGGTCCGCGACTGGGGGGTGAAAGCCGGCTTGGCCGTGCGTGTGACGCCCCATCTGTTACGGCACAGCTTCGCCACCCACCTCGTCCACGAAGGCGCCGGCTTGCGAGAGGTGCAGGAGATGTTGGGCCACGCAAAGCTGGAGACGACGACCCTCTACACATCCGTCGATGGGGTCCGCCTGAAGGCCCTCCACGCGCGCTGCCACCCCCGCGGGTGAAGGCGGCGGCCTCGGGGGATCCCGTCCCGAGGGCCAAACCGGGGGTAGACTTCCTCTGTCATGCGTTGCCCAAAGAAGTGCTCGAAAGCCCTCCTCCTCGTGGTGACCCTCGCTCTCCCCGCGACGGCGCAGGTCGTCTTCGGACCCGTCCAGACCAGTCCCATGGGAGCGCCTCATCCCATGGAAGCGTTCGCCGACCTCGACCTGGATGGCGACACCGACGCCGTCGCGCTGGATCCGGCGGGATTCGTCGCCCTCTACCGAAACGTCTTCCCGAGCGACTTGCAGGTCGCGGGATTCGTCCCGGTCGTCCCCCAACCTCTGGGTGTGGCCGTGGGCGATCTCGACGAGGACGGTGACGTCGATCTCGTGACGACGTCGGCCACGCCCAAGGTGGTCACCTTGCTCTTCGTCTCCGGAAGCTCGTTCACGCGGGTGGATTTCGGCGTCTCGACCGTCGGACCGCCGACGGTCCTCGACGGGAATGGCGACGGTCACCTCGACATCATTCTGGGAAGGGAGTCCCTCCTCGCGGGCGACGGCCAAGGAGGCTTCGCGCCTCCGCAGCCCTTCGTGAGCCCAGATCCCATTCCGTCCGACGCCGTGCCGACGGACGTCAACGGCGACGGGCACGTCGACTTCGTGTACCACGTCCTTTCCCCCTCTCCGCTCCTTCGCATGGCCATCAACGACGGTTCCTGCTCGTTCGCCTACTCCGACATCGCGAGCGGAACCGGACCGAATCCGAAGGTGGGTGTGGGCGACTTCGACGGGGACGGGGACGACGACGTCGTCCTCGTGGACGAGACGTCGAATCTCGCCCAACCCGAATCCTTCACGATCCGGATCTTCCGACAGGACGTGAGCGGTTTCGCCGCGCCCACGACGGTGACCGCCTCGCTTCAGCCGTTCGGCAACTTCGGACTCGGGGCCGTGTTCCCCTTCAGCGTCCAGACCTTCGACGTGGACGCCGACGGCTTCGACGACCTCGTGCTGAGGATGATCGGCTTCGGCTTTCCGAGCCAGGAGACCCACCTCGTGGTCTTCCGCGGCGACGTCGCCTTGAGCCTTCCCCAGGCTCTCGATGCCCAGGCGCCTTTCGACACGTCGTCCATGAGGATCGCGGACATGACGAACGACGGGTTCCCGGACCTCGTCCGCGTAGGCCCCGCCCCCACCGATCCCCTCACCGGGATTCACGAGATCGCGGTCAACCTCACGAATCCCAACCCCTCGTTCCTCTATCAGATCACGTCCCTTTCCCCGATGGGACACGCGGGGTACGTGCAACAGGGTTTCATCCAGCCCATCCTCTGGAAGCTGGAGGATGCAGGAGGGCAGGGCGTCCCCGGCGTCGACGTCACGTTCACGACGCCGAACGGGCCCGTCGTCGTCACGACGGACACGAACGGCATCGCCCGACAGTTCGAAGCCCCGTCGACATCGTCCGGAATGGTGGTCGCTCAGGCCGGCGCCACGAACGCGGCGCCCGGCATGCTGGATGTCTTCCTGCGGGAGACGAACGGGCAGGTGCTCAATCCCGCATCGACGGTGCGCACACTCGAGGTCACGTATCTCCACGAGAGACCCGGTATCCCGCTTTGGGTCGCCGTCGATCTGCCCCGCACGCCGGAGGTCACGTACGCCGGGACGCTCCACACGAGCTTGCTCATGCCCGAGCCGGAACTGGGGCTCCTCCCCGTCCTGGGTGGGACGCAACCCTTCATGGGCGGGTTTCTCACCACCGTGCAGGCCATGTACTCCGCCTTCGTGTTCGGGGGGACGAGCGTGGTCGTCCAGGTCTACGGATACGACGCCGCCCTGGGCTTCCCACAGAATCTGATCGTCTCCGATCCCGTCTTCCTGACTCTTTGAAGGCCCGAGCGGCGAACGCACCATGGTAGAATCGGCCCCGAACGAAGGGGCACGACCATGTGATCGGTCGCCGTCATGACGACCCCGCCTGGCCCGGTGTGGTCTGGGGGGCCCCCGCGGCCCACCGGACCTATGACGCAAAGGAGTTGGCGCGCATCACCCGTCGATTGCAGGAAGATTTCGATGACTGGGCCTGAGGTCACCGTCCGCCGGCAACGGGTGCCCCCGCGAGATCGCATCCTCCTCGCGGTACTGGCGGCGCTCTTGGCCGTCGCGGTCTTTCTTCCCCGCGGCGGACCGGAAGCGCCCAGCTACGTCGCCCCCCTTCCCGCCGCGCCCACGGAGATCCTCGACCTCGAAGATCTCCATGCCGACCTCGAAGAACTCGTCCGCGCTCGCCCGGGCCTTTGTCGCATCGAGACCATCGGCCACAGCGTCGAGGGGCGCCCGCTCGAAGTCCTTGTGCTCACGAACACCGACGGCCGATCTCGCAGACGCGCCTGGATTCAGGGCGGCATTCATGCCCGCGAATGGCTGAGCCCCCACGCCGTCCTCAGGCTCGCCCACGATCTCCTCGAGACGGACGAGGGGCTCCTCGAGCGGGTCGAGGTCCACATGATTCCCTTGCTCAATCCGGACGGATTCACCCTTTCCAAGAGCAAGACCCAAAAGGCGCTGTGGCGCAAGAACCGGGCCCGAGGTCCCCGTGCAGGCGGCCTGCAAGGAGTCATGGGCGTCGATCTCAACCGTAACTTCGACTGCGAATGGGCGCGGCTGGGGAGCGAGAACCCCGGACGCGAGACCTATCGGGGGCCCGGGCCGGCGTCCGAGCCGGAGGTGCGCGCGGTCCAGGCCTACCTTGGACGCATTCGCTTCGACTTTGCCCTCGACGTCCACACGGGAGCGCCGTATCAAGTTCACGCGCCCGCTGCGGTCAAGCGGGATGCGAGAGGTCGCACCCGACACCGTCGGACCGCCGAACTCATGCTGAAGGCGCTGAGGGGAAGCCGCGCACCTTCGATCTTCGGCGGCGGCGGATCGAGTCGGTTTCTCCGGACCGCAAGCGCGGGAGGACAGGCCGTCAACTACTTCTTCGAGAAGGCGGGCGTGCCGACGGCCTTCACGGTCGAGATGGGAAGTTTCTTTCTCGACCCCGGCGACGCCCACAGGGAAGCGCTCGTGCAAGCCTGGCTGAATGCGTTTCGGGCGGCGCTCGACTCCCTCTGAAGTCGGTGCAAAGGAGAGCACGACGGCCCCCTTTCACACCGCACCCCCCAGGACGTAGCATTTCAGCCGCCGCGGTAGGGAGACGAGCGAGACACCCATGGGTGAAGCCATACATGACATTCCGCTGAGACAGGCTGCCCGCCAGAAGTACCTGAACTACGCTTTGTCGGTGATCACGGCCCGAGCCCTGCCGGACATCCGCGACGGGCTGAAGCCGGTCCAGCGCCGCATCCTCTTCGCGATGTGGAAGGACCTCCGCCTCCTCCCCGATCGCAAGGAGCTGAAATGCGCCAAGGTCGTCGGAGAAGTTCTCGGCAACTATCACCCCCACGGCGATAGCGCGGTCTACGATGCCCTCGTCCGAATGGCGCAGGACTGGATGCTGCGCGCTCCACTCGTCGCCGGTCACGGCAACTTCGGATCCTTGGACGGAGATCGCGCGGCCGCGTACCGGTACACCGAAGCCAAACTGCGCCCCTTCGCCGGCGTCCTTCTGGAGGAGATCGATCAGGAAACCGTCGACTTCCGCAACACCTTCGACGGAGTACGCCAGGAACCCGTCGTTCTCCCGGCAAAGGCCCCGATCCTCTTGATCAACGGAGCCACCGGCATCGCCGTGGGCATCGCGACGAATATTCCCCCTCACAACCTGGGCGAGGTCGTGCAGGCGGCGGTGGCCCTCATCGACGATCCCGAGATCTCGACGGCCCGCCTCTCCCAGAAGATCAAGGCCCCCGATTTTCCAACGGGCGGGCAGATCCTCAACACCCGCCCCGAACTCAAGAAGATCTACGAGACCGGTTCGGGGGCCGTGAAGCTCCGCGCGACCTACAAACTGGAGAAGGAAGGGCGCAGCCGACGCATCGTCATCGACTCGGTGCCCTACATGGTCAAGAAGCAGGATCTCGTGGGCAAGATCCGCGATCTCGCCCTCGACAAGAAGGTGCCGCAGATCGTCGACGTGAGGGACGAGTCCACCGACGACGTCCGCGTCGTGCTCGACCTCAAGTCCGATGCGAATCCGAAGAAGGTCATGGCCTACCTCTTCAAGACGACCGATCTTCAACACAACTTCAACGTGAACCTCACGTGCCTGGTGCCCCAGGAAGGCACGGACGTCGCGGCGCCCCGCAAACTCGATCTCAAGGAGATGCTGCGCTACTTCCTCGATTTCCGTTACGCGGTCGTCGTCCGGCGTTTCGAGTACGAGTTGAGAAAGCTGCGGGAGCGCATCCACATCCTGGACGGTTTCGCCAAGGTCTTCCGAGCGTTGGACGACGCGATCGCGATCATTCGGAAGTCGAAGGACAAAAAGGATGCCGCGGCCAAACTCCGGAAACGCTTCAATCTGGACGACATCCAGGTGAACGCGATCCTCGAGATGATGCTGTATCGCCTGGCTGCGCTGGAGATCCAGAAGATCCTCGACGAGCGAAGGGAGAAGAAAAAGCGAGCCCGGGAGATCGAAGTCATCCTGGGCAGCGCCGCGCGGCTTTGGAAGGTCATCCGCTCGGAGCTGACGGCGATCGCCAAGGAATTCGGCGACAAGCGCCGCAGCCTCATCAAGCCGCCCTCCGAAACCGACATGATCGAGGTGAGCGCCGAGGATCTCATCGCCCACGAGGATCAATACGTCATCCTCACGGACGGGGGTTGGGTCAAGCGCGTGGGCAAGATCTCGAGCATCGACAAGATCTCGGTCAAGCAGGGCGACCGTGTCCTCGCCGTCGTGGCCGGAAGCACGAAGGAGTCCGTCGTTTTCTTCTCGAACTACGGGGCCGCGTACACGACGCGCATCATGAACCTCCCGGCCAGCCGCGGGCACGGCGAACCGATCCAGAAGCACTTCCGCATGAAGGACGGCGAACGCATCGTCTCGGTCCTCTCCCTCGATCCCCGCGCCATCGGCGACATCCGGGTCGACCCGAAGCATCCTGACCTCTGCCCGCCCGTCCACGCCCTCGCCGTGACCACGAACGGCTTCGGACTGCGATTCGGCCTGGGGGGCTACGTCGAACCGTCCACGAAGGTGGGCCGCAAGTTCGCCCGGCTCGCCAAGGAGGCGGAAGTCTTGACCGTCCTGGCCATCGACGGGAGCGAGCTCGTGGTCTGCATCTCGGAGTGGGCCCATGCGCTCATCTGCAGGGCGGAGGAGATCAACTACCTCGAGGGCCCAGGCAAGGGCGTCTACGTCATGAAGGTGGCCTTCGGCGATCGCGTTCTGGGAGTTCGCGCCACGGCCAAGGAGCACGAGGGGCTGAAAGCGACGACGACATCCGGGGGCAGTCACAACATCAACGCTCGGAGGTATCGCGTCACGAGCCGAGGCGGCAAGGGCCACCAGGTCGTACGCCGGGGCAAGATCGAACAGGTCGAGAGCCCGCCGTTGGAGATCCCCGTTCTGAAGGGCAAGCGAAAAGGTGGCTAAGCGCAACTACACGGCCAAGGACATCCAGGTTCTCGAGGGGCTCGAGCCGGTTCGCAAGCGGCCGGCCATGTACATCGGCGGCGTGGACGTTCGCGCCCTCCATCACCTCCTCACCGAGGTCGTCGACAACTCGGTCGACGAGGTGATCAACGGACATGCGAGCAAGATCATGGTGTCCCTCGACGCGGACGGATGCGGCATCACCGTGATCGACAACGGCCGCGGTATACCCGTTGACATCCATCCGAAGCACAAACGCTCCGCGTTGGAAATCATCCTCACGACCCTGCACGCGGGAGGGAAATTCGAAGGAGAGAACTACAAGCACTCCGGCGGCCTTCACGGTGTCGGCGTCTCGGTGGTCAATGCGCTCTCGGAGGAGTTGCTGGCGTCGGTGCAGCGGGACGGATCGCTCTGGGAGATGCGGTTTTGTCGCGGGAAACCCCGGGGCAAGCTGCAGAAGAAGAAAACCAAGGGCAACGGGTCGGGCACCCGCATCTGGTTTCGGCCGGATCCGGAGATCTTTCCGCGGACCCGTTTCGAACCGGCGCTCATCCGCGAGATGCTGGAGGCGCGCTCATTCCTGCACGGCGGCCTCAAGATCGCGTTCGAGGACAAGACCTCCGGGGAAATCCACCGCTATCACAATCCAGACGGCCTGCCGGCGTACCTGGACAAGATCATCAAGGACCGGGGGAAGAACCCCGTTCACGAGCAAGTGTACCGGTTCAGTTCCGAAGCCGACCCCCGCATCGAGGTCGCGGCGGTCTGGACGGACGAGACCCAAGAGCACCTGCGCTCCTACGTGAACGGGGTGCGCACGCCCATGGGAGGCACCCACGAGAGCGGCTTTCGCCAGGCGGTGGGTCGCGCCGTCAAGCACTACATCGACACGCACAAGTTGAAACCAAAGGGCGTGACGATCGCCGCGGAAGATATTCGGGAGGGCCTCGCTGCGGTTCTTTCCGCCTACGTCCGCGAACCCCAGTTCCAGGGACAGACGAAGGACAGGCTCAACAACCCCGAGGTCGCCCAGCAGATCGCCGCCACGGTGGCGCCTCATTTCGAATCCTGGCTCAACAACAATCGGACCGTGGGCGACGCCATCGTCTACCGCATCGTCATGGCGGCGCGAGCCCGCGCGGCCTCGCGGGCGGCCTCCGGCGAGGTCCGAAAGAAGTCCAGGCCCGCGGGGCGTCTGAAGCTACCCGCCAAACTCGCCGACTGCTCGGAGCGAAAACCCGCGCGATGCGAACTCTTCCTCGTCGAGGGGGATTCCGCCGGCGGCTCGGCCAAGCAGGGACGCGACCGCAAGACTCAGGCCATCCTGCCCCTTCGCGGCAAGATCCTGAACACCGAGGGACTCGGTCTCGCGAAGCTCCTCGCGAATCAGGAGATCTCGGACCTGGTGCAGTGCCTCGGCTGCGGCATCGGCAAGTCCTACGACTACTCGGGGCTCCGCTACGGTCGCATCATCATCCTGACCGACGCCGACTCCGACGGTCACCACATCGCCACGTTGCTGTTGACGTTTTTCTACCGTCACATGACGGACCTCGTGCGCCGAGGCCACCTCTATCTCGGCCAGCCGCCGCTCTACAAGATTCGCATCGGCAAAGAGATCCACTGGGTGATGGACGACGTGGGCAAGGAAGAACTCCTGGCGAGCCTTCCCGCCCGCGCAAAGCCGGAGATCACCCGCTTCAAGGGGTTGGGCGAGATGAGCGCCAAGGAGTTGAAGCAGACGACCCTCGCTCGCGAAACCCGGGGGCTCTACCGCGTCATCGTGGACAACGACCTCGACACGGACGCCACCCTCACAGAGATGATGGGCCGGGACTCCTCCGCCCGCTACCGCCTCGTGATGGAACGCTCCGTCGAAGCGGAAGACATCGACGTTTGATTCGTGAGCAACGGCCGCGGGACGTCGCCATGCGTGGACGTCCTCGTCCGCT
>CAZLGG010000032.1:17640-33702 GCA_964559135.1 uncultured Planctomycetia bacterium
GTGGACGTCCTCGTCCGCTTGCTTCGCTCCAACGCTTCGCGTTGAGGATGGACGACGGGGACGTCGTCACTCCAGGGAAAATCAGCGGCGCTGGAGCGCCTTCATTTTCTTTTCCAGCTTGGCGACCAAGGCCTGTCCCTGCCTGGCGGCGTGGGTCTCGGAGAGCTTCGCCGTCAGCTTCTTCACCTTGTGGATGGCGGCCTCGAGTTTCTTGGCGCTACGCAGCTTCGGCATGCCGGCCTCGATCTTGCCGAGCGCCTTTTGGGCCCTGATGACCTTCTTGGCCATGGGGTCTTTCTTGACCTCGGCCAGGATCGCCGCGGCCTCTTCGCCCTCGGGGTAGCCCTTCAAGGCCTTCGCGAGGGCGGCACCGCGCGTCACCACGGCCAGGTAGTCGCCGTCCTCCTTCAGGCTCTTCAGCGCCGTCACCTTGCCCCGAACCATGTCGCCCACGACACTGGCGATCTTTTGGAGGAGCTCGTCGTCGCTTTGGGAAAGGGCGTCCGCCTCACTGAGCGCCTTGCCGAACGCGCCCTTCTTCAGGGCCGCGCGAAGTTTCTTCGTGGAGTCGGGCCATTCCCAGACGGGCTTCTTCAAGGCGCCGTCCAGGTGCTTCGCGATGATGTCCGGAGTCAAGTTTCCGGGATGGCCGTGCCAAACGATCGTCCCGCCCGGGTCCACGAGGAAGGCATGGGGGATGCCGGACACGCCGAGCGCGCGAGAAAGTTTCCTCCCTTTGTCGTAGCCGTAGGCGTACTTGGCGCCCTTCGCCTTGACCCAGGGATCCGTCTTCGAGGGAGACTCACCGGTCACGCCGATGATGCTCAGGCCGGCCTCGCTGAACTTGTCGTTGAGTTCGTTGAGATGCGGCACCGAGGCGGCACAGGGGCCTCACCAGTAGGCGAAGAACTCGATGAGGACCAATCGGCCCATGTAGTCATCGAAGGATTTGGCCGGCGTCTGGCTGAGCCCCTCCAGCTGGACGGGTGGGAGGGGGGACCCCACCTGCGCCCCGAGGGTGGGCGCGAGCGCCAGAGCGGCCACGAGCAGCAAGCATCGTCTCATCGTTTCACTCCGTATGGCGTAACGTCGATCATTCTACGCTCTGGGATCTCCATCATGCCGAATTTTTCTCGGGCGCGGCTTCGGCCTCGTCCGAAGTGGTCTCGGCGGCGGGGTGCAGCAACTCTTCGATGTAGAGTTCCGCTGCGTCACGCACCGGGAATTCGGCCAGAGTCTTGATCTCACCGTCCTGAAAGAGCCGTACCTGAAACGGTCCGTTTTGGAAGGGCTGGTCGATGAAATAGGGGTTGTCCGGGCTGGATGGGGTCATTTCACACGTCTCCGCGAAGGCTTCAGAATCGTTTGGTCCCGTGTTCTTTTTCCCACTTCTTCACCCAGGCCTCCCAAGAGCGCCCGTCGGCCATGTCACGCCCCGTGAACCCCACGGCGTTGACATCGTCCCAGGGAATCCGCCGGGGCGGCGCGTTCACCCCGTCGTTCGCGACGAAGAACTCGACGCACGGGGGGTCCGCATCGGATCGGAGATTACTCACGAATCCCTCGAGGATGGTCCCGTCACTCAGGGTCAGCGTGACGTCGCCTCGGTAGTCGAAGGCCAGACGAAGGACGTCCTCCCTATCCCCTGGGGAGTCGATGCGCGGCTTCCAACTCTCCAGCGATCCTTCGGGGACATCCTCGATCATCGTCATTCTCGGTCAGAGTGAAAACGTGGACTTGATGGTTCGCCACAACCCGGTGGGCCCGGAAAACGTGTCGTCCACTGCGGTCGCCTCGTAGCCTGAGTGCACCATGCAGTCGCGACATTTCTCGTTCTTGGTGTGCCCGTAGTTGTCCCAATCCGTGGAATCCATCAGTTCACGAAAGGACGACGCATACCCCTCCTGGAGGAGGTAACAGGGCTTCTGCCAACCGAAGATGTTGTAGGTCGGGTTTCCCCATGGGCTGCAGTGATATTCGATCTCGCCCTGGAGGAATCGCAGGAACAGCGGTGAATGGTTGAACCGCCACCGCCTCTTGGGCCGAGAGAGGATCTTCGAGAAGAGTTCCTGGGTCCGTTCGCGGCCGAGAAAGCCACTCTGGTCGGGCGCTTTCTGGTAGCTGTATCCCGGCGACAGCATCATCCCTTCCACTTCGAGGTCCATCATCTCATCGAAGAAGCCTCGCATCGTGTCGGGATCGGCACCCTCGAAAAGGGTGGTGTTCGTGGTCACACGAAACCCGCGCTCGACCGCCAAGCGAATGGCCTCCACCGCCTGCTCGAACGTCCCTTCCCGACACACGGCGAAATCGTGTTCGTTCTTCGGACCGTCCATGTGGACGCTGAAACTGAGATACTTCGAGGGCTGGTAGTCCCCGGCCTCGATTTTTTCCTTCAAAAGCAACGCATTGGTGCAGAGATAGATGTACTTGCGCCGGTCGATGAGACCTCGGACGATCGCCGGCATCTCCGGGTGCATCAAAGGCTCTCCGCCGGGGATGGACACGATGGGCGCGCCACACTCCTCCACGGCACGGAAACACTGCTCAGCCGTGAGCTGTCGCCGGAGAATGTGCCCCGGGTACTGAATCTTGCCGCAGCCCGCACAGGCAAGGTTGCAACGAAAGAGTGGCTCCAGCATCAGCACGAGGGGATAGCGTTTCCGACGCCGAAGCTTTTGCTTCACGACGTAGCTCGCCACCGTCCAGATCTGCGATATGGGTACCGGCATTCGAATCCCCTCGATCGTCCCGCCATGGTACGCCTCCCCCAAGCCGGGACAAGCAGCACGACCTGGAGACCCGCCCCCTCGATCATGGGGTGAATACCTCCGTCAGAAAAGCTGATATTTTCTTTACTCTTTAACCGCGGGTCGATTAGAATCGATCCGAAGATCAAGATCGAGTGGAAGGAACGGGAATTCGTTGACGAGATCGCGCCCCCCGACACATCGAGCCTCGCGCCCCCCTTCAACATTGATCGCCGACGGCGACTGCATCTTTCGCGCGGGCCTGGCCGTGGAATTGGGGCAAAGAGAAGGCTTCGGGGCCATTCACCAGGCTGAAGACGGCCGAACGACGCGGAAGCTCGCCCGAACTCTCAAGCCCTCCTGCATCCTCATCGATGTCGCCCTGCCGGGAATCGATTTCCCGAAGTTCGTCCGGTCGGCGATGTCCGGGAGCCCGGGCCTGAGGCTCGTGGCCCTTTTCCCCCCTGACGACGAAGCGCGCAGGCTCGCCCAGGAAGCCATCCAGGCCGGCGCGCGGGGCATCGTGGAAAAGAGCCTCCGATCGGAGGATCTCCTGAGGGCACTGGATCGTCTCGTCCTCGGCGCCTCGGCGCCACGCCTCCGAGTGTCCGAGCCGGTTTCGCCGTCCTCCGTCTCCGACGGGGAACGACTCAGTCGCCTCTCCCCGCGCGAACGGCAAGTCTTCGAATTGGTCGCGGACGGCCTGACGACGAGGGCCATCGCGGAATCCCTGGGCATCACGGTGCGCACGGTGGAGGTTCACCGCCACAAGGTGGTCACCAAGCTCGAAGTCCCCAACACCGCCTCCCTCATCAAACTCGCCATCCGCACCGGCACCACCCACGTCTGAACACACTTGGCCCATCACCACCCCCAAACGCCCTTGACAAAACCTCGGCATTGACTCTAGGCTACCTCTCGTCACTGTGCACTCGCTTTCAAGCCCTCGTTTTCACAGAAAAGAGATTTCGCCTTGAGTTCGGTCCCCCCCTCCATCCAACCAGGTGAGCTCGCGAAGATTCTCGACATCACCCCCCCGGAGACACCTTTCCCGTGGCAGGAGCGCCTGCTCGACATCCTGTCGAAAGGCTCGATTCCATCGTCGCTCGACCTGCCCACCGGCCTCGGAAAGACTTCGGTGATGGCCCTTTGGCTCCTGGCCCGAATTCACGGCGCCCCGCTCCCCCGGAGACTCGTCTATGTCGTGGATCGTCGGGTCGTGGTCGACCAGGCGACCGACGTTGCCGTGTCGCTGCGACGCCTCGTCGACGAGAACGCGCCCTGGAAGAACGCTCTCGGTCTCGCGGCCGATCGCTCCCTTCCCATTTCCACACTTCGCGGACAGCACGTCGATAATCGCGCGTGGATGGAAGATCCCGCGTCGCCCGCCATCATCATCGGCACCGTCGACATGATCGGCTCCCGGCTTCTCTTCGAAGGGTATGGCGTCTCGCGAAAGCTACGCCCCTACCAAGCCGGACTCCTGGGAGTGGACGCCCTCTTCGTCCTGGACGAAAGCCATCTCGTCCCCGCCTTCGAACGACTCCTGACCTCCGTCGAGGAAAAGAGTCACGCATGGGGCATGACCGCACCCTCGTCACTCCCCCCGCTCCGAGTTCTCACCCTCTCCGCCACGGCGAGGTCCGCCGACACGCACGGCTTTCGACTGTCGCAAAGCGACGCGGAGCATCCCGTCGTGAGACGACGCCTCTACGCGAAGAAGAACCTGATCGTGGAAGATATCCCCGCTGGTGAGAAACTGGTGGATGCTCTCGTCGCTCGCGCGAGAGCGATTCACGAAGCGGGAGGGCCACCCCGACGCCTCCTCATCTATTGCGATCTCCGCAGTGATGCCGAGAAAGTTGCCAGGGAACTCAAGAAGCGATCTCGACCAGACGGTGATTCCGACACTGCTCCTCCGGACGTCGAGCTGTTCGTGGGGGGGCGCCGTGTCCGAGAAAGGCAGGACGCCGCACGAAGACTCGCCGAGATGGGCTTTCTGGCCGGACCCCGCACCGCCCCCAAAACCACGGCGATCCTCGTCGCCACCTCCGCGGCGGAAGTTGGTGTGGACCTCGACGCCGACGACATGCTTTGCGACGTGGTGCCTTGGGAACGCATGGTTCAGCGTCTCGGTCGGGTCAATCGAAGGGGCGAGGGGAGAGCCACCGTGCGTGTACTGGCCCTCGCACCGCCCGGGGACATCGAGAAAGTGCGGACGAAATCCGCCTCGAAACGTTCCGTCAGGGAGGCCGCTTTGCTCGCCTCCGCGGACCGACTGCAAAGCGTTGTTTCCCTGATCGCGCGTCTGCCCGCGGAAGGCGACGCAAACGTCCACGACGCCAGCCCCGCGGCCCTTCGAGACCTCGCCCGAAACGCGGATCACCAAGACGATATCGAACGCGCGTCCACACCTCGGCCCCTGTATCCTCCGCTCCGCAAGGCCCATGTGGAAGCCTGGTCCCTCACCACGTTGCGGGAACACCCCGGGCGCCCCGAGATCCAACCCTGGCTTCGGGGGTGGAAAGAGGACGCTCCCCAAACCACCGTCGTGTGGCGGCAACACCTGCCCGCCACGGAGGACGGCGAACCCGGGACACCCCAAGAGATCGAAGCCTTCTTCGAGGCCGCCCCACCCCACACCAGTGAGTGTCTCGAAGCGCTGACGTCCCGTGTCCAAAAGTGGCTTCTCGCACGCACCAAGGCCCTCGCGAAAACCCTCGAGGAGGGCCAAAACCCTGTCGTGGCCATCGCCCTCGAGCCTCGGGGCACCCTCCGTCGTCTCTGGCGCCTTGGGGATCTCCATCCGCTTGGTGGTGGCGCGACACCTGAACCCGAGAAGAAGCGCATGCCCGACGACCTCGCGGGCGTCACGCTCATCGTGCCCAGTTCTTTGGGTGGACTCGAGTCCGGACTTCTCGACGACAAGTCCAACCGTCCCCCTCGCGCGGCGGACGACGGTCAGCCGTGGATCCCCTCCGCCGTGGAGACGAGCGACACCACGACATGCGAGCCGGTGATCCGTTTTCGCGTGAGGGAAAGCGGTGCCGATGAGACGCCGCGGGACGAGACTTCACCCTGGCGTGAACGCTATCGATGGCCACGCTCCACGACCGAAGAGGGTGAGGTGGTGCGCTGGCTTCTGATCGCAAAATGGCGACACGATGGTGCGACGGAAGAAGACCGATCCACGAGCCGCCCCCAACTGCTGGAAGAACACCTGGCATGGACGGAGACCCGCGCGCGACGGTTGGCGAAGAGGCTGAGTCTCCCGGAAGATCTCACCGAGATGCTCGCCACGGCGGCCCGTATTCACGACTTGGGCAAGAAAGCTCCCCGCTGGCAAAAGGCCTTCAACGCCCCGAGAGATGGGACCTACGCCAAGACGCGAGGCCCGTTGGACCTCGGGCTGCTGGACGGTTACCGCCACGAACTGGGGTCCATCCTGATGGCCATGGGCGCAAACGCGCTGGACGGCCTGTCGCCGGAACTCCAGGAGCTGGCCCTCCACCTCGTCGCCGCGCACCATGGCCGCGCACGCCCTTCGATGCCCACCCGATCCTGTGACCAGGCCCCCCCCTCCCTCCTCGAAGAGGAAGCCCGGGACATCGCGCTGCGATTCGCACACCTTCAAGAAATCTGGGGGCCCTGGGGACTCGCCTGGTGGGAGGCTCTCCTGCGGGCCGCCGACCAACAGGCCTCCCGGGACAACGACCTGGCTCAACCCCTCGAAGCGATGGAGGCCATGTCATGAATCAGGCCTCCATTCCCGTCGACCTGTTCAATCCGGGACAGGTGTTTGCCTGCATGGGTTTCCTCGAGGCGACGGAAGCCCTCCGGGGTGACGCCCGGGGACACTTCGACTGGACTGACGCCGCGCCACCTCGTTTCCATATCACCACCTCGGGCGACGGGAACCCATTCGCCCGAGTTCTGGAGTTTCTCGCGACCTGCCGGATTCACGCCATGGGACCGGCTGACCTCGAGACCGATCTCAAAGTGGAAACCTTTCCGTCGGCCAAGCCGGAAGCCATGGCCCTTCCCCTGCGTCTCGAGGGTCGGGACGGATCACATCTCGAGATCGGTCACTGGGCGGACGGCACCCACCGCGATCCGTTCAAGCTCTACTCCGGCAACCGGTCCGCCAAAGGCATCGCCTCGAAACTGCTCCACGGCAAGCTCAAGGCATCCTCGAAGTCAGGAGCGCAAGGCGCGGTGGAGGTTCAGGGCATGGCTCAGCTCTGGCAGAAGCGGCAGGAGCAGCTCATCGCCGATCCCTTCTCATCCCTCACCCCGCTGGAGGGCACCTTCAACATGGATCCCCGGGGCGCATGGACGACCCGAGACGCCGGATACTCACCCAACGACCACGCCGGTATCAAGGTGACGGGCTCGCCCGTGGTGGAGATCCTGGCCGCCATCGGCCTCGAGCACGCCCGTCCCCTGCGTTCCCATCGATGGACCGTGCGATATGGGGTATGGGAAACTCCCCTTCCGCCCCTACTGGCACGCCCCTGCCTGAGCGCCACCCCCGTCGGCATCCCACTTCGGGTCTTCACCTTCGATCTCGAAGCCAAAGGCAAGAACAAAATGGTCACGTTTGCGACTGAGGAGGAAATCTCATGACCGAAACCGCGCAAGTCACCTCGCAGCCTCTCACCCGAGAGATCCTTGAACAGTGGGCCACGGACCCGGCGGGACCGGTCGCCCTCGCTCTGAGGCAGGTTCTCCTTCCCGTGGAGGATCCCATCGACCACCCTGTCGTGTTTCCGCCCACCTATGCCGGCATCGGCTACAACATCGACGACCTCGCCGACGGGACGAAAGTGGCCCTCATCGACAGCGTGGGTTCTCAGGCGAATCGCCTCGAACCCCTCTTCGTCTGCGCATCCGACGACCGCAACGCGTGGCTCGTTCCCCAAATTCGCATCCGACTCCCCGAGCAGCCCTGTGGAACCTGCGAAGGCTGCCTCGCGGGCGGCAAATCCAAGGACTGCAAGCAGCCCCGGCGACCTGTTCGCCATCTTCTGGACCTGGCCCACCGCGGCGCGGACGCCGTCGTCCACGCCACGCCGGGGCTTTCGGATCTCGCCACCAAGGCCTTTCTCGCACTGCGGCAAAAAGGAGACGCCGGCCCGCTCACCGCGCTCGCCCCCACGTCACTCG
Source organism: uncultured Planctomycetia bacterium (assembly GCA_964559135.1). Classification (GTDB taxonomy): domain Bacteria; phylum Planctomycetota; family DRQF01; genus DRQF01. Next base: position 25,557 of record CAZLGG010000032.1, read on the forward strand.
TTTTCGGCGTCTGGGATTCACGCGGGCTTTCCGCCGAGAAACGCCCGCGACTGGTGAGGGCCGTCATCCGCGCGTGGGATGTGGACGAGCTGACCACGTCCGCGCAATACAACTCCGTCTGGAAGGATCTGGGCGAGGAGCAGAAGGAGGAACTCACCAAGGAAGCCAACAAACGCAAGAAGAAACTCTCGATTGTGGGCCTAAAGGATGCACCAGCGACCAATCTCGGAGGCATCCACGTCCGCGGCGACATCGTCCGGAACGTGACCGTGAACCTGGTGGCCCTGAGAGGGCTCCGCGGAGAAGACACGCAGGCCACGCGAGAGATCACCCGCTATCTCCTCGGTCTCACCCTCACCGCCGCAACCGCGGAGATCGATCTGTACCTGCGGGAAGGATGTCATCTGCGCTACGGCGAGGAGGATACGTGGACCATCGTGCCCCGGCGCGGTGCCCCCATTCCCGTGGATCTGAGTTCCGAGCCCGCCCGGTGCCTGGTCGAGGACTTCACCCGTGACGCGGCAGAGCCCTTCCGTTCGGGATGGCCGGAGACACTCACTTTTGACTTCGACATGGCCGCGGCGAAAAAACTCCTGTCGAAAAAGCTGGCCGACGACGACCCGGAAGGCTGAATCGTGACCCACCGTCTTCTCATCACGGTTCGACTTCACGACAGTCGGTTTCACGGTGCAGGAAGCGGCGTCCCTTCGCCGGCCCGCTTGTTTCAAGCGCTCGTGGCGGGCGCGGCTTTGAGTGGCCCCCAAGAGCTGGATGCGTTCCGCGAGAGTCTGCGTTGGCTGGAAAGACGCCCACCCCCGATCGTGGCCGCCCCCCTCGGCATCGTCGGGCAGACAGTGACGGTCTACGTGCCCAACAACGACGCCGATACGATCCAAGGTGACCCGAGGAGAGTGGCCAAGATCCGTACCACGAAGAAAATCTGGCGCCCCCACATTCTGGAGCCGGAGGTTCCCTTCCTCTACGCATGGGACCTGGAAGAGGACGAAAACGGTCGTGACCACGCGGAGCAGATCGTCCAACTGGCGGACCGGCTCTATCAGTTGGGGTGGGGCGTGGACATGGCTTGGGCCCACGGCGAGATCCTTTCTTCGGACGAGGCCGACCAGCGCCTCGCCCGTCACACGGGGCAGACCCTTCGCCCAACCCCGGGGCGAGGCGGTCGTCCTCTGGCCTGCCCGGCTCCGGGCTCCTTCGAGAGCTTGGCGGCACGGCACGAGGCTCGAGGCAACCGGTTCGCGGATCGCGGCCAAGGAAAACTCGCCTTCGCTCCGGCCCCGCGGCCGCGCTTTCGAAAAGTCGTCTACGACGGCCCTACGGCGAGCTTCCTGTTCGACCTTCGCACCGAGTCGAAGCCGAGCCGTTTCGCCCCCCAGCCTTCGACCGAGGTCGTGCACATCATCACCACGATTCGTGATGCCGCAGCCACCCGCCTGAAGACCATACGGGGCGATCGCGGCCATCTGGTGGACCGCTATTTGTTGGGAAAAGAGGCAGACGGTTCTCACCGTGTTCCCGTGGAGCAAAGGGTGCGTCTTTTGCCCCTGCTCTCCCGTGGTCATCCTCGAGCCGACCATGAGGTCCGTCGTATTCTCTTACACGTCCCCCCGTCCTGCCCGTTGCGCGCGGACGACTTGCGATGGGCCCTTTCCGGGCTTGCCGTGTCGACCACGCGTCGCGGTGTTCTGATTCCCTCCGAGGACCTCCGCATGCTCCGGCACTATGGTCTCGACGATGAGACGGCCTGTTTGCGATGGCGATCGGTGACACCCTTGGCCCTCCCCCTTCGAAGTCATCGCCGCCGTCGCTCGGACGAGCAGCGGGCGGTCACGGCACGTGTCCTGCAGGCGCTGCGGCACGAGGGTCGCCTCACCGCCGTCGCATCGGTGAAGGTCCAGCGGGAGCCTTTCACATCCCGAGGTGCCAGGGCGGAGGCCTTCGCCGTTCCTCCCCGATTCCCGGGAGCCTGTTTGTGGCATGTGGAGATCACCTTTCGGGAGCCCCTCCGGGGCCCGCTGGCTCTGGGAGACGGGCGCTTCTTGGGGCTGGGAGTCATGGCCCCCGAACACGAGGACATGGGCGTGCTTGCGCTCGGCATCACGGAGGGCCTGAAGGAGGGACCTATCGACGGGGAGGCTCTCGCCCGATCTCTCCGCCGAGCCCTCATGAGTCGGGTGCAGCGCCATCTCGGCGCGAACAGCCCTCTGCCCCCGTTCTTTTCGGGTCATGAACGAGGAGGCTCTCCCACCAGCCACCCTCATCTCGCGTTCGCCTACGACCGAGCGCGACAAAGGCTGTTGATCGTGATGCCTCACGCCACGGAGCACCGCAACGTCTCCGCTCAACAAAGGGCTCACCGGCGCACCCTCGAAGAGGCGCTCGCGGGCTTCCACGTCCTCCACGCGGGCTCAGCCGGTCGCTTGAAAATCGCACCTTGGATCTCCCTGTCTTCCGACGATCCCCTCCTCAGCCCCTCGAAGACCTGGGAGTCCAGCACGGATTACGTGGTCACGCGACACCTGCCCCTTGGCGACGCCTCGCGCGCCGTCGAAGCCGATGTCGCTCTGTCCTGTCGGCGGGCCGGACTTCCTCGTCCCACGGTCACGGTTCGGAATCTCCACGCCGACTCAGGTCGCGGTCTGGCAGCGCACGTGCACATCGCCTTCCCCGTCGCCGTTTCAGGTCCCCTTCTCCTCGGCCGGACGCGCTTTCTCGGCGGCGGACTCTTCATTCCCTGTTCGGCCCCCCCGACGCCGCCCTCCACGACGCGAGACTCTCACACGAGGAGACGATGAATGAATCGCGTACACATCGAGTTTCAACGGGTGCAGACCTGGCTGTTCGCGGTCCCACGACTGCGAGCGATGGTGGGCGCGAACACGCTACTCGGAGAAGTTCTCCGTGTCTCCTTGCCCGCCCTGGCGCGCAAGGAGACCTCCTGGCGGCTCGCACCAGGGACCGGGGACTATCCCGGGGCCTCGCCCCACGACCCGATCCGGGAGAACGACGATCCCGCGGCCGACGCGCGAGACGGTCTTGTCTCCCGCGACGGTGGCCACTTCGAGGCATGCTTCGCGGCAGGGGCTGTGGACTTTGCGAAGGCCGCCCGGGCTCTCTTGGGACGCGAACTCCCTGGCCTGCGGTTCCGCATCTCCGTCGATGAAGAAGAGATCGGATCGGCAGATGTTGCCGTCTCCAAAGAGCTGCCCGTGCTGGCACCCTGCGAGTGGACGGGCCGTGGGCTGGCCTCGAAGGTCGTCCGCCAAGGTACCGAATCCGCGCACGTCTCTTCGGACGTCTCACTGCGCCATGAGGCCGCTCGACGGAGTGAGAAGGGGAACTCCCAGGATCTCGCGAACCTACTTTTGGCCAAGACCGCACTCGGAAAGCTCCCCCGTCCGCAGACGTTCCAGGAGTTGGCGGGAGACGGGTACCTCGCCCTGATCCACGCCGATGGCAACGGGGTCGGCGCCGCCGCGGGTTCGGGAGACGTCGAACGCAGCGCTTTTTTCCACCGCAACCGGGTGCTGTTACGTCGCGCCTTATGCACGGCCATCGACGCTTCGTGCCGGGACACGGACGCGACACCTCTCGTACTGCTCATGCTCGGGGGCGACGACGTGCTCGTGATTTGCCGTGCGGGTATCGCCATGCCGTTCGTCGTCGATCTCTGCCAGGAACTCGCCGGTATTCAGCACGAGGACGAAGGCGCCTTTGAGCTCACCCTCGGGGTCGGGGTGGTGATCGCCCGGCCGACGATCCCCATTCATCGGCTGCATGAAACCGCTGAACGCCTTGCGGCTTCCGCCAAGCGCCGCTTCCGGGGACTCCCCCCCAACGCGGGCCGCTCCGTGGTCGATTGGGCCGTCTACACCACCAGCTCGCTGGACGATTTCGAGGAGGCGCGCCGCCGTGACTGGATTCGGGGCACGGAGGAAGACATACGCATCCTCTCCCAACGTCCCGTGGATGTCTTGGGAACCCAAACCGACAGTCTTCAGGGTCTACTGAAAGCCTCGCGGGCTCTCGAAGACTCCCCCCGCTCCCAGCTGCGATATCTGCTCGAGCAACTTCCGAGGGGCCGCGCGCTGTCCGAGATGGCCTTCGCCGAGCTGCCATCCGCAACCCGCAAGGCCTTCCCCCTGGGGGTCTGGATTCGCCATGGAGACGACGAAAACGGCCCGCTGATGACTTCCGTGCTCGACGTCGTCGATCTCTACGAGATCGGCCGACTGGGTCGGGCCGGAATCGCCCTCGTCAAAGACGACGAAGAGGAGGGGACTCCGCATGTCCAAGGGTAAGAGGAAAGGGAAAAGGAAAGGGAGAGCTGGACGACGAGCCGCCGCGAAGCTCTCTCGCAAGTCGTCGCGATCAGCCACCCAACCGGAGAATCCCCCAGTCCAGGATTCAGACGGTCGGGTCCGCATGACGCTCACGGCTGAGCTGTTGGAGGACACCCACCTCGGATCGGGATCGGGAGGCGGCGGCATCGATGCCCTCGTCACCCGAGATCGCAAGGGTCGTCCCGTGATCTGGGCGTCTCACCTCGTGGGTGTCCTGCGGGATGCCGCCAAGAGGCTTCACGGCGACAAGGTCGCATCGGAGGTCTTCGGGCGTGCGGGCGGTCCGAGGCATCGAGCCGTGTTCACCTCCCTGTACTCCACCTCCCATCCCACCAGTCGAATCTGGCGATCCACGGCGCGGGCCGCATTCGACAATCGCGCTCCCAGGGACGAAACCCTCCGTGTGGTGGAACACATCCCCCAGGGCACCCGGTTTGAAGGGCAGGTCGAGCTTCTCCGAAAGGACCTGCCTATGCTCCGCCGCCTTCTCAAGGAGGTGGATGCGCTGGGAGCCGGCCGCGCCGCAGGAGCGGGGCGGGTCGAGTTGAGACTCCAGGAGTCGCCCATCCCCCGCCCTACGACCGTCCGGCCCACCGAACGTCTTGTCCTCGTTCTTCGCAACCTCGAGCCCCTTTGCATCACGGCCACGAGCACCCCGGACAATTTCATCCCCAGCCTCGCCTTCGTACCCGGCCGCAGTCTGCTGGGGGCACTCGCCGCCTGGCTGATCGAAGCCGGCCATCGGGACGCCGCCACCCTCCTCGTCGAGGGCCGCGTTGCAGTCAGCGATGCCTTGCCACTCCCAGGCTCTCCCGAGACACCCACGTCGGCCGAAGTCCTACCCGCCCCCCTGTCCCTTCTGCGTGAGAAACCTCTGGGAGCCTCCGGGTCCGTCCCTTGGTGGGCGCGTCCGCCGAGCTCGCCGCGTCGCGTCGATCGGGTCGGTCAACAGGACCCCGGCCCCCTCAGGCGCCCCGAGCCGGATCTCTTCGTTGGCCGGTCCGATTCCAAGAGCGCCTGGACCGCCTACCGCCCCCCACGCCGTGTCCGACTTCGAAACGGCCGACCGGAACCAAACCAGGCGGATCCCTCCCTGTTCGCCGTCGACCAAATCGTCGAGGACACTCTTTTCCTGTGCGATGTACGTGGCGAATCTTCCGCCATGGCCCAGCTGGCCCAGGCCCTCGAACCCGTGATCGCGGGGCGTCGCTGGCTTCGGGTGGGCCGGGGAGGGGCTCCCGTGGAGGTCCACGAATTCGCATGGACCCAAGCCCCTCCGCCGTCAGATGTCTCGGCACCCGTCTACATGATCCTGACTTCGGACCTCCTGGTTCGCGACAAACTCCTCCGTTGGCGCACGTCCCTCGACACCGTCCACTTCGACGAGATGCCAAACTGGCCGAAGGGCCTGACGGTCACACCGATCACTCAAGACTCGGTGGCGGTTCATGGTTTCAACGGGACCGCACGGCTGTGGCGGATGCCCGCGCTCGCGATTCGACGGGGCTCCGTCTTCCGCGTCGAAGGACCCGACGAAGCCCTCGACCGACTGTCTCGTAGGGCCACCGAGGGACGAGGACTCGGCGAACGGACCCATGAGGGTTTCGGGAGATTCCGACTCGACGCGACGTTGCCGGGCGTGACCGGTGAAGCGTCGCCCTCGGCGACGGCCGACGCGGGAAGGCCCAACAGGCCGCAGATCGCCGACGATCCAAGCGAAGCAGTGGCCGAAACAACCCGCACCTGGTTCGAGAAGCATCCCCGCCTCAGCGGTGTGGGTAGCAACGCCGACTCCCATCCCAGCTTGTCCCAGTGGCACGATCTCGTCTCGGAGCTGGAATCCGGAGACCCCAACGCGCTGGCCTCGCGGTTGAACCCCACCACCGCGGGGGCACGCAACTGGAAAGATGGCGACGCGGAGGCGGTTCTCCGAGAGTTGGAAAGGATTCAAGACCCAGACCAACGTGCGCGCCACGCCCGCATGTTCGTGCGACGGCTTCGGGCCAAGATGCGAGAGAAGAAAGAATGAACACACGACTGACCCTGTTCACCGCAACCTTGGTGCAGGACTCCGCCCTTTCGGTCTCCGGCCTCGACAGGGAAAACAGCGCGGATCGCCCGTTCACTTGGGTGGACGACACCCCCGTCCTGGTCGGTCGCGGCATCAAGGGCGCTCTCGTCGCCATGGCGCGGCGGTTCTTCGATCCCCTGCCTCGCAGCGTTTCCGAAGAGCCCGGACGCCGCACGGCGCTTCGTCGCTCGGCCTGGGAGATCGCCAACGCACGACCGCTCGCGCCCGTGGCGCCGTGCCTGCGGACCGGTGTGGGAATTCGGCACAAGACGGGGGCCCGTGCGGACGGCGTGCTCTTCGATCGCGAAGTGGTGCCCGGGGGCACCCGTTGGTCCCTCGTATTCCGGGTGGACTGGTCGATCGCCGACGGTGAGGCCGACGAGGCCGAGGGGATCCTCGGCTACGTCCTCGCACATCACTGGAAGAAGGGCCGTTGCTGGCTCGGGGGAGACGTCGCCCGTGGGCTCGGCTGGTGCCACATCGAAGACCTCCGGGTCTATCGACTCGACCCGACAGCGTATGACCGGTGGGTGGAGACCAGCCGGGGGAAGCTGCCTGACCCGTTGCCTGCTGTGCCGGTCGTGGAACCGACTCGGTCTTGGTGTTTTCGCACCCGCGATGTGAACCTTCCCTTCGGCGAGTATCGCCCCGACCCGAACGGACCGGCCTGGGGCCTCGATATGCTTGCGATCGGCGCCCATGGCACCGAGCGTGCCAATCAGAGGACCGGAACAGGCATGTGGGCCCGCCCCCCTTGGTCCACGGTCCATGACCCCACACCCGAAACCCTGGGCACGGACCGTGCGATCCTGATGGAAGGGGGGCATCCACTGCTGCCCGGATCGAGCGTGAGAGGGGCTGTGCGCCATGCCTTCTCACGGCTGCACAACGCCGCCGGTGCCCCCGTGCAGGACCCCCATGAGGTTCACGGCGAGGTGGACCCGCAGGACTCGGGGGGCAAAGTCTTCGGCACCGTGGCCCAGAGCAGCCGACTTCTCGTCCGCGATGCACGGGGCGGCGAAGGCTGGTGCGCTGCTCGGTTGCACATGCACGCGGAAGACGAATTCACGGCCTCCTCGTTTGGTTCAGCCAAGCGTGATGCGGTCCGTGTCCTTCGGGGCTCGTTTCCCGTTCGCTTCCTCGTGGAAGGACCCGATGCCAGCGCCGTCGCTCCTCTCGTCGAGGAGATCGACCGACTCATCGCACTCGGTGCGCTCGGCCACCTTCCCGTTGGCGGTCACAAGACGCGAAGTGCTGGTTGGGGCCGGTGGGCTCCGGAGGCGTGGGTCGTTGACGACGTGACCCAAGTGCGGACTTGGAAGCCCTCGCCGAGGCGAGAGGCAGCGCCCCCGTCGCACCGGCCTGCGACGCACACGCGTGTGGAAACAGTAGGGGCGGGCTCCCAAGGATCGGACCCGGAAAAAACAAACCTGCGGGTGAGCGACGGTTCCCTTGACCTCCCCGACCCGACCCTCGGCGAGCTTGCTGCCGTCGCGGCTGAGACGTTCGAGAGAAGTGGCGACGCCCTTTGCGCCTGGTGGTGTGAACCCACGGTCGATCTCGCGAGGGAAACCCCTCCGGCTACGTTGGGGCGGGAATGGCCGAAGGAGAGTGCCGTGAGGGTGGACGAGGTGGCGTTTTTTTCGGCGCGCGCCGTGTGGAGGGCCGCCAGAACCGTGACCGGCCTTCGCTGGGTTCTGCTCGAAGAGGTTCC
>CAZLGG010000032.1:33712-37599 GCA_964559135.1 uncultured Planctomycetia bacterium
GGTGGTCCACACGCCTGCCCGCCTGCACGGGAGCCGTCGCTTCACCGCGGCGCGGACGGGAAGCGGTCCGGTTCTTCTGCGTGAATGGCGCCGTGGTGACGAGAGTCTTGGTTTCACCCTCGTGATGGGAGAGTCCTGATGTCCCCCGAGAAACCTCATCGCATTCGTGTGCGGGTGTGTGACGGACGACCTCGCGAGTCCAATCAGCTCAGAGGCCGCCTGGCGCCCCACATGGATTTCATCGATGTCCAAGACGGGCTCGAATTCGTGGTCTGCGCACTGAAAGAAGCTCACATCGAGAAAGTCCGTGCCAAGTTGACGGAAGCCGGGCTCGAAGAGATCCCAGGGGGCGACACGACGCTTCCTTCAGGTCCACGCCACGTGTGGGGAAAGCCTTACGGGTTCCTACCCCTTCCCGATCAGTTCACCGCGGCGCCGCCCATCTGGCACGACGGCACGAGGACGGCAGGATGCCTCTCGGGAGAATTGCGCTGCGAGATCGAGACCCTCACCCCCCTGCTCGTCGGGTGGGAGCGCCGAAGAATCGATGACCCCGGAGAACCGTGGCCGATCCCCTTCGCACCGGTGAGGGTCGGCGACGAACAGGTAAGGGTGAAATTCGGCGAACGGACGCTTCGCACCGTCGGATCGAAAAGTGTGCTCTACCCTCTGCGGGCGCCCTGGGGAGCGCGCCCCGTCCTCCTTCCCGGCGACTCGATCAAGGGTCTACTCCGGCACGAGCTGGGTGCGCTGCTGGGTGCCCCCATGGAACGGGTCGCCGAGCGGTCTTACTCGTATCGCCCCAACAGCCTCTTTCCCAGTCGACCGAATCCTCGCCTCATCCCCCGCCTCGCTCGAGTGCCCGATGGTGGATTCGAGATGCGCACCCTCGAGACGGGGGTTCGGGTCCGCGTGCCCCTCCAGCTCGATCTTCTCCCCGAGGACCTGAGGTACGGCAAGTCGGTCCAGGACGAGCCGCCTCGGTATCGTTTCGACCCACCCCATGGCGGAGCGAACTACCGTGGCGGCCTGGGGGCGGGAGAAAAGCTCAACGCGAAAGGGCAGCTCCATCGTCGGCTCGAAGCCGACCCGGACCATCCCGTGAAGCGAGTGGCCGTTCCGCCGGAGGTCCAGGACGGATACCTGAACACGTTGCGGCATCTCACGAATCTCCAACACGGCCACTTCAGCGAGCGCCATCCCGACATGTCGAAGAAGGGTGAGGCGAAAGCGGCGCGGCGTCGCATTCGAGAGGCGGCGGCCCACGACGTCTTCTCGCCCGGTGACCTGATCTGGGTGGAATGGGACACCCGGGATCAATGCATCGTCTCATTGGGCTGGCACTACTATTACCGCTGGGCCTACACGGACACCGTCCGCCGCAAGGGATGGACCCAAGAGCGTCGAGAATTGATTCCGTTGCCGGAAGAAAAACAACTGGACGGGTGCCCCGAGGACAAACACAGGCCGCCGCACGCTCTCTCCCCCGCCCGACGCATCTTCGGGTATACGGCAGAAAACAACCCATGGACGAAGGACATCGGCCATGGCGACCATGAGCAGCTCATGGGCCGCGTGTCCGTCAACGCCGCCATCGAGGTGGTCGCGAATGGGGACACGGACGATAGGCGCTTTCTCCCGCCGACGTTTCTCCGTGAACTCGGGGTCCCACGCCCGAGCGCGGTCGAGCACTACCTGGAGCAACCCTACCATCCCCAGTCACGCCCCTCGGACCAGGCGACTCTGACTACCTATGGTGATGCGATGGGCTACGACGAACCGGGCCGGCTCGCCGGTCGTAAGTTTTACCTCGACCGGTCCGACGCCTATACGGGAGAGCCATGGAGGGACGACTCGGAGGCCAATCGCCTCAACCCTCGCAGCACACTGGCTTTGGAGGCCTCGAGGCCGGGACGACGTTTTCGGTTCACCCTCCGGTTTCGCGATCTCGACCCGAAGGAGCTGGCGGCGCTGATTCTCGCCCTGTGTCCCCACCAGTTTCGCGACGACGTGGAGGGCAAACACCCGGAGGGCTACTGCAGCAAGATGGGTTATGCTCGTCCTTTGGGTTGGGGAACGGTGCGTATCGAGATCAAGGAGATGCATTTCCTGACGGAGGACGGGCTCGCCCCGAAGTTGCAACCCCACGCGGACATGCGCGACTGGTTCAAGGAAAATTTCCAATCCCCCCCCACGCTGCCCGCCTGGTTGGACTTGCACCGCCACAAGCACCCGGATGCCGCGGACTATCCCCACAGGAACGGCAAGACTCAGGAGTTCCACAGCAATTTGCGTGCGCAGCACACCCGTCTGCGCCGATACGATCCGGAGAGTCGCCGATGAACGTTCTGCTGGTTCTCACCGCCGGGCAGACCGACGTCCAGATCGTCACGGACGATGGACGCACGGAGTTCGAAAAGAGACGCTGCGGACGACTTCACGCCGAACTGGAAGATAGGATGGGGCAATGGGAGGTCCGCGACGCGCCCGCGATCAAAGCCCCAGGTCATATCCAAGCCCTGCCCCCCAGACCGTTCGCTCTGTGCACACCGAAACTCGATGCGGTGTTGGAGTTTCTTGAGCAAAGGAACGTCACCTTGACCCACGCGCTCATCTTGGAGACGCGCCGGGACCCGACGGCGGCGTCGGGCGATCCGCGCGCGGCCGGCCTCGTGCTGGCCCACCGGCTTCGCGACCAGTGCGGTGACGGGCTGGTCATCCAACGAGCGCCCTTCTTGGAGGGCTGCGAGCGGATCGAAGACAAAGATGGGGATCCCCGCGATGCACTGATCCGCAGGGATGTGATCGCTCGGATCGATCGCGCGATCCGTGACGCCGTGTGCAAAGTCGCCCAAGGGCGCGTCGTCGTCGCGGCCACGGGGGGCATGCCCCTGATCGCCACTCTCACGGAGGAGGTGGTGCGCCTGCATGCGGGCTCCTTCACCGAGGTTGAATTGATCGAGGTCGCCGATGGGGCGAAGGCCAACCCGCCCACGGGAGATCGAGCCGTGGAACGGCTGAGCCTTCCGGAGCCATCCGAATCCTACAAAGCGCGACGCCACGCATTGGAGCTCATTGAAAACGGCAACCTGCTGGCGGCCTGGGGCGCCGTGAGCCACCTTCACGACGATGAGGTGGAACATGATTGGACACAGGTCGTGGAGTGGGTGTTTCACTTCGCATCGTCGCTGCCGATTCCCCAGGAGTGCGATATGACGATCCTCCGTCATCCGAAGATGGCGGTGCGCGCCGCGCTGCGGGTGGAGTTCGCATTGCAGGCGAAGAATGTACCCCGTGCCGTTCACGGGACCGTTGCATTCTACGAAGCGGCGTTGTGGGACCACCTGGGGGAGCGCGTCGAACGCTCCAGCGATCCGCAACGAAGTCGCCAGTTCAGAATCAGGAAGGGAGTGTCGGCTCCCGACCCTCGGTTGATTCGTACGGGCGATGGGAGCAAGGAGGACCGGAAACGGCCCTTCGAACCCGGGGAGGAAATCGACGGTGTCACGTGGTACTGGATCCATGACAACGAGCCGTGCGCAGGGCAGCTCACCAAGAACTTCCTCGCAAAAAAGGCTCTCCATCGGCTCGGCCGGGCCATCTCCCAGGTACGGGATCTTCGCAACGACGTCGCCCACAACGAACCGACTCCCGACCTCATGAATGATGCGTTCCGCCGCATGGTGGAGGCATCGCTGTGGTCGCAAGACGGGATGTTCCTCGCCCAACCTCTGGTCCAAGACGCTCTGAGGGAGCTCGAGGTGGAGGCGCCCGAGGACCTTCGCAACGCTCTGACCCATGAGATACGTTCCCGGTTGACGGAGCCTCCTCCTCAGCAGAGGCGGCGGAGGGGATAGGGGGCGAGGGGACGGGGTTTTTGGCTGGAG
>CAZLGG010000033.1:0-36459 GCA_964559135.1 uncultured Planctomycetia bacterium
GACATGCTCGCTGGTCTCGGGGTTTCCCTTCTGGGGAGATCGTGAGCGCGTGGGCTGACTAGGAAGGGGGAGCGACGCGACCGTCGTCGAGGCGGTGCGCTCCCCCGCGCCCGACGAGCCCATCCAGCGCCGAACGGAAGCGCACCGCGAGGCGCGACCCCATCCGGGAGAATCCCAAAAGCCGCGCCGCCTCACGGAGGAGGTCCTTTTCCTGCATATGGCCATGGCGTCGAAGAAGGTCCTCCATGGCCGCCGCCACCTCCTCGCAGGGGATCTCGTCCGCGGATCGCCTCGCCTCGTCGTCCTCCCCCCGGCCCCTCCAGGCCGTGAACGCATTCGGGTCCTGACCAGGCCCCCAGAGGAACTCGTTGCGGTGGATCGGCCGCACTCCCTCGGGCAAGCGATCGAGGAGTCCTTCCACGCGAGCTTGCACACGACCGGTCGTGCGTGCGACGCCGAACGGCGCCGCAACACGACGGCAAAGGGCCGAAAAGGCCAAGGGAGCTTCCACGGCAAGGACGTTCTCGATCATCCGAAGAAGCGTCGCATCGAGACGGGGCGAGAAGAAGTCCTCACGCGTGCCTGAGTCCTCCTTCGGGAAACGGCAGACCTCGTAGCGACGCGACTCCGAGGGCGAAGGCGGCGCCGGACGTTCAGGCGGCGAGGTCGACTCAGGGGTCGGGGTGACCATCTCATCGTTCTCGGGCGACGCTTCCGACTCCTCGGCCGACACGTCTTCGGGGCGGGCGGACATCGCCTTGACGAGTCGGCGCAGAACCCGCTTCGGAGACGCTTTCCACTCGAGGCTCCACACGCGTTCGACACGCCATCCCAAGGACTCCAGCACTTGTTCGCGCAGTCGTTCCCGGTCCCGCGCAGACGGCGTGCCGCCCCAGACGGCCCCATCCGTCTCCACGTCGAGGACGTAGCTTTCATCCTCTCCCGGCCGCCGGACCGCAAGAGGTATGCGGCGGCTGGACGAGCCCATGAACTCACACACATGGAACCCCTCATCCTTCAGCGCCGCCGAGAGGGCCGCCACGAGACCGCTCTCGGGGGCCTTACTTCCCGCGCCATGCAAGGCCTCCGCCATGGCGCGCGGTCCTTTCTCGGCGTAGTCGAGGAAGACCTTCAGGTGGGCGGCCCCCGTCGCTCGCGTGCGCGAAAGATCGATGTCGGAAGCTCTCAGCGAGGCGTAGACGACGAGTTGCTCTCGCGCCCGCGTCACGGCCACGTTGAGGCGTCTCTCTCCGCCCTCCCGGTTGAGAGGACCGAAGTTCATGGCGATTCGCCCTCCCGAATCGGGTCCGTAGCCCACCGAAAAGAGCATGACCGTACGTTCGTCGCCCTGCACGTTTTCGAGATTCTTCACGAAGACGGGTTCATCCACCTCATCGCCGAAATAGGGGTCGATCTCGGGATGGCTCCGGCGGGCCGCGTCCAGGAGATCCTCCACCAAGTCCTGCTGGGCGCGACTGAAGGTGACGACCCCTATGCTCTTGCGTTCTTCGGGTTCTTGGGGGTCGCGCAACCTCGCGACCAGGTCGTCCACCAACCTTTCCGCTTCGACGCGATTACAGCGCGCCTTTCCTCGGTCGTAGACGCCGTCCTCGACGTGGACGAACGAAACCCCCAACCTGGGCGATGCGGCCCGTGCCGCGGGGAACGTCTGTAATCGGCCCTCGTAGTAGTGATAGTTGCTGAAGGCGATGAGATCCTCGTGACGGCTCCGGTAGTGCCAGAGCAGTTGCTTGGACGGAAGGCCCGCCGCGACGCACTCGTCGAGGACGCTTTCCAACTCCAGGATTTCGTCGTCATCGACGGCGTCATCCCCCTCCAAGGCCTGAAAGAAGGTCGTGGGAGGAAGCTGCTTCGAATCCCCCACCACGACGCAATGAGCACCGCGCGCCATGGCGCCCACGGCATCCCACGGGGGGATCTGACTGGCTTCATCGAAGACGACCAGATCGAAGGGAGGGAACGCAGGATCCAGGTATTGCGCCACCGACAGGGGACTCATCAAAAGACACGGCTTCAGACGCGGCAACAGATGAGGGATGGCTTCGAACAGTTTGCGAAGCGGCATGTGCCTACGCTTCAGCCGAAGTTGCCGGCGCAGAATACCCGCCTCCGAGCTCTCGGGGAGGCGGCCTTCCAGGTCAGGGGCCCGCTCGGCCAGTCTTCGCTGGATCTGTCGTCGTCCCCATTTCAGATGCGCGCGGTCCAGCTCTTGGAACCGCGCCACGCGGCGATCCTGAGTGCGAGGTTGGAAGACGGAAAGGACCGGGTCGGACGTCTCCACCGCCTGCGACCAAGCCGCCAGAAGCATGTGTTCGGCGACGCCGCGCGCCTCCGCCCGTGGGATGCGCGCCTCGCCCACGGCGACGGCCAGGGCCCCCAGACCCGCGGCTTCGACACGGTCCACGCAGTGTCGCCAGTGACACCAAGGCGGCAACTCGTCCACGGCATCCCGCCATCCTCGGCATCGCTCCACAAGGCGCCCAAGAAAGTCCGGCTCGTCCACGGCTCCCAGGGTCGTCGCCTCGTCGGCATGAAAACTCTCACGGAACGCCTCGAGCCTCCTCGCGAGGTCGCCGTGGGTCGCTCGGAAACGCGCGAGCGCCGACGGGATCGTCGCGGCATCCTCCTCGCCTCGTTCGACGGCCAGACGGATGAGTCGCGTGGAGACCTCCGATCCGTCGGGACGCCCCAGAGCCGTGACGAGTTCCGCAACGGCACTTCGAAACGCCTCGGTCCAGGACAGGACGGCGTGCAGGTCTTTGGGAGCCGGGCGCCCCCGAGTCCACAGATCCCCCAGGAGTTCGCGCCCTGGAGAGCCCGGACCCCAAAGAGCACTGTCCTCCTCCTGATAGCGTCGCCGCTTCTCCAGGTCTTCCAACAGGGTTTTGGGCGACCAGGAGGTCTTGCTCCGCGAAGCCAGCGCACGACGGAGGCGATACAGGCGGAAGGGGCGGAGCAGACGGAGACCATCGACGGCCCGTTGCAGATCGTCCCGGACGGTTGACGTCGTGTCCTCGAGGAATACGCCCTCCCATCGATGCGAGAGATCGTCCCTCAGTTCGATCCATCCCTCGAGCCTCTCGGCCAGGCCCTCGACGCGCCCCTTCAACGCGGCCCAGCCCTCGGTCTCCAGGAGTGCCCGCGTCGGGTGCGGAGGCGCCTCGAGCAGTCGCGCCAAGGAAGCAAGAATCTCGAGCGAGGAACGGCTGCTCAGGGTGTTCGTCGTGGGCGTGGAGTCCGCGACACCCAAGAGGGCGAGCAGGTCGCTCCGCGCCGAGACGAGTGCCTCGGCGGCCTCGGCGATTCCCGAGGCGTCGCGAACGAGCCCATGCCGCATCTCGGCGTCGTCGTGAGTGAGACCGATCCCGCGCAGAGCATGACGCGAGGGAAGATCCACGAGATCCTCCACCGCGGCCGCCAGATCGTCGACCGCATCGAGAGCTTCCTCGAACTCGACCTTCGAAAGCGTTGGCACCACGGAAGGGAGAGGTTCCGGCAACTCACGCTTGCCCAAGGCGGCCATACGCTCGAGCGCTGTTTGCACGGAAATCCCCAGAGCATGGGTTCGATGCAGCGCTTCCCTGAACGCATCCAATTCGTCGCGGACACGAGCGAGCCGTGCAGGAACGCCATCGTCCACGTTTCCCGGAGGTCGCTGCGCCTCCATGGCCTCCTCGAGTTGTCTCAAGACATCTCTCTTCTTCGCCTTGTCCGAATGCAATTCGAGGCAGAAGGGATGTAAGCCGACCTGCTGAAGACGGCGATGGACCACCTCCAAGGCCGCACGTTTCTCGGCGACGAAAAGCACCGTCTTTCCCTCGGCCAGGGTCTGGGCGATGAGGTTGGTGATCGTCTGCGACTTTCCCGTGCCGGGTGGCCCCTCGAGAACGAAACTCGCCCCCTTGGCGGCCGCAAGGACCGCGGAGAGTTGGGAGGCGTCGGCGTCCAAAGGGCAAAACACCTCGGAAGGCATCCAGCGGTCTTCCGGTTCTCCATCGGGAAAGCCGCCGGCAAAGGCCTCCGTCGGCCTTTCCACGAGATGGCGAACCACCGCGTTTTGGATCAGGTCCGCGGAACGCTCCTGAAGATCGCGCCACATCAGGAACTTCGCGAAGGAGAAAAGCCCCAGCCAAGCCTCCTCCGCGAGATCCCAGCGCGCAAGATCCTTGAGAGCCGTCCTCACGATTCGGAAGACACCGCCCAAGTCGATGCCCGCCTCGTCCTCGGGCAACGGATCGAGACCCTCGATGACGATGCCGTGATCCTGTTTCAGCTTCTCGAGAAGGGTCACGTTGATACGTGCTTCCTCGTCCGAGGCGGAAAGACGGAAAGCGAGCCCTCCGCGTCGGCGCTCGAGCTGCACGGGCATGAGCACGAGCGGTGACTTCCGTTCCACGTCCGGCCGCTCCGGATCGCTCCACCTGACGAAGCCCAGCGCCAAGAAAAGGGTGTTCGCGCCGGACTCCTCCAGGGAAAGCCTGGCCGCGCGGTAGATCTGAATGAGACGGTGGCCGAGTTCTTCCGAAACGAGGTCGGCGCGCAGACGCCCCGCGGCCAGTTCGGCCTCGAAAAAGGCGTTCTCGAGGTCCTCTCCTCCACTCAGTCGCCGATGCAGAGCGGGGCTTCGCGGCGACACGTCGCCCAAGAGATCGGGCGCGGCATGGATTTCGAAGGATCCACCTCCGGCCAAGGCATCCTCCAGATCGGAGAGACGATGGGTCAGAATCGGAATGCTTCGCTTCGTGGGACGGAAATTGATCAGCCGATTGCGAAGGGAGATGTCCAAGAGTCGGCGCTTCCACCCCTCGATGCGCGGCCCGCCGTTCTCATCATGCAACCGCACGGGTTCCGGCGCGTACGGAGGAGTCGCCATGCACGCATCGACGGCGCTTTCCCCGCCCGTCTCGCCCGAAGCCGCGTCGAGAACGGAATCCGTCTCCTCCTCGTCTTGGGCCGGCAGGGGGGCCCGGGTCGAGAGGGGGCGAATGCGACGGCGACGGCAGGCGGCCAGATCGATCGCCGTGTGGAAGCGGCCCGGACGGAGGAGTTCACTCTCGGCGTGGGTCACCGCGGCGTCCAGATTCGCACCACGACCGGCCGCGGTCAGGGTCGACTCGAAAACGAGAATCTCGCCCAGACGCACCCGCTGGGTCAGGCGCGGCCCCTCCTGCATGGCGGGTTCGGCAAACGATTCCTCAGTCAGCCAAACTCCAGGCAAGGCGTGGTCATCGAAAAGGACGATCACGGGGTTCAGGCCAGCCGCCTCCAACAGCCCCGTTGCCAACAAGGTCAAATCGAGGCAATTCCCCTGACGAAACTCGAGGATTTCGGAAGGAAGGCGGATGCGCTGCCCCTCCGTCTCGAAACTGGCGAGCCCCTCCACGTAACCGAGATCCAGGTCGGCGAGGACGCGCCAACAGGCGTCCACCAGATCCCGCACGCGGCGCGGGTCGCGGGTCTGGTACCCGTCCACCGCATCCCTCTGCTCTCGTGAATCCAACACGGTGCGAACGGCAGCGAGGAGTTTCTGAACCTCCGCGGAGTTGGGAAGGGAGAACGCCGCCAGAAGCTCCGGCAGGGACGAGAGCCCCGGCCACTCGTTGATGGGAAGGACATCGACGGGCCAGGACCGGTCGAGGAGTTCCCGACCGTCGTCCCCGGATTTGACGACGACACGGCACGCCGTCTTTTCCCTCTCGGTCCGCTCAGCCAGTTGATCCCGGTCGAGGAGAATGTCCAGATCGTGAAGGTTCCAGATCTCGCCGGGCTCGAGGCGATCGATGTGAGCCTGCCAGGGCAGGGAGAATCCGCCGACGAGGCCGACCTCCACGGAAAGATTCAAAAGGGGGTCGTGCCCCACGTTTTCCAGTCGGAGGAGACGGATCAGGGGAATGTCGTTTTGGAACCCCGCAAAATGGACCCGACGTTCCAGGTCCAGCGCCAAGTCCAGCCCCCCCCCGGCATCTTCATATCCCGATCCCGCGGTCTGGGTCGTCATCCTGAGATCCCCCTGTTCCGCCTCATTCTCTCCGGGATCGGGGAAAACGCAAAAAGGGTTCGATCTGAGTCGGAGAAGCCTCTACAATCCATCCTCGCGTACCGACATTGGAATCGAATCATCATGCAGTGCCGTATCACATTCTGCTTGGCGTTGATCCTCTGCGCGCTCCCCGTGCGAGCTCAACTCGATCTGCCCCGGGGTTTGACTCGAACGACGGTGGCCTCCGGCTTCACGGCGCCCATCGCTTTCGACTTCATACCCGACGGTCGCATCCTCGTGGCGGAACAGTTTACCGGCAACATCCTCCAAACGACGCCGCAGGGAACGGTCAATCTGGTCGGTACGATCCCGAACCTTCGTATCGGCGGGGCGACCCAGGGCTTGCTTTCCATCGCCGTCGATCCCGCCTACCCCGTGCGACCCTATCTCTACGCTTGGTTCAGCGCTCAGGGCGGGCCGTTCATCCATCTGTCCATGTACACGCTCACCGACGTGGCGGGCGTTCTTTCCCTGGGCTCCGAGTACGTCATCCTGGACGATGTGCCGGACAACGATCCCATGCACAACGGCGGCGCCTTGCGCTTCGGGCCGGACGGCATGCTGTACATCAGCGTGGGGGACGACCACGACAGCTGCGCGGCGCTCGACCCCAACGTCCTTTCCGGTTCCATTCTCCGCCTCGACGTGAGCGCGCTCCCTCAAGCCGGTTCGGGTCCACCGCCGAAGACCTTGCTGACCCCCTCCGACAACCCTTTCCTCACGATGACTCCGGAAGCGGGCTTGGTCTGGGCGACGGGGTTGCGCAATCCATTCCGGTTCCAGATCGACCCGATCGCCGGAGACCTGTTCGTCACGGACGTGGGGGAAAACACCTGGGAGGAAGTGAACCTGGTCTCTGGAGGCGGTGTCAATCTCGGCTGGCCCATCAATGAAGGACCCGATCCCTTCAATCCGAACTGCGCAAATCCGACGACGCCCGCGGTGCTGCCGATCCTCAGCGTCCTCCACCCGAATGCCCTGGCACTCATGGCATTCGGTCTCTACCGCGAGCCGGCGTCACACTCCCGCTCGAGCCTCGGCCCGGAATACGATGGGGAGTTCTTCTTCGCGGACTTCTACCACGGGGACGTCCAGCGGCTGCGGTACGACGGCACCCAGTGGTTGACTCCTCCTCCCGTGGCCGAGCAACCGAGTCCGCTCGTGTGGGGCTCGGCGTTCTTCGGAGCGACGGACGCCCGATTCGGTCCAGACGGCAGCCTCTACTATCTCGGTTACTCCCTCCCAGGATTCCTCGCCCGCGTCGCGGCGGCCACCGCGTATCCCGGCAACGGTTCGGACGTGGCCATCGCGGTGATGCGCAACGGAACCCCCGACGACCGGGATGATCGGATTCACCGCGTCCACCCAGGTGACCAGGTGCAACTCCGCTGTCTGTCACCTGGTGGCGCCCGGGATTTCCAACCCTTCGTACTCACCGCCGAGCTCATCCCAACGGGATCACCCCCGCCGGTCACTGTCGTCACGGGTGACCCCGCTCCGTCCATCTGGATCGATTCCGCAGCCCAAGTCCTCCTCAACGGATTCACGTCCCCGGGCGCCGTGCTCTGGCCCGCAGGATTCGGACTGCCGACCGTAACGATTCCCCCTTGGCTGGCCGGGTCCGGGTTTTCATTCCTCTTCCAAGCCTTCGTCTCGGATCCGGGCCGAAACGCCTTCGACTTGGGCGTCTCCGACGCCGTGGAGCTCCGCGTCCTCTAGTCGGATATCTATCTGGTCAAGACCCGATTCCCATTGAATCGATGAAGAATACGGTGATCCACCCTGTCGTCATCGCCGAGTGAACAATGAGCGAATCCAACTCGAGCCCCCTTGCCAACGTGAAGGTCCTTCTCGCGGAAGACTATTGGGTCAACAGGAAAGTCGCGCTGAAGATGCTCGAGCGCATGGGCATCCGAGCCAAGAGTGTCGAGAACGGCGCCGAAGTCTTGGAGATTCTCGAGCAGGAGTCTTTCGATCTCATCCTGATGGACTGTCAGATGCCCGTCATGGACGGATTCGAAACGACGCGGAGCATCAGGGAAGCCGAAGGGGAATCCGGTCACCATGTTCCGATCATCGCCATGACGGCTTATACGTCGGGCCGCGAACGTGAGGAGGCAAGGAACGCGGGCATGACGGGTTGGCTCGAGAAACCAATCCTCATGGATGCCCTCGAAGAAGTGATTCGCGAGGCGTGCGGGCTGTCCTAATCGCTCCAGCCCCGGAGGAACCCCAACACGAGTTCGGGCAAATCCGCGCTGTAGCCCCCTTCCAACACGGCAAAGGCCGGGACTCCCAGACCCCGCAGATCTCGGCCCAGGCTTTCGAAGTCCTCCCCTTCGAGGAGCTCCTGAGCCAAAGGGTCGCCCCGGTAGGCGTCGAACCCCGCCGACACGGCCACGAGGTCCGGACGGAATCGCGCCACGTCGTCCCACGCCATCGCAAGGGCGTCGCGGTACTCGCCACGAGGCCGCTCCGGCGCCATAGGGAAGTTGCGGCAGTTGCCCCGGCTCGTCCGCCCCGTGCCCGGATAACAGGGAGACTGGTGGACCGAGACGTACAACGTGCCATCCTTGCCGTGGAGAATCTCCTCGGTGCCGTTGCCGTGGTGAACGTCGAAGTCCAGGACAGCCACACGTAACCCGTCGTCCCGCGCTAGCATCGCGGCAATCGCGATCTGATTCAGATAGCAAAACCCCATGGCGCGATCCGGCGTCGCATGGTGCCCCGGAGGCCTGAGCAAGCTGAAGGCAGGGCGGCCTTCGAGGGCGCATTTCATCGCCAGCAAGGCCCCCCCCACGCTCCGGCGGGCGTGTTCAAAAATGCCGGGAAGGGCGGGGGTGTCGGCATCGAAATCCACAGATTCGGAGAGCGCGGCCAGGTGCTCCGGACTGTGCACGCGCACGATCGGAGCATCCTCCACCTCGGGCGCCTCTTGCCAATCGATGGGAACGTCCTTCTGCCCTTCGAGGAGTTCCAGCGTCCGCGCGACCCGCGCGGGACTCTCGGGATGTCCGGGGCGAACGTAGTCCAGGCACCGCTTGTCGCTGATGACGATCATGGCCCAGAATAACCCATCCGATGCCACCGTGCCTCCCCCTCACCAAAACCTCGCCCCGGAAAGAGATCCCTCACGGAGACGCTGAGACACGGGGAATTCGTGGAGGCGGAACATGACACGGCTCTGGGGACGCCGTGTCCCCGGCAGGGCGAATTCTTGCATTCGTTTGGCCAACGAAGATTCACGTGACGCACCAACCATCATGCCATTCATGGCGGCTGAAGCCGCCGCGGCACGAGTCTTCCTCTGCGTCTTGGAGACTCCGTGAGAATAAGAAGGAACAGCGAACAGGCTGGAGGGATGCGCCGCGCCCGCGAGCGTTGCCTCGCGGCCACATCGTGAGAGAGTTAGAATCCGGGTCTTCTCATCTGGGAGCGGCGCGACATGATCTCCAGTTTCTCATCCCTTCTCCTCGTCCTCGCCGTGGCCGCCGCTTCATCGATGGCCCAAGAACCGGAGAAACCGCTGCACACGAACGCCCTCATTCACTCCAAGAGCCCCTACCTGTTGCAACATGCTCACAATCCCGTCGACTGGCATCCATGGGGCGACGCGGCGTTCGCCGAAGCCAAGCGCCGAGGCGTCCCGGTGTTCCTTTCCATCGGGTATTCCACCTGCCACTGGTGCCACGTCATGGAGCGCGAGAGTTTCGAGAACGAGGAGATCGCCTCGTTTCTCAACGAGCACTTCGTCTGCATCAAGCTGGACCGAGAAGAGAGACCGGACGTCGACGCCATGTACATGCGAGCCGTCCAGGCCTTCAATCAAGGACGCGGTGGATGGCCATCCTCCCTCTTCCTCACCGCGGACCGCAAGCCGTTTTTCGGCGGGACATATTTTCCCCCTGAATCCTTCAAAGCCCTCACGCACCAGGTGGCCCAGATTTGGAAAGAGCGCCGTCAGGACCTCGAATCCGACGGTGACCGACTCGTCGAGTTTCTCCGCAGAACGGCGATGAGAGAAACGGCGAAGGACCTCCCCTCCGCGACGTTGCTAACGCAGGCCGCCGAGGGCTACTTCGGTCTCTGGGACAAGGAGAGGGGCGGCTTCGGTGGCGCGCCCAAGTTCCCGAGAACCAGTGTCCATGAACTCCTCCTCCGCTTCGCCAGGGACCATGACAGGAACGATGTCCGCGAGGCGGCCACCTCCTCCCTGCTGGCGATGTCGCGGGGGGGAATCCGCGACCACATCGGCGGTGGTTTTCACCGCTACGCCACGGATGCGAACTGGCTCGTTCCCCACTTCGAGAAGATGCTCTACGACCAGGCCCTCGTGGCCTCCGGCTACCTGGACGCGGGCCTCGCATCGGAAGACGAGGGGTTGATCGCGGTCGCCCGCGATACGCTGGACGCCATGATTCGGGATTTTCAGGGGCCCGAGGGCGGCTTTTTCGTGGGCTATGACGCGGATTCGGCGGGGAAGGAAGGCCTCTTCTATATCTGGTCTCTCGAGGAGCTGAACTCCGCCCTCGACAAGGATGAGTTCAAGGTCGTCGCCTCGCGGTTCGGTCCGAGCGACGCGGGCAATTGGAGCGAGTACCCAGGCCGGAACATCCTGGCCGTCCAACGCTCTTGGGAGGCCGTTGCGAAGGAGACGGGCTTCAAGATCGCCGAGGTTCGCAAACTCTGGGCGACGGCGCGCGAGAAGCTCCGCACCGTACGGGCCAGGCGGTCTCCCCCCGCGCTGGACGACAAGGTCCTCTCCGCTTGGAACGGCATGGCGATCGAGGCGCTCGCGCGAGCGGGGCGATGTCTGAACTCCCCTCGCTACGTGAAGGCAGCGCGGCGAGCGATGCATGTCATCCAGTCAAAGCTCCTCGACGCGGACGGGAATCTCCTCCGACGCTACCGGAAGGGCGATGCCCGATTCCCGGCGACGCTTGCGGACGAGGCCTGGGTCGGGCGCGGTGCTCTCGAACTCTACCAGGCGACGGGCGAAATTGGGTTCGCCACGTTCGCGGTGGCGCGTGCGTCGGCGATTCTGGCGGGCCACCGCGACAAGGCAGGCGATCTGCTTGACGCACGACATGGCACCACCGACGTGTTGATCAACGTCATGGACGCGTACGACGGAGCCCGGCCTGCCCCTGTCTCGGCCGCCCTTCACCTGCTCCTCCGGGTGGCGGACCTGACCGGAGAGAAACGGTTCGCCGACGCTGCGGACCAGGCCCTTCGACGCCTCGTCGGCGATCTGGAGAAATCGCCGATGAATCACCCCGCCCTGCTTCAGGTCCTGGCGGATCGAAGGGGAGGATTCACCGAAGTCGTCGTCATCGCAAAGCCCGATGATCCCAATGGGACGGCGTTGCGCCGTGAAGTGGAAAGGCGATATCTGCCCGACGCTCTGGTGCTATTCGTGACTCCACAACAGGCGCGCTCCGGGGAGAAACTCATTTCCCTGCTGGAGTCCAGAGGGTTGGGGCCGGCCGGTGAGGCGCAAGCGTACGTCTGCCACCGAGGTGCCTGCAAGCTCCCCACCTCCGACCCGAAGGTCCTCGCCAGCCAGCTTTGAAACCCATCAGGCGGCCGAGGAGTCCTTCCTCTCGAAGCCCGTCCGCAGAGCGGTCTCGACGGCGGCCAACACCCTGGACGTCTCGCCCCCACGGAGGGGGATCGGCTCGAAGATCTCCACGAAATAGATGCGGCGACGAAGGAGACCGACGCGTTCGGCTGACCGTCGCAGAGACACCGGGTGAACCCACAAGTCCCTGCCCTCGTCGTTCGCGAGTCGCACACCCTCCTCGATCTCGGTCTTCGAGCGCAGCCGACGGAGATTCTTTGCATCCCGCGCTCCTTCTGGGAAAAAGCAGTAGACCCCGCCCCCCGAGAGAATCTCGCGCCGAGCCGTCTCGGCGGCTGCATTGACATTTCGCATTCGCTCCTTGAGGGCTTGACGGTCTCCCCCAGCGCGAGCCTTCAGCCGCAAGAGGTCCTTCCCTCTCATCACCTCGAATCCTCCGACCGCCCTGAGGATGGGGCGAATTCGTCCCAGAAACGGGTAGCCCTCGAAGGTGCCCATCTCGAAAAAGGGGATGACGCGCCAGTGATCGAGAACAACGCGCGACATGAGAGGCACATCCCAATAGCTGAGATGCTTCGCAGCCAGCATGGCGGGACGCTTCAGATCCGAAACATGGCACGTCACGCGAACGACATAGCGAAGGCGAAGGGCCAGTGCCACGACGAACGCGTAGACGAACCAGTAGAGAGGTCGAATCAACCGGGGCATGGCCAAGGATGACAATCGTCACCGGCCTCGCAAGGATTCACCGACACGAGGCGGCTCAGTCCAATAGCCCGCGAGGGCCCAGGAGAAGGGTCGCTTGGCGTGAGACCGCACGATCCAGAGCCATTCTCACCTTCTCCATGCGAAGAACCTCGGCCGCCCATCGACGCCGCAGCGCACTCCGTCGGCCCGAATCCGGGACGTCACGGCGCACCCGAATCACGTGATACCCCCTCGGGCCCGCGACGGGCGCACTCACCTCGTCCAAGGGCTGCGACATGATCGTCTTCACCACGTCCTGCCCATAGAGGGTCGGCCACCAGGGGCGCGGGCCGACGGCCGTTCCCGTCCGCCAGGGGGCGGACAAACCCGCCGCATCCATTCCCAACGTATTCGTCGACTCGCCGGCGACCAAGAGCCGAGCGGCCTCCTCGGCGCGCCGGAGGGCCCCCCGACGATCCTCGACTCCGTCCCTGCCCGCGTACGGGATGAACACGTGATCGAAGATCACCCCCTTCCTGATCGCCGCGGGCGAGTCGAGGAATCGATCGATCTCTTCGTCGCTCACCGACACCGGAAGAAGCGACGCGGCGGCGTTGAGATTCAGGACGTTTTGCAACTGAATCCGGGTGAGGCCCGCGAGATGGGCGAGGCTCGCTTGCGTTCGAGTGGGTGGGATAGCGATGCGCGGGAACGCGCGTCCCCGACGTTGGAGCTGGGCCGTCGTGAGATCACGCCGCGCTACGTCCTCGACGACACGCCGCACCTCCGCGGGCGTGAGATAGGACGAAAGAGCCCTCCAACCCTCTCGCAGCGTGAGGTCGACTTGGGAGCCTCCGAAGCGAATACGAGCCAGCAAATCGGGGCGCCCCTCCGGCCGCCCCACCTTCACGCCGGACTCGAGGTCACGCCAGGCCCCTCGAATGCGTGCCACGGCAGTTGCCGTCGAGACCGACTCGCCCACGCTTTTCCCGCGCAGAGCGAGAAGGCCGGCCGTCATCGCGACGCGTTCCGCGAGGGCGGCAGAGGATCGCATGGGTTGGACCAATGACAATTCGTCGCTCTTGACGATCGCCTCCGCCAGCCTGCGATCCCGCTCACTGATCCGCAGCCCCTTCTCGCTCAGGGCCCATCGAACCACGGTCGAGCGAGTCATGAGATCCAGCAACTCCTCGCCATAGACGCGCATGAGTTCAGCCGCCATGTCAGCTCGACTGTAGACGTGTCCGGGCAACTCCAACGCAGGCGTTCGAGCTCCGTCCAAAATCGATTCGAATCCGAACCTGCGAGGCACGACCCGACGAAGCGGAGTGGGAGCATCCTCGACAGCGAGGGTCCCCGAGGCACTGACAAGTCCGACCTGCCCGCCTCCCACGGGGACGCGGCGCGAGCCGTCCTCGAGCAACGCTCGTCCGTGGCGCCGAGGGCGGATGACCGTGATCTGGTGCAGAGCCGAGAGCGTGGCCGGCGTGGCCCCGTTGAATGCACTCCCGGCCAGAGTGACGACTCCGGCACCCTCCTGCAATCGGATGCGGCGACCGTCAGGAGTGAGCAATTCCATGGGGCGACCGTGGGCCGGAAGCTGGTAAACGAACGATCCTTGTTCCAAAGCAAGTCGCACGACTCCTCCGCGGTTGCCCGCCGATACGCGCAACCGCGAACCGGGTCGGAGAACCACGGCGCCTCCTTGAACGAAACGCAGTACGGCCGATTCTCCGGACTCCGTCTCGACCTCGGACCCCGTCCGAACGGCACCGCGGGGTGCCATGCGAGAGACCAGCCGCAGAGGTTCGATCTCGTCATTCGAGGGGATGTCCGAGGCGTAGGCGACTTCGGCCACCGAGGGTGCGAGTGTGGGAGCGAGAGAGGGTTCGGTCTTTTCCTCGGCGGATGATCCACCGTCGGCCACGGCCGGTGTCCCGGGAGTTTGCTTCCTGATGTCCTCCAGGGAGCGTTCGAGCATCCACCACAACGAAGCCGTGAATCCGAGAATGAAAACGGCCGCAGCAATACGGACGATAGGCCATCGCCGACCGAAAGCAGGCGACTCCCGCATCTCGACGGGACGCCGTGCCGCCATGCGTCGAGCGATCCGCCGCGCCACGTCTTCGTCCCAGGAACCCTGGGTCGGATGATCTCTGCGGAAAACGCGATGCAACACGGCGGCAGCCACGTCGTCCTCGAAGGGTTCGACGTCGAGAGCACTGGACAGTGCCTTTTCGAAACGAAGAGCGTCTCTCGCGGCGGCGGCGGCGGGGGTCGTACCTGTGAGGTACTCCTCCAAGAGTTCTCGGTCGGATGAGCCGAGTTCGCCCAAGACGTAGCGCTCCAAGCGGCGCTCGATGCCCTTGTCGCCACTCATCGCAAATCCTCGCGTTCGAGAATCGGGGTCAACTGTTCCTTGAGACGTCCCTTGGCGCGTCGAATGAGAGAATCGACCGCCATGAAGGAAAGTCCGAGGGAGTCCGCGATTTCTTCGTAGCTCATCTTGGCAAAGTACCTCAGCCTCAAGATCTCGCGGTAGCGG
This sequence comes from uncultured Planctomycetia bacterium, assembly GCA_964559135.1. Lineage (GTDB taxonomy): Bacteria > Planctomycetota > DRQF01 > DRQF01. Next base: position 14,875 of record CAZLGG010000033.1, read on the forward strand.
GCTGGAAGCGTCTCCAAGGCCCTCTGCACCGCGAACTCGATGCTCCTGCGTTCTTCGTCATCAACCGGCGCCTCCGGGTCGACGTTTTCGTCGAGCATTCCGTGGCGCCGCGACTTGGCGGCCCAAAACTCGCGAACGACGTTGCGACAAATGCCCCGCAGCCAGGACCGAAACTTTCGCTTGTCGCGAAGCCGCTCGAGACCCTTGTAGACGCGGAAGAAGACCTCCTGACGGAGATCACTGATCTCCTCACGATCTCCCACGCGATCGATCAACATGGCGGTCACGAGACGGTCGCAGCGCTCCACCAGGAGGCGAAAGGCCCCCTGATCGCCGGCCTCGACCCGGATCAGCAAACGTTCATCGACCCGCGGGGCCGTCATGACTTCAAGTGACCTCCATTGGCCGGCTCTCGTCGAAAAAGTTTCGTGATGGCCCCAAGCGATGCTGAATTCAACACTTACTCCAAGGAATCGGGATCGATCAACCGTAGACCCATGGCAGCAGAATCGCCACGAGGACTCCGAAGATCAAGGTCAGAGGAAAACCGATGCGAAAGAAATCGCTGAAACGGTAGCCGCCCGGGCCGTAGACGAGGAGATTGGTTCCATAGCCCACGGGCGTGAGAAAGCAGCAACTCGCGCCGAAGGCCACGGCCATGACGAAGGGCAGGGCACGCTCCGGCGAGGGCTCGACACCTTGGGACGCGGCGAACGACAAACCCGCCTGCCATGCCAAGGGAGTCATGATGGCCGCGGCCGCGTTGTTCGAGAGGAATTGGGTCATGATGACGGTGACGGCGAAGATCCCCATCAAGGAGGCTCTCTCTCCATACGGACCCGTGGCATCGATGACGGACGACGCCACAGCCTCAGCGAGGCCCACGCGCTCGAAGGCCTGCCCCAGAGCCAAAGTCCCACCGAGAAGGAAAAGCACGTCCCAGTCCAACGCGGCATAGGCCTCGGCAGCCGTCAAACAGCGCCCCGACACCATGACGACCGCCGCCAGCAGGGCCGCCAGATGCACTTGACCGGGGAACGCCACGGCCAAACCGATGAAGAGCAGCAAGGCTGCGAGAGCGCAGGGCGCCCGGCGCGTATGGGGAATACTCCGTTGCACCCCCTCCACCACGAGGAAGCTTTCCGAGACCTGCATCTTCCGGATGGCGTCGGGGGTCCCCTGCACGAGGAGGATGTCGCCCGGCTTCAAGCGGATCTCCTCCACCTTCTCGCGAAGATGGGACCCGTGTCGCTGGACGGCGAAGATGGAAACGCCCCACCGTTCCATCAGCTTGACGTCCCGCACGCGCCGATCGATGAATCTCGAATTGGGGGTCACGATGACCTCCACCAGGATCATGGCGACGCGACGTGCGGGCGGCGCGTCGGCATCCAATTCGTGGTTGACCGTGGGGATCACTCCCGTGTCACCCCTCTCGTGCAGATGGACGATGGCGGCGGGATCCCCCTTGATGAGGAGGCGATCTCCCGCCTCGATGACGTCGTCTTTCCGCGCTGGATGAATGACATCGCCTCGGATGATCTGAAGAATTCGAGCCTTGCCGGCCGCGTCGCGGCGTTCCCCGAAGGCGTCGCGAACCGGCCGTCCGACCCATCGCGATTTCTTGCCCACGACGAGTTCCGTCAGGTACTCGGTCGCCAAGGCCCCCGAGGACGCGAGACCAAGGGTCGGCCGATCAGGGAGAAACCTCCGACCGAAGAAATAGATGAACGCGAACCCGGCGACCGCAAGGACGACGCCGACTTTTCCGAATTCGAACATCCCGAGGTCGAGGAATTCCTCGACGGAGCCTGCCACGACGATGTTGGTGGACGTCCCGATCCTGGTACACATCCCGCCGAGAATGGAGACGAACGAAAGCGGAATCAGAAGCTGGCTGGGGGGTTTGTCCCAACGGTCGGCGAGACCGATGAACAGGGGCATGAAGATGAGAACGAGGGGCGTGTTGTTCATGAAGGCCGAGAGGACCGCCACCACGAGCAGGAACGCCAGGTATTGGCGAGCCGGCCGATCTCCGACACGGGGCAAGAGGATGTCGGTGATGAAGCCGACGGCCCCTGTCCGCGTGATCCCGGCAGAGATGACGAACATGGCTCCCACGGCGATGACGGCCCCGTGCACGAGACCGTTGAACGCGGCGTGATCGGGAGCGATGCGCCCCGGCATCGCAAGTTCCCCCAAAGCCAACGCCAGAACGAGCAACAGCCCCGTCACGCCGGTCGGGATGACCTCGACGAGAAAGAGGATAACGGCGCCTATCAAGAGGGCGAGAATGTAGGCCTGCTCGGTGGTCATCGGGCTCCTCGGTTACCGAGGGGCATGATACCTCCCAAACGGGTTTCTCGCCGCGACACGAGCCATGGAAATCGGAGTGACTCTCGAGATGCCCTCAGGAGTCCTCGGTCTCGGCGACTCCTTCGGTGACCCGCCTCCTGAGGCCGTCCATGTCCAAGAAGACGGCATCCGGGCCGTCATCGTTCGTCAACATGCCTCGGAAGACTCCTTCCAATCGCCCTCTCTGATCGAGGGCGCGCGTCGCCTGGAGAGCACTCTCATCGAAGGAGAGTACGTCGCTGATCTCGTCCAAGGCGAGGCAGCAGTAGGGGGTGGAGCCGTCATCGGTCAAATACAGCAACACGGGTCGAATCATGACTCTGAGTTGGGCGCGAGCCTGCCTGAAGAGGCGTCGCATCAGGGAAAGCGTCGTTTCCCTCTCTTCGTCGAGGACGGACAAAGCCTCCTCGACCTGACCCCGATCTCTCAGACCCAGCAGCCTATCCGCCAGCGAGTGGATACGTTGATGGGGTTGGTCGAATCGATCGAGGATCTCGGCAAGATCCTGGTCTCGGGTATTGAAGTGGTCATACCACTTTCCAAACGCGCACTGGTGAGGGTCCCGCGCCTTGGCGAAATGGGAGCCGTCCTTGACGGACGTCTCCAAGGAATTCAGCCAGTCGATGTGATCCTGCTCACGGACGTTCAACTCGCGGATGAGTTCCTCCTTCACCTCCTTCCCCGAGGGAACGCCGAGGAGACGCGCAAAACTCACGACGGGCGTGACCCTGCCACGATAACGGACGACGCCATCCAGGGCCTCGTCATTCAGGGGTACCTGAGTGATCTCCTCCGATCTGGACGTCACCGCCAGCACCGAAGAGAGTGGCACCGCGTAGCAGACCTCGTCCAGCCAAAACATGAAAACCGTGAGCTTGCGACTCGCGTGAACCGGTTTCTTCTCGGCAACGGCGCTCATGGTGCCCCCCCTTCAATGGAACTCATCTGAGTCCATCGGCGTTCGATCGAGGGAAACTTGACGAATCTCCGCCCGTTCAGGGCTCCAGGGTCTTCTCGAGGACTCCACCCTTCTCGGCGCGGTAAATGACCCGATAGGGGCCGTCGCCTTCGACGATCCACTCCAATCGAACTTGGCCCCTGGATGGGATCCCGTTTTCCAGCTTGACGAGGGAGAGATCATCCTTGACGGGGTCGATGACCTCGCGTGGTTCCACGCCGTGCACGAAACCGGCAGCGACGACCCGCAGACCTGCGCCCCCCTCGATGGAGAGTCGGTCAGGGAGCCCAATGTGCTTGGCGGCCGCCAGAGCGGTGCGTGTCGGAATGAGTCGGGGGTTCTTGATCTCCACCCGAATTCGACGCACGCCGCTGCCCAGATCCGTCACGGAGGTCCGTCCCCACTCGGGCTTCGGCATCGACTTCGCATGGAGGAACGTGAATGCCATGTTGCGGTGGCAAAGCTCCTCGAGCATGAAGGGCGGCGGCACCCGACTCGACCACTTGTTCCAGCCGCCGATCTCAATGGAGCCGAACTCCGGGTGCTCGTAGGGCGTCCACTTCTTGTAGAAGGCTCCCTGCATGATGAGATCATTGAAGGTCTTGCGATCGTCCGGCTTGCGGTCCACCCCGCCGAAGGCCTGTGGGGAGGCCCAAAGCTCGTTGGTGAAGCTGACGATTCCCAGCCCCTCGGCAGCGAAGTTCACGAATCCTCCGTGTACCGTGTAGAGGTCCTTGTGGATGATCATGTAGCGGTAGAACGGCAACATCCGCTCCCCCTTCCTGCCCAACTCGTCGTAGACGGCCAGGTCCGCGCGGGGATACTCCGGCACGCTGGCGGCGCCCGGTCCCCTCAGGATCATTCCTCCCGAGTTGTGATAGCTCTGGACCGCGGCGATGTTCGGATGTCCGAGAAGGAAGTTCGCGATTGCTCGCGTTTCAGGCCAGTACAAAGGGTAGGGGCCCGCGCCGAATTGAATGTAGTTGGGCTGCCAGTCGCTCGGATCGGAGCGATTCATATCGTACCCACCCGGGCCATCTTCATTCACGCGACCGTCACCATCGTCGTCAATGCCTTCGCTGCCGAGAAGGATGTAGTCCCCTTCCTCGCCGGGCTTCACCCGAACCAAAAAGCGATCGTCGTCGGGATCGAGCTTGTGTGTGCCCCCGTGCTCGACCTTCTTGCGCATCTGCGTGATGCTTCCATCACCGTCCAGGTCATTGGGGGGATCCTCATCGAGAAGGCCGTCGCGATCTGAATCGATGGGCGACACGCCGCTGCGCGAACTGGAGGATGTGTTCGCCTGATGGAACCAATAGTCGCGACCGTCCGGGTTCACCGACGGCAGGACATAAAAGACGCGCTCGTCGACGAGCTTCGTGACGTCGTCCAGCTTCCCGTAGTTCTCCATGAGGTACCAGAGGGTGTAAAGGCAGACTTCCGCCCCCTGCACCTCGTTCCCGTGGACGTTGGCGTCGATGTAGATCGCAGCCTTCTTGTCCTCGGGGCCGGTTTCCGGATTATTCACGGTCATCAGCCACATCTCGCGGCCTTCGACGCTCTTTCCGATGGAAGCGAGCTTCATGAATCTCGGCCAAGCCGACTCCAGCCGGTGCAGGATCTCGCCGATCTCGGCATGGTCGTAGAAGCGATTGAAAGCGATCCGAACCTTGGGATCTTCCCGGCGGCCCGTCTGCGCCGCCAGCGGCAACCCGAAGAAGGCGAGGACGAAGCCGGTCAGGGCGATACGTTGGATGAGCCTCATGGCAGAACGACCTCCTTCGTGATGGGGTGCAGACCGGGAGCGCCGACGTGAACACGCAGGGTCTCGCCTGGCTTTCCTCGAATGAGCCAATGCAGAGTCTCGCGCCCGACGCGTCCCTCCAAGCGATCGATGCGGTGCCGCCGGTTGCCTTGCAGGATCCTTTCGCGTTCCCAGGGGAATTCGATCAGAATGGGATCGCCGCGACGATTCACCTGCCCCTGACGGGTCGCCGTGGGAAGGAACCCGTCTGAAAGAACGTGGAGATCGATCTCGTAGACGCCGGGAGCCTTGGGCTTGACCTCGAGGTCGGCCACCTCCAGCCGCGGCCAAAGGCCGCAGAGCCCCTTCAAGAAGGTGGACTCACGCTCGACCAGCGTCGCCACGACTTTGGGCGAGGAAGGGTTCACGAGGACTCCCGGCTTCCAGCCGCCGATCTCCACCGCGCCGAGATCCGGATGGTCGAAGGAGGCCCACGCGACGAACCCGTTCACCCGCGTCGATGCGATCTCGGCCTCCACCGGGTCGGGAGGTTCACGGTCGCGCTCGGCGGCGCCCTTCTTCCCGGCCTCCTCTTCCTTCTGCGCGGGCTCGCCGGACTCGGCCTTCTTCCTGGGCGCCTTCTCCTCGACCTGGAAGAGATTCACCTGGAACGCGGGCCGGCCCCACTGGAAGTAAAGATAGTCGGCGAATCCTCCGCCGTCGGATCCGTGGTCCTTCATGAAGGTCGCCTTCGCCGCTTTCCGCAGCCTCCTCGCCTCCTCCCAAATCACGAGATCCGCTTTCTGCAGGCGCGTGACCGGTTTCCGATTGCGAAAGAAGCGAAACCCGCCGCGGCCGGTGGAAGGTTTCTCCTCCTTGCCCGGCTTCGGCAAATCCTTCAGGTCGTCGCCGGCGCCGTACACCACCGCCATGCAGATGTTGGGGTGAGCCAACACGAAATCGGCAAGCGCCCGCGAGGAGGGCTCGCTCGTCGGAAAAGCACCGGCCGTCGGGTCATGCTCCTTGAACCCCTGCGGGAAGTTGCGGGAGATCTCGACGCCGTCGAAGGCATCCTCACCGAACGCCCCGTCCCCGTCCCGGTCCAGCGCTTCGGGATACAGCTTGTACCGCCCTCTCTCACCCTTCTTCGCGTCGGCCTTGCGCATCAACCTCGGATCGTCGGGGTCCGCGATCCACTCCCCCTCCGGGTCCTCGCGGCGCATCATGACGATGACGCCGTCAGCATTCAGGTCCTCGGGGGCCTCCGCGGGGTCGAGCCGGCCGTCCCGATCCAGATCGAACCGTCGGCCGTTCCCCTTGGCGACGCGGCGAGGACGCGCGACAAGGTTGCGCTCGGCGCCATCCACATCCACGCGGGGAATGATGTAGATCAACCCTCCCTGAAGCATCTCCCGCAAAGCGGAAGGTTCCCCTCGAGCCCATTGCTCCGCCATCTGGAGGAGGACTTCGGAGCCGACCCAACGGTCGGCCTCGAGCCCGGAAACCAGCAGGATGGCAGGCTGTTGACCCCACGTCCTTCGAAGAACGCCCGGCGCCTTCGCCGGCACGGGGCCGGGCTCGAGCTTCTCGCCGATTTCCAACCCGAGAATCGAGCGGCCCGCCAAACTCGCTCCCACTTCCAGGATTCGCATGCGGTCCGGCGCCTGGGCCGCCACCGCCTGGAGACGGGCGTTCAGGGAGGCATGGTCCGACCACGTCTGCTGAGCGAGAGCCGAACCGCAAAGGAGCCACAGGACCGCCAGAATACCGCAGGCATTGTTTTTCATGGGTTCCATCATTCCTCGAGATGCAAGGGCCGTTCCCCCTACGACTCGGATGAGGAACATCTTTCGATCCTTCGGTGCGCGAAGGGACGAATCAGTGAATCCGGCCCAGCAATCGTCCCATGGGAAGCCATTCGCCCTCCCGAAGGCTTTCCCAGTCAAAGCCCTTCCCTCGCACCACGAGGATGACCGTGGACCCCAATTCGAAGACGCCGAGTTCGTCACCCCGTTCGACGTGACGGGAGGGTTCGTGACACAGATGACGTGCCTGCCCTCGAGAGTTGGTCACCAAGTCCATGTACGAAAGACGTATGCGCCCCACGTTCGTCGCCCCCACCATGACCACCGCCACGCGCCCCCATGCGGCGTCGAGCGTGCTCACGACCCTTTCGTTGACCGCGAACAGAGACGGGATGCGGCGCACCGCCGGAGGGTTCACAGGCCAAAGGGTACCAGGCTCGTAGCGAGTCTCGGTCAGCGCTCCAGACTCGGGGACGTGAATCCGGTGATAGTCGCGCGGCGAGAGGTAAAGGGTCAAGAAGTGCCCGTTCTCGAAAGTCCGGGCCTCCTCGTCCCCTCCCAGAAGGGAAGCCAGGGAATAGGGCATACCCTTGGCCTGGAGAAGCATCCCCTCGCGGACGGTGCCGAAGGCCCCCACTCGGGCATCGACCGGGCTGACCAGACTGCTTGGCGTGGAATCGATGGGCCGGGCCTCGGGTCGCAGACGGCGGGTAAAAAGGTCCAGGAGACTTACGTAGTCCTCCATGGGGCGGGTCGCTTCTTCGAGATTCAGATCGAAGGCCGTCGCGAAACGCCGGATCATCCACCGCGCGAGCCATCGAGGGCGCCGCATCGCCGCGATCTTCCCGAAAACACGGCTGAGGAGGTTGCGCGGAAGGAATCGCAACAAATGCAGAGTGAAGGCGCCCATGGCGGGTTTGTAGCTCAAATCCCCGCAGCGTCCCAAGGTCGAGACAGACCTTTTCCGGGTTGGCGGGAAAGGTTACGTCTGAGCCATGGACCGCCTCGAACGCCTCATACTTCCGATCGTCCTCGCCATCGGCGTCGGCGGATTCCTCCTCACCAAGGTGGAGATCCCCACCGCCATTATCATCGCCAAGGTCGTGGGGTGCATCCTCCTGGTCGCCTTCACGATCGGATTCGGGTTCCGGATCGCCGCTTGGAGGCGCCGCGACCGAGAATACCGAAAGATGAAGGCCTCGCTCGAGGAGGCCCTTGCGGCGGCAAGAGCCGAAGCCGAGCAGGAATCCGCGACGGCTCCCGAGGAGTGAGTATGTCCTCGCGCGCCGGCTCGATTCGCATCACGAAGCCCGAGATCATCCCGTGACCACAACGACATTGACGGTTCGGTTAGAATCTCGGACCCTCGCTCGAGGATCTCGTCTGCCGTCCGGTTCAAGAAGGAGAATCTATCCCATGTCACTGCGATGGCTCCCAACTCTCTTGCTCCTCGTTCTCGTTCCGGGCTGCGGAGGTTCCAAGAAGGACTCTTCGACGTCGACGAATGCCTCCAGCTCGGCGTCCGCGGAGACCGGCTTTGAGTCCTCCCTCGACTTCGCCGACGAGACGATCGACCGAGGGATCGATTTCGTGAACGACACGGGAGCCACGGGGAAAAGATGGATGCCCGAACAGCTCGGCGGCGGCGCAGCGTTTTTCGACTGCGACGGCGATGGCGATCAGGATCTTCTGCTCATCAACGGCGGCCCTCTTCCCGGCAGCGAATCGCCGAAGGAAAACGTCCTGTACATCAACGACGGGACAGGGTTCTTTCGCCCCTCCAAGAACCCAGGAGACATCACGGCGGGAGCCGACTACGGCGTCGGCGCTGCGGTGGCGGACGTCGATTTGGACGGCGACCTGGACGTATTTCTCGCGAACTGGGGGGAGGATCGACTCTATCTGAATGACGGGAAGGGCACGTTCACGCGAGCAAGGAACTCCGGAATCACGAGCCGGCTCTGGGCCGCCAGTGCGGCGTTCGGCGATGTTGACGGAGACGGACTTCCGGACCTCTACGTGGCGGACTACGTCGACTACGACATCACGAAGCACGATCCGTGCTTCCAACGCGACATCGAGGTGTACTGCGGCCCGCAACCATTCAACGGTCAGCCCGACTTTCTCTTCAAGAATCTGGGCGGCGGTAAGTTCAAGGACGTGACGCGGAAGGCCTTCCCCGGAAAAGCTCCGGCGGGAAAGGGTCTCGGGTGCGCGATGGCCGACTACGATCACGACGGCGATCTCGATATCTACGTCACGAACGATCAGACTCCCAACTTGCTCTTCAAGAACGACGGCCATGGCGTCTTCGAAGAGATCGGAGAATTGGCCGGCGTCGCCGTCAGCCGTGACGGGATGAACGAGGCGGGCATGGGCGTCGTCTTTTCGGACTACGACAACGACCTTCTCGAGGACATCGTCGTCACGAATTTCGAGGACCAGACGTATTCCGTCTTTCACAACGAGGGCGACGACTTCTGGATGGAGGTCTCATGGGAAACAGGGATCGGATATGAGACACGCCCCCGCCTGGGCTGGGGGATCGGTCTCATAGATTTCGACCACGACGGATGGAAGGATCTTTTCTTCGCCAATGGTCACGTCTACGACAACGCCCGGAAGATCAACGACGCGTCCCGCTGGAAGCAACCGAACACCCTTCACCGAAACCTTGGCAACGGAAAGTTCGCCAAGGCGGCGAAGATCGCCGCACTCGAAAAGGCCCAGGCGAGTCGAGGGGCCGCCTTCGCCGACATCGACAACGATGGAGACGTGGACATCCTCGTCACAAATGTCGATGACAGGCCGCAACTCCTCGTCAATCGGAGAAACGAAACCCTCGGATCTCATTTTGCACTCGTCGCGACGGCTCACCCGAAAGCGGGCACGCCCATTCTCGGGGCACGCATCGTCATCAAGGCCGGGGGAATGTCGCAGAGCCGGACGATCCAGGCGACCTACAGCATCTTCTCCTCCAACGACCCCAGAGCGCATTTCGGGCTGGCATCTTCCGGCACGATCGACTCCCTCGAGGTCCACTGGATCGGCGGAGCCGTCGATCGCTACGAGGCCCTTCCGGCCGACCGCCTGATCGTCCTCATTCCCGGAAAGGAGGCCCGCATCACGGACCTGTCATCCGGAAAAGTCTTGACGTCCAAGGAGCCAGATAAGTGACGCGACTTCAAACGACACTCGTTGCATGCGCGATTTGTGTTTTTCTTCTCACTGCGTGCCGCGCACGGGCGACGAAAAAATCGGCGAACCCCAAGCCCACGACAACCGCGGAGACTCCACGCTCCTCAGCCGCGGAATCGGTCCCGATCCCGACCTCGACTTCGCGGAAGAAGGAAGAGAGAGTCCAGGCCCCGGGCGCTGCCGTCAAACGGCCCATCGACCTCAAGGAAGGAAAACGCCTCTTCTACCTGCGTCGATGCAACACATGTCACAAGACCAAGGGGCGCTTGGCAATGCGAGGACCAAGCCTTGCCGGCGTGGCGAAACGTCTCAGCCGAGAAGCGATGAAGGGCTGGATCCTCAATCCGCGCAGACAGAAACCGGACACGATCATGCCCGTGTTCGACGGAACCGACGAAGAGCTCGAAACGATCCTCGATTTCCTCCTCAGCCTGAAGTGATCGGGCTCGGGAAAAAAGAAAAGCTGGCGCGAATCACGATCCGCGTCGGCTAAATTCAGGCGTCAATCGAGTCTGGTTCCAGCGCCGGCGGTTTCTTCGCGGAGATCGGCGGCGCTCTTCTTTGCGGGACACGGCCCGGTCGCTGGCGGCGGTGTCGCGGGCAGTTCGAGGGCCGCCAAGCGAGCTTTCTCTCGATGGATGAGGACAAGGTTTCTCACGTAGACCACGACGCCGAAGCATTGTCCAAGAGTGATGACGATGTCTCGGCGCCGGATGGCATAGACGAGCAGAATCGCGCCCCCCGCCAGGCTGAAATACCAGAATGCCTCCGGGATGACGGAACGCTTCTCCTTCTCGCTGGTCAACCACTGCCACGCGAATCGCATCGTGAAGCAGATCTGTCCGAGAAGACCGAAGAGGGCCCAAGCATCCAGGTCGAAATACTCGATCACGGCGCGCATCCTGAATCGCTCACCCCGAAGGAAGAAAAGTTCGTCAGGGCACGATGTGCAGCCGGACCGCGTTCGTCAAGCCGATCCCCCCTCCCCCCGTCTCGATCAGTCCCTGGAACGTAAAGGTAAAAGGAAACGGCAAACCCACCGGATTGGTGAAGTTGTAGGGCGCCGTCGTCGAAGGCAAGAGCGCGCCGGGGTTCCCGAAACTGTCGGCAAGAAGAAAACTCAGGGGCGCCACCACGGGGCCGGCGAGAGCCGTCGGAAAGCACAGATCCCCCAGACCCAACGGCAGGGAGAAGATGTGCGCCGCAGTCGGAGTCCCCAGGAATCCCGAGATGCTGAAGTGGGCCGGGGCCGGGTTTCCCGGCGGCTGAAGAACGTCAAGAGTCACCGGCTGATTGATGCCGACGTCGACGCTTCGCCCCAACCCTCCCGCGCTTCCGTTGACCAGGAGCGTGGAGAACGGCGCGCCGTTCGACGTCACCGTGCCCGCGGCGCACGCCCCCAGGAAGGGGAAGCGGCCGTCCACGACCAGCGCCCCGTCCCAGACGAGATCACTGCTCGAAAGGCTCTGCTGGTGTACCTCCACAGCCAAGACGTTAGTCCCCTGTTGCAAGAAAGGAAGCGCCGCCGCCGTGATGACGAACGTCTCGTAATCCGCCGCGGCGTGGTTCGCCGCCAGCGTATTGAAGCCGACTGGCCCGGTCCCCATCGAGTCCGATCTGGCCACTTCCTGACCGTTGAGGTAGGCGACAAAGCCGTCGTCATAGAGAGCACTCAATGCCATGTACTCGACGTCCGACGGGAGACCGTCGAGGACGAACGTCGTTCGAAAATACGTCGTCGGCGGCACGGCTCCGGGAGAACCGGAGTTGACGGTCGTCTGCACCACCGCCGATCCGAAACCGAGAGGTCCGTTGCCCGTGCTCCACGCACTGTCGTCGAAGCCGGGCTGACGCCAGGCCGTGCCCAGGTCGGTACTCGTGTCCTCGAAGGACCAACTCGCCGTCGTGGGGAGCGGGATCCGGGTGGTGACGACAGGCGAAACCCCACTCTTGACGATGGTAAAGAGGTCCTGAATGCCTCCATCGCGGTCCAGATACTTCAGGTCGAGCTGCTGGTCCTCGATATCGATGACGACGGACCCCAACTTGGGCAGGCTTCGGATCATGATCGGATGATCCAAACTACCGCTGCCGACAGTCCCCGATGCGCCGTTCACGACCGCCACGGTTCCATCATGAGGCACCGGCCCCGGCCCGCCCTTCCGGTACGCTTCTCCGATACTCGCAATCCCGGAGCCGGAGTCCAACGCCATCGTGTTGACGTCGAACGTCGAGGAGGGACCATAGTGGCCGTCGATGAGCATGGATCGCTCATAGACATGACTATGTCCGGTCAGCACGAGGTCGACCCCGAAACTCTCGAGGATCGGCATGAAGACGGTCCGCATGGTGATGAGACGCGCTTCGGTATCGGAGTCGTGAGTCCCCTTGGTATAGGGAGGATGATGCCAGAAGGCGATGATCCAGTCCTGCGTCGTCGATGCGAGGTCCGCCTGCAGCCATGGGACCATCGGGTGGTTGGGGCCGATGGCCGGGCCGGCCGAGTCCAGGCAAACGAAATGGATGTTGGCCCAGTCGAACGAGTAGTAGGCCTCCGTGCCGGAAGGCACCCCACCGGCCTGGGCCGAGGTGGGAAGAGTGAAAACGTCGAAGTAGACCCCCGTCTGGGTGGCCGAGTTGGCGCTGTGGGCATCGTGATTCCCGAACGTCGACCAAAGGGCCGTACGACGTAGCATGGTCTCGTACATGTTCTGGAAAACAGCCGTTTGATATTGGGCGTCCGTCCCGTTGGGGTACGCATTGTCCCCCAGCATGAGCCAAAGGTCCGTGTGCGTCGCGCCGGCGAAGGCGGCGTAACCGTCCCTCACCCCCCGGGCATTGTTGTTTCCGGAACCACTGTCCCCAATGACCCAAAGGCGAGTCCGACGCTTCGAGCCCACCGGCGGCGCCGTCTTGAAGACGTGATCGGCGTCATTCCCGGCGAGCGTCCCATTGACGCTGTCGCCGATGCCGTAGAAGTAAAACGTCTCGGGAAGCAGCCCTGAAACGAGAACTTCGTGCTCGGTGGTCACTGTCCCGTCCGAAATCGCGGTGTTGAGGTTTCCCACCGAGAGGCCGATCGTGACGACGCTATCGGTCGGGACGTCGGTCCGCCATCGGACAACGATGCTCGTCGGCGTCCCGATCTGGAGATAGGGCCCGCGAAGGATCTGAGGCGTCTGAGCGGGAAGGGACGCGACGAGACAAAACAGGAACAATGCGAGTGACTTCATGGCTTGGTTCCAATCCGGCGCAAGGCCTTGCGAATACGGTTTTCCAGGGTTTGCGTGGCAGGCAGGCGGCGAACGCGACGCGGCAACGCCTCGAGCTGGGCCGAAGCCGCCTCATAGGCGGACCGGGCCTCGGAGGTCCGTCCAGCGGATTCGAGGATTCGCCCCCTCTCGAGCCACCACGACTCCTTGCGCGGTGCCCGGCGGAGAATGCGATCGACACGTCGAAGGGCCGCGTCCCAAAGATGATGGGAACGCTCGATCTCGAGAGCCTCGATGTCGAGCGACCAGGCGCCTGCGAGCGCGACACGTCCGGCATCGAGGATCTCGATGGCACGCCCAGCGTTCCCCGGTCTCGTCTTCAACACGGCTCTGGCCCACGTGACGTAGTGCCGCGGTGTCCGACGACGCAGATGAATGACAGCCGCCGCGTATCTTCGCGCGGCTTCGCTCCAGTGCCCCAACGCCGCCTCGATTTCCCCCGCGAGCCACAGGGCTTCACCGTGATTGGGTTCTCGGCCAAGGAACCGGACGATCTCTCGCCGTGCCTCGTCGTCGCGCTTCAGGGCATGGAGAACGTTGGCTCTCAGGGCCCAGAACGCGCCTCGTTCCGGTGCAAGGGATTCCGCTCGGGTGAGATCCGCCAGTGCACGCTTGAACTCGTGGTGCAATCGGTAGAGTTCTCCGCGACGGGCATAGAGATCGGGATTGTTGGGATGCTTGGCGATCTCGCGGGAGGCCGCGGCAATCTTCTTGTGGAGATCGCCGTGAGCCAAGGCGCGGGGCGCCGCAACGAAGGCAAGTATCCACGCGCAAGCGAACGCACAGAGAGACCTGGGCATGGCTTCGAGTCCAACATAGAGGGGAGCGCGACGGCTGTGAGGATACGATCTCGCGTCGCACTCGCCAAGCGTGGGTTTTCACCCGCCCATCATTCTCATGTCAGAATCAGCGCCCGGATGAAGCTTTCTTCTCGATAAGACCGTGTCGTTCCAGAAGACGACGTAGGCGGTCATGGGGGATCGCCGGGATGCGATGGCCGGACCTCCCCGTCATCGTCTCCGCCGCGACGAGAGCATTGACGATGGCCTCTTCCGTCGCCTGAACCGTCGCCACGAAGATCTCATCGAGGCGGCTCTCCGAGACGAATGAGAGGTGTTCGTTTCCGTCGGGGCCCACTGTGGATGACCGCGTCGAAAACGCCAGGAACATGTCACCCGACTCCGTGCCCGAGAACCCTCCACACCGCGCCAGCCCCATCCCGACGCGCCGGGCGACACGTCTCAGCTGGGTGGGAAGCAGTGGAGCGTCGGTGGCCACGACGACGATGATCGAGCCGTCATCCCGATCGGGGCGCTCGGACCGGTAAGGAATCATCCTGCCGACCGGAATCCCCGCAATGCGCAGCTCACGCTTCAGGCCGTGGTTGGCCTGAACCAGCACGCCGACGACGTATCCCCCGGCGGTGCGCGGAACGATTCGTGATGACGTACCGATCCCTCCCTTGAAGCCGTGGCAGATCATGCCGGTTCCCCCGCCCACGTTTCCCTCGGCCACCGGTCCCGGTTTGGCCCCGTCGAGAGCTCGGAAGACATGCTCCTCGCGGATGTGAAACCCGTCGATGTCATTGAGCCAACCGTCCCAGGTCTCCGCCACGACTGGAAGGTTGACGACATCGGCCAAGCCCTTGGCTTGCCGCGACCATTTCATGACCGCGGTCTGAGCCGTTCCGACACTCAGCGTATTCGTGAGCACGATGGGTGAGATCAAAAAGCCCGTTTCCTCGAGGTACTGAATGCCCGTGACTTCCCCGTTTCCATTCTGCCGGAAGAAGCCGCCAGGGACGCTCTCGATGGTCTTGTTCGGGAGGATGGTCGTCACGCCCGTGCGCACGGCGTGCTGTCCCTTTCCTGAAACCAGAGTCGTGTGCCCCACCAGAACGCCCTTCACGTCGGTGATCGCATTCAACGGACCGGCCTTGCCATCGAAGGGAATTCCGAGTGCCCGAGCGCGAGGCGACGAACTGCTCTGTGAAATGACCGAGCCCGTGAGGAGAAGAAGGCTGACCGGCAGGGCGGCGAAGCGAAGTCGAAGAAGGGGCATCGCAGACTCCGAAAGAAGACGCACAGCGGGGTGGACGGGAAATGCGGGGCGGATTTCCGTTCCACCTCAATAGGGCGGGGGCCACGGGTTGAGGAAAAGGCACAGACGGCGGCGGCCCACGCCAGTGCAGAGGGATCGAAAACTCCTTGGCACGCATCGGGGATGATCCCTCGTGTCCTTGGCGCGGACGAGAACCATCAGAGGCTCGCGCGAAGCCAGACGTTCCAACATCTTCCCATCGAGGTCGACGGGTTCCGGCTCCACGCCCACGTGGAAGTTCCAGTAGCCCGCTGTCGATTCCTTCGTGTGATAGCTCGACACCGCCAGGAGCCTTCGCCCCTCCGTGAGATGTCTCTGAACCTCAGCGACGAGGCGGTCATACCCTCGAAGCCTGTCCATGGCCGGGGCGACCATTTCGCTCCACGTCGTCATGGTCAATGCGAGCCCCAAGACGATGGCCAGCCGGCCCCAGGGCCCTCCGCGTCCTTGAAGCACGGACGCCGCCCCTGCGACCCCCAAGACGAAAACCGGCACGGAGAACAGAAAACGGCTGGACGGCAGGTCCGTCATGACGGCGTCCACATTCCCTTGCCAAGGGAAGCGCCCCCATGCCACCCCCAGCGCTCCCGCCACGAGCACCACGGCAGCCCCCGCCCAAAGGACTCGCTCCCCCCACGCCTGATGTGCCTTGCGGCTCGCCGATCCGTGGACATAGGCTCCCACGAGAACAAACACCGGAGGGAAAAGTGGGAGCAGGTAACGACTCCTGAAGGTCGTCCCCAAGTGAAGGACGACCAGGACGGAGAGGATCCACGCCGTGCACAGGGTCCACGCCTGCCGGGCCGGGCTCGAGGGCGGCGAGCGTCGTGCCGCCCACCACGCCGGCGGGAGAAGGAAGATCCACGGGGCGGCGACGCCCCACAGCACCGAGACGTAGTAGAGAGGCCCGTGCTTGTCCGGATTCTCGGGATCGACGAGGTGGAATACGCCGCGATCGATGGCCAAGGATCGCGCCCAAGCGCCCCCCGCCTCGAGGGCGGCGGGGACGAACCATGCCGCCCCCACGGCCAATGCGACGGCGCAGACGGCGAGAGGGCGAGTCCGCTTCAACCACCCCGCGTCCCGTTCCCAGGCGGCACAGACGAACAGAAAGACGGCCGCGAAAACCATGGTGGCAGGGCCCTTGAGAAGGAGACCACCGGACACCGAGAGGGCCGCCAAGAGGAATCCACGCCTTCGCCTCGCGGGGTCGATCTCGTCCTTCAGGATGAGGAAGCCCAGGATCGCGCCGCTCAGGGCGGCAGCGGCCAGCGTATCCATGTGGCAGAAGTGAGAGGACCAGAACACGAGCCAGGACGTTGCAAGGAGAGTCGCCGCCCAAAACCCGGCACCTTTCCCGAACAGGCGCCGCCCGAGTGCCCAGGTCGCGAGAGCCATGAGAAGTCCACCGAGTGCGGAGGGAAGCCTCACGAGGAATCGCCGCAACTCCTCTCCGCGCACGCCGCGCAAAAGAAGCGCCCCGACCCAGAAGAACGGAGCGGGCTTTTGGTCGTAGAACTTGCCGTCGTAGTGAGGAACAAGCCAATTCCCGGTCCGAGCGATCTCCGCGCTGATTCCCGCATAGCGGGGTTCGACCGGGTTCCAAAGGTCGCGCGCGCCCAGCCCCACGAAGAGGCTGAACAGGGCAATGACGAGGAAAACCGCCGCCTGCATCCTCCCACTCATGCCACGATACCCTCATCCGGACGGCGGAATGACACCCCGTCAAACGACATCGAAGTCACCCAGCGTATAGTACCAGTGCCTCTGGATCTCCAATTCGCCGAGAGTTTCGGGTGCATAGGAATGCGCGACGAGTCGGAAGCCGGTCTTCTCGAGATCGTACCCCATGTCCTCGAAGACTCGTGATTCAGGCGCGTTGTGATTGAGAATGCAAAGGACGCGATTCATCCCGTCGATGCGAGCGAAATACTCGCAAACACCGACAAGAACGGGCCCCGACGTGTCGTATTCGGGGTCCACGAGCCAGTCGACGATGACGAGGTCCTCCTTTCCGAGCCAACGCGTCCGGGTGACGGCAACGCCGCGGAGAGCTCCCTCGTCCGAGCGGACCGTGATGATCCGATAGGTTTGATCGGGAATCCGACAGTATCTCCAGTCCAGATACTCGGCATCACGATGCCCGATGATGCCGTGGGTCGCCTTCACCTTCTCCCAGATGTCACCGACATCGTCGGGAAAACGCTCCGGCACGTCGACGTGAAAGGTCTCACCGAAGGCCTTCACTTCCGGGCCTCGTGGCGTGACCGGCCCTTTGTCCGGGAGAGTTTTCGTGTGGGCGTAGCACTTCGTGAGGGGGACATAGTAGAGGGTCTGCACACCGAGTCGGTAATGCAGCGCGTTCGGCAGCCCCACATGGACCAATTCCCTGTCCTCTCGCCCGTACTCGTAGCAATACGCCAAAAGGGTCAGCTTGAAGAGGCCCTGTTTCTTGAGTCCGGCCCGGCATCGCGGATGCACCATGGAATCGACGATTTGAGAGAAGATGAATGTCTTGTCGAAGACCTTCGTTCGGACCGGAAGCCCGGAGAAATGCGAAACGATCTTGCCGTCGGCAAGCCGCCCGACGAAGACGTGCATTCCGACAGGGTGATCCTTGTACTCCCAAACCCACTTCTCGAGGGGGCGATCAACCTTGAAGACCTCTTTGAAGAGCTCGAGAATCCCCGCTTCATCGCCCTCACGATAAGGCCCGATCTTCACCCGGCCGAGCATCGTCTCCAATTCCAACTTCGGCGGTTTCGCCTTCACGAGGAATTCAATGGATGCTCGATTCGATCCCCGATAAGTGCTCATGACGATCTCCTCGAGCCCGCTTGCAACGCCTCTCCAGCAGTCGCTGCGTACCGTTCTGACGCATCGTGCATCTCAAAACACATCGAAATCGCCGGCCGTGTAGTACCAGTGCCTCAGGATATCGTCCTCGGTGAGGAACGATGGGTCATAGGAGTGAGCGACGAGGCGAAAAGGCGTCTTCCACAGGTCGTAGCCCGTGTCTTCGAAGACACGAGATTCCGGAGCGTTGTGGTTGAGAATGCACAGGACGCGCTTCATTCCGTCCTCGGCCGCCAGTCGCTCGCACACCTTGATGAGGGCTGGGGAAGCGGCCTCCATGTCCAGGTCGGGGAGCCAATCGCCGATGATGAGGTCCCTCTGAACGAGCCAATGGCTGCGGGTGACCGCAACGCCGCGGAGGACCCCGTCCGACGAGCGAATCGCTACGATCCTGTAGTTCCAATTCGGGTTTTTCGTGTATCTCCACTCGAGCGTCGCGGGGTCTCTGAAGCTGATGATCCCGTGCCGTTTCTTCAGCTTCTCCCAAAGTTCCCCGACATCGTCGGGAAAGTGATCGAGGACGGCGACCTCGAACGTCTCGCCGAGAACCTTGATCTCCGACTCGATACCGCAGCCGGTTCGATCGGGGTCGATGCGCTTCTCGTGTGCGTAGCATTTCGTGAGCGGCACGTAGTAGCAGGTCTGTGCCCCCAATCGATAGGCCAGCGGGTTGGGAAGCCCCATCTGCACCAACTCCCGATCAGGTCGGCCATAGTGGTACGCATGAGCCAGCAACGTCAGCTTGAAAAGGCCGTGCTTTTTGAGTCCCGAGCGACATCGCGGGTCGACCATGGAGTCGACAACTTGCGAAAAGACGTAGGTTCCGTCGAAAACCCGTGTGCGCGCGGGAATCCCCGCGAAGTGAGAAACGACTTGCCCGGAAGCGAGTCGTCCCACGAAAACATGCATGCCGAGGGGGTGATCTCGGTATTGCCAGTTCCATTGATCCATGTTGCGGCGGGCGCAAAACAGATCACGGAAAAGCTGAAGGATGCCTTCCTCGTCCCCCTCTCGAAACGGACCGATCTTCACCGTGCCCAAGGGAGTTTCGAGATCGTACTTCGGCGGATCGGGAGGCCGGACGATGAAGTCGACGGAAGAGCGATTCGAACCTCGGTAGAGTCCCATGGGATACGTCTCCGGAGACAACGGGTCGGACTCGCCGCCGGACGCGACGGATTCGGCCGGCGCTTCCTTGCGCCTCTGACGGGCCGACCGCCTCTCAATCGGGGCGGATAAGAGGGTATCACAAGGCACGCAGCGGCTCGACGCCCTCGCGAGAGGCGCTGTCCGCTCGCCGATTGGGGTAGAATCCCCCGCAATGGAACCCCGCCGTGCCACGACGCTCAACCCTCACCGCATCGTCGACCTCGTCGCGGAGCTGCATCGCCGTGTCCACGTCGTGCGGAGCCTTCACGCCCTCCCTTTTGCCCTCACCGGCGTACTTTGGGCGGCTGGCGGACTCCCCTCCACGGGAACACTCGTGCTCGTGGTTTTCATCGTCATCTTCGGGCGGGGGCTCGCCACGAGCCTTCTTCGATTCTTCCGAGCGCCGGCGGACGTCGCCAACCCGGAATCGCCGGCGGAAGCCCAAACCAGTCAAGCCGTCCCCCGCCCCGTCTGGGCGGCGTTCGCATTCCACGCCGCGGCCTTTCTCATCTTCCTCTCATATCAGCTCAACGGGCTCTCCGGGCATCTCTCCTGGTTCGTCTGCACGGGACTCGTGGTGCATGCGGCAATACGCCGCTTCACGGGTCTCACCCATTTCCTGGTCGGTCTGGGATTGGCGGGAGCTCCCGTCGGCGGCTGGGTGGCGACCCGCGGAGCTTTGACGGAAGAGGCGTGGCCCATCGTCCTATTTGGCGCCGCCACCCTCTTCTGGGCCGCGGGCTTGGACATGGTGTACAGCCTTCTCGCTCCCGTGGACGCGCCCGAGCACGGATTCCAACGGCCTCCATGGCTGACGCAGGCCTGGGTGATTCGTTTGGCGCAGACAGCTCAAATCGCGAGTATCATTCTCTTCGGGATTGCCCTGGGAAGCTATTTCACCAACCCCGTTGCCGTCGCCACGACGGCGACGGTGGCCGTTCTTCTGACGGCAGCCAGACTCTCCCTGGGTTCCGAACACGCCCCCACGATTCGTCGCCGTTTCTTCTGGCTTCAGTTCGGAGTCGGTCCCGTCCTTCTCTGCGGCACCGTGATCCATCTCGCTCTACTTTGAGCGTCGCCGCCGCCTCGTTCGATCGGTCTCCTTCGTCGCAGGGCGGGGCAAGTCGGGCGCACCGACCACGCGTGCCTTGGGCAAGAGACCGGCCAGCTCGGACAACGCATTTTCGCTGATCCCCGTGCGCCAGACATAGAGGGAGCGCAACGTCACCAACGATCGAAGCGCCTTGGTCGCCTTGTCGTCGATGGAAGTCCCGCAGAGCACGAGCTCTCGGAGACGGGGCGCCGCACCCAGCTTCTCGAGACCGGAATTCGTGATGGCCGTCTCGGTCAAGTCCAGTCTCAGCAACCTCGGCATCGCCGCCGCGTGAGCAAGGGAACGGTCCGTGATTCTCGTCCGGGAGAGATCCAGCCGAACGATGTTGTCCTGAATGGCTTTCAAAGCCTTGACCTGCTTGTCCCCGATTCGGGCCTCGTGGGATGCGAAATGAACGATGACGAGTTTGCCCGCGGAGTCCATGTTCTCGATGACCGCACCCATGGCGACGAGTTTTTCGCGCGCGGCTCGTGAGACCGGACTGAGCCCCTTCGCCAACTCGGCCAGCCTCTCGCGCATCCGACCTCCCTCGCCCGAGGAGCGTCGCGGAGACGACACACGGGGGCCGCTTCCAGCCAAGGTGCCCTGCCATGAGCCGAACGAGGCCCCTTCCGCAATCCACCGCTTCACGGTCTCGACTTCTTTCGCACTCAGAGGCTCACCCTTGGGCGGCATGATGTCCGGATCGTCCGGCGGGAGCGAAACCCGCAGATAGAGTTCGCTCGCCTTGGGCTTGGATGGAGAAAGAATGCTCCCGTTCTCGCTTCCGCGGAGCAGCCAAGCCTTGCCGTCCAGGCGCAGCCCGGCCTTCGGTCCGCGGACCTTGCCCTGGGAGTCCCTGCGAGGAGTCCCGTGGCATTCGAAGCAAGCGCGCTTGAAGACCGGAAACACGTCCCGCTCGAAGTCGACGGGGCCCTTCTGCCCCATGGCGATGGACGTCGCGACGAGCACGAGGAGGATCGACAAGAATCTCATGCGAACAACTCCGTGACCGGCTTGCCCTTGTGGGACACGGTGAAGGGGCGTCCCGAAGG
>CAZLGG010000034.1:0-36341 GCA_964559135.1 uncultured Planctomycetia bacterium
CGAGTACAACCACGACCATCGGCCCCCAAGGAGGCACCGCGATGTCGGAGGATGGCCGATTTCGGCTGTGCATTCCTCCGGGCGCTCTGGCGACGCCGACGCCAATCGTCGTCAGCGGCCTCGATCCGTACAGTGTGGAGCGAAGCGATTCCACCGACCCCCTGGTTTTCGCGATGCCGGTGACAATCAAGTTTCAGGACGATATGATCAACTTATGTAGAGGCTTATATATCGTCGACTTAACCCAGGGAACCCCGACGACTCTCAGCAACCAGATGACGATCATGGAAGCGAATGGCGAACGAATCGTTTCCGCCGAGACATCGCTCATCTCACCGGAATCGGTCTTTCAGAGAACCGTTGCTTTCGACCTTTCCATCGGTGGGATGGACCCCCTCCCCATCGAACAGGGCATGACGGTGACCGTGCCGGTCGAGTTCCACAACAGCACCGGTGGGCCTCTGACGGCGGAATGGAGGGTCGACTCGACTGACTACTCGGTGGAGCATTCCACAGCGCCGCCGTTCCCGTCGGCGATGTCCATGATGTTCATTCCTCTGGCGGCCACCGATTCGTTCGAAGTCACATGCGCGGCCGGTAACCCGCCCAGCGGCACCGTCACCGTGACGATTCGTACGACGAGTCCCATGTCCACCAACAACATTTCCCCCATCACTGCGGTTTGCAAAAGGAACGTCACCTGCACCTCTTCCGGGATGCCCGGGGGAGTGATCGTCGGGCCCCAACCCGTCTACATCGATCTCCCGGATTTGGAATCCCCCGAAAACATCGACGTGGTTCCTTTTCCCACCTCGGGCCCCCCGGAAAACGTGAAGATTGACGTCGCGGGGGCCCCCGTCGGCACCACGGGCATGGTGTTTCAGCGCGTCGACGGCGTCACGGGACAAGTGCTGATCGACATTCAGTACCCGGACGCACCCGGCACCCCATTCCCTACAGCCGCGTTTGACGCCTTTCGATTGGAGCCCAGCGCGAACGGGGCCTCAGCCGGAGCTCTTTCGCTCTCCGGCGTCAACCGATTCGTCGTCACGTTGGACCCGAACGGGGACCCGGAGCCCGTTGGACAATTCAGCTTCGGCTCCTATCCCCATTCCACATTGATCGGGAACGACCCCACACTCGGCGCCGTCTACATCCGCCCTTTCGGGTTGGATCTTGTCCGCCCTGACCCCCAGTTGGGAACGTTCGTCATCGAAGACAACGCCGTCTCACTCCAGCAGGACCTCCGAAGCGTCGTCGCCAACCCTGCAGCCGATGAATTCGTGGGACTGCGATCCAACGGTGGGCTCGTCTGGATTCAGGCCCCGCCCGGCGGTCCGGTCACTGAGACGATGATCCTCAGCACAGCGGCGAATCACGGCCGTCTCCGCTGGGACCCCGCGGGGGGAATCGGAGCCTTCAGCGATTTCGTTCAATCGACGGTGACGGCATTCTCCTGGACCGGCAACGGCCCCCCCGTGATCCTCGACACCGCCAACGTGGGCTCGGGTCCGGTCGGATTGGGGGTTCGCGGACACAGGATCGCCGCGGCGGGGTTCAACGATGACACCCTCACCCGCATGGAGTTGGATCCGTCGACCGGCCTGTTCACGACGGTCGAGATCGTACCGAACCCCTTTGCTGCGGACGGCGCCACCCAACCCGGTCACATTCGGTTCATCACGCCCCAAGCGGTGGCGATCAGCTACAACGGCTCCGGAGGGATCGGCGTCATTCCGGATTTCTATCCTTCTTTACCGTGAACTCCGGCATCACTCATCGATGTGGAGAACCAGACGAAAGCCGACGAACCCATGGGACTCGTTCTCTCCCAGTCCGAAGGTCGATCGGCTCTCGAAACCCTGGGGCTCCGCGTGGGCCCAACTGCCCCCGTGAACGGCACGCTGGAGGCGCTCCTCCCAGAACCAGCTGGAGGCGAATTCGGCGACGCCGCCCGCCGTGTCCAGGAGCCCCCGGGCTGTCTCGTCGATGGGAAACCTCAAGACCGGCTCGATCCTGGGCTTCTGCCTCGCGAAACAGGACTTGCAAAACGTCGGCCGAAAGTCGCGCCCCCAGGGATAGCGCCACCGGGGAAGGACCCAGCCCGTGGCGGTCTGCCAGTCTCTGCTGCTCGGCAACGTGAAACGCCACGGTTGGCCCCGTTCTCGTGCACGGCGTGTCCGCCACGCCGCGTAAGCCGTCGCCTGTTTCCATGTCACCTGAACGATCGGCAGATCAGGGCGAACCCCCGGCGGTCTTCGCGCCGTACCATCCGCGGCGAGCCACTCCGCGCCGGGTTGCGGCAGGCGAGCGGACAGCGGCAGCCCGGCGACGGCGTCATCGGCTCGAAGAAACTCCATGTACTCACCGACCGTGACCTCACGATCCATGATGCGTAGTCGACGGTAGTCCGTGGTGAACAGGGAAACGAAGGCGTCCGGCCACGCGTCGGAGGGATCCAGGCGGACGTCCGGCAAACGATCAGGCAAGTTGCGCGCGTCGAGAAGAATGCGCATGGGAAGGTAGCCGTCGGCGCGGATCAACAAAACGACAGCATCTCCCGGAACGGCGACGTTCTCGAGAGGTGCGGTGCCGAGAAAGGACTGCGGCCCGTGCAGGAGAGGGGAGCGGGACGGCCTGAGCACCGCGCCCGGCGGCAGGTGACGAGAGAGAAGTCGCCCGTCGCGCCACAGCGTGACGGAGCCGCCCCCGGCGGCAAGAAACTCCCTCGCGTTTCCGAGCACGACTTCACCGACAGAAAGCTCGAAGGTGGATCGCCTCCCTTCCTCCATCACCAGGCAGGAATGGGGGCCGGGCTCCGCCAGCAGATCCTCCGCGACGCCCACCTCCGGCACGGGGGCGCCGTCGATCTCGAGCAGCCGCGCGCCACGGGCGATCCCGGGCTTCGTCGAATCCAGGACGAAGACGGCCCCCTCGAGAGGAGCTCCCTCCAGGGCAACGACGAGGTCCTCCGGCATGATGCCCTTTTCCGGTCGCATCACACGAAGTGCAAGAGCCCCGGGCTTCACACCCTCGGGAAGACCTCGGAAGGGAAGCGCGATGATCCGCGAGTCCTTCGTGTCCGCCACGTCGCGCAGGTTGCGGTGCACGAAGGCGTCCACCCGTGCGCCCGGAGGGTCGATGTTCACCGAGATGGGAATACGGGGGCGGACAGCCCGCCCCCAACGGCCGTCCGGGCCGTCGAGATCCAGTACGCGACGGGCGAAGAACGCCATCATGCGATCATCCGACCGCCCCGCGGCCAGTCGCCACCGCTGAAAAAACAGGCGAGCCCGGAGAGCATCCGCGCCTTCGACACGGCCGTCCAGTTCCTCCGCGGCGCGAAGGGTTTCCAGAATCTCCAAGGAGACCAGCTCCAGCTCGGTCTCCGCGCTCTCCACCCGCGACTTGAGGGCTTCGAAGCGGTCGCGGAGGGCTGCGTCGGGCGGGGAGGCGAAAAATTGGCGACGGACCTTTTCGAACTCGATGATCGTGTTCGGCAGCTCTTCGGCGTCCCGCTCGAACGTGGCGAGGCGAGCTCTGGCATCGGCGATGAGCTTCGATGCCGCGACGGCACGCCGCGCCGCCGCGTCGCGCCGTCGCACCTCGTCCCTGACCGCGACCCCGACCACGAGAACGAGAACAGCCAGGAGAGCAGCGCTTGCCGCTGGATGGCGGCGGCCCCATCGGAGGGTCCGCCGCCGCCAACCGGGCGGACCGGCGACCACATCACGACCCTCGAGGACGGCCTGCAGATCGTCCCGAAAGGCCGCCGCGTCCGGATATCGATGAGCCGGTTTCTTCTCCATGGCCCGACGAATCACGAGGGCGAGATTGCGGGGGACCCTCGGGTTCAAACGCTCCACGTCCGTGGGTTCGTCGACGAGAATGCGGCGAAAGAGATCCTGAATCGTCGAGGCGTCGAACGGCGGGCGGCCGGTCAAAGCTTCGTAGAGGCTGGCACCCAAGGAATAGACATCCGAGAGGGGGCCGACGTCACCGTCCTGTCCTCGGATCTGTTCCGGTGCGGCGTAATGGGGCGAGCCGATGAACTGCCCCGTCATGGAGAGCGAACTCTTCTCCACGCCCCGGGTGAGGCCGAAGTCGATCAGCACCGCGCGCCCTTCATCGGTGACCAGGATATTGGACGGCTTGACGTCGCGATGCACGATGCCGATCTCATGAGCGTCAACCAAGGCGTCGGCGAGGGAGGCCGCCCATGCGACGACCTGGAAAACCTCCGGGTGCTCCTCCGTGACGACGACACCCAAGTCGCGCCCGGAGAGTTTTTCCATGACGATGTAGCTGAAGTGCTCCGTCTCACCGACGTCTTCGACTCGGACGATATGGGGGTGATCCAGGCGGGCGAGAGCCTCCCCTTCGCGGCGAAACCGTTTCACCATATTCGGCCCGGCTGCGCTCCGATGGAGGGTCTTGATGGCGACGACGGCGCCGTCGGATTGGCGACGAGCGTTCCACACCTGTCCCATGCCCCCCTGCCCGAGCAAGCGATCGACGATGTATCCCGGAACGTGGACGGGGGCGATCTCCTCGTGTTCCGCGTCGAAGGCATGCAGGCGTGCCAGCCGCCGCCGGAGGGCTTCTTGGTGTTCGGGATAGCGCTCGACGAGATCTTCCGGCCTCCCCTCTCCGGCGTCCGCGGCGATGAGGATCTCCGCCAGGGCGGCCTCGATCTCGTCGAGAGGGCGTTCATCGGCGGAATCGTGCATGGCCCGAGCGTCGCACAGGCTGACTGTTCTGCCAAGAGTGCGCATGTCCGCGAAAGTCGGTCTATACTCGTCGTATGGAGACCGGTTTCGAAGACCTCTTGCGACGGGCCCAGGCCGGTGACGCCGAAGCGATGGGAGCACTCCTGGCCCCGTATCTGCCCGCTCTGAAGGCTTTTGTGCGCCTTCATCTGGAGAACGCCGTGGCGCGAAGGGAATCGACGGCGGACGTCGTGCAGTCGGTGTGCGGGGACGTGCTGGTCGACATCAGGGATTTCCGGTCGGACAGCGAGCGCGCCTTCAAGGCATGGCTGTTCACGGCGGCGGCCCACAAGCTCCGGAACAAGTCCGCTTATCATACGGCCGCGCGCCGCGACGTGTTCCGGGAGCGGCCGACGCCCGCCGACGCCGACGTCGACCACGCGGAGATTCTTGATCGCTACAGTCGCGTGGTCTCGCCCTCTCGCGCCGCCGCGACCCGTGACGAGCTCACTCGCTTCGAGAGAGCCTTCGACGCCCTTCCCCCCGACTACCGCGCCGTGATCGCCCACGTCTGCATCGCGGGACTCAGTTATGCCGAGACCGCCGTTCTCCTCGGGCGCAGCGAGGATTCCGTCCGCCAACTCCTCCACCGCGCCCGGGCCCGCCTCGCCACCCTCCTTGATTGAACCCAGCCACGGTCGCCCCCTCCGCCGGGTGCGCCTCCGATGTCTACAAGGTGGTGGCGCACCGGTGACCCACCTGCCATCGCCACGAGATCCCCGCCTCCGGCTCGCCGCGGCCATTCCCATGACTCCGGAAGCCTACCAGCGCCTGGTGGAGCCCGAACTCATCCGCCTCGGCCTCGTCGTCGATACGCCTCGGGGCCTCATGCTCCCCCCTCCGGGATGAGCACGTCGCGTCAGGCTGAAAACCGGTTCGCACGAGGGAGGGCGGGAGCGACATCGGTCACTTCCGTGGGATGTCCTTCGCTCGGAATCGGACCTCGATGCGGCGGCCTTTGGCGAAGTCACCCGTCAGAGGCAGGAGGATGAAATTGTCAGTGATCACCGGCGCGATGGCCGCCCCTGGGCCGTTCTCGCTCGCGAGGATTTCGACGTCCTCGATGCGATGGGGAAGAATCGCCATGGGAGGTCGCCGCCAGCGACCATCGCGATGAGTCACGAGAGTGTAGACGTAGTCGTGGCCGTCGCGGAGAAGTGTCTGCGACCAGGCCGGCTCGATCACCTGCTTCGGCCGAACCTCCCAGGCTGGATCTCCATAGAAGGCCACCGTGTCCCGATCCCAGAGAAGCCCCAGGGCTTCGCGGCCACCGATCCCGTGTTCCGCGGCGAGTTCCCCCAACAACATCGGGTGATTCTCGACATTCCATCTCGACAGATTCACCGAAGCCGCTTCGGGGTACTCCGTGACCAGGCGATGAACCAGCGACTGGTTGTTCAGGTAGAATGCCTCCGCCAGCGTGTGCCGTCCCTGGCCCTCTACGAATCTTTCGAGCGTCCCCCACCCGCCGGCGCCGAACCAGGTGGACACCACGTAACCCACCAGTTGATCGACGCCTGCGCTGTGCATCCACGCCAACGCCATCGAGTCCCGATCCTCGATCAGCCCCATCAGGCAGTTCCCGGCGGCGACGTAGACCTTCGCATCGGGCGCATCGATGTCGAACCGCCGCCCCTGGAGGTCAAGTCCGAAGAGATGTCCTTTCTCGCAGCGGAATTGACCATTGCGATAGCTGTACCCGATCTGCCAGTCGTGTTGGGTCGCGTGTCCGCTCGTGGCGAAAAGCTGGGGGCGATAGGCATTCAGGACGTCCACCAGAGCGGCCGTGGTGTCGTCAGGAGCGGGAAGCCGCCTCGCGGGCCGGCCCGGCTTCTTGACCCACTTCGTGTTCTTCTTCGTCTCGCTGTAAGTGATGCCCTCTTCGAACGCGTTCAGGTCCAGGCCGTATCCGGCCGCGGCCCGCGTCACGAGCAGGGGGCGCTCTCTCCTGGCGATGCGCAGGGCATCTGAGGCCTCGTAACCGGTCAGGATGCCCCAGATCACATCGGTGTACGGATCCGCGTCCAGGTGCCGTGACATCCGGTGCACGGCGATCACGAAATCCCGTCCGGCTTCTTCAGGTCGAGCCACGAAGCACGCGTATTTGGGGAAGACCTGAGCGAGGGTCTTCAGAGCGTCATTGACCTGCGATGAAAAGACGATGACCGAGGCGTCGTGCTTCTTGACAAGAGCGTCCACGACCTTCCTCCAGCTCGCGTCCATGAACGTCGGCTTGCTGACGACCACGGCGTAGTCGCCTCGACCCTTCGTCAATTCGACCTTTCCTCCAGGGGATGTTCCCGGAGGCAAGAGGCACTGGACCTCCAGACGACGGAGCCAGTAGGCGGTCTGCCCTCCGACGAAGCGGAGTTGGAGGGAGTTGCGACCCGGTTTCAACATCTTCGTGATCGTGAGTCGATCCGTCGTATAGCCGTGAGCGCCGACCTCCCAAGCTCTCATGAAAGGCCGTCCGTTGACAAGGATCGAAATCCGCGAATTGCCTCCGAACTCGACGGGAGCGCCGGCGGACAGATGGTCGATCTCGAGCACGGCCTGTCTCGGCTTCGCCGGGATCTCGAAGGTCGCCGTCAAACCGCTGGCTCCCACGGCATAAAAGACGATGCTCTTGTGATCTTGGGGATTGAACGGCGCATCGACGGTCTCGACCTGCATGTTCGTCTCGCACGAGCCCGACGAGTTATCCAGCCTGAAGATCTCCTTGACGTCCTGTTGCGGAGTCGTGAGGCAGCAAAGGGCCACCCATATCATTGCGTTCATCGAACTTGCTCCTATCAAGTCAGCCTCGTGCCCCCCCCGGTGCCTAACGCTCCTCTCGGCGAGGGGTTCAAGCGAGGCGGGTGGCAAGGCCGGCACGGACGCACCGGCTAGGCCGTCGCGGGAAGGGGGGCAGACCTGGGAGCAGGGCCCGGACGGCGACGACCCGGGCCTGAACTCGCGGCGCGCCCTCCAGCGGCTCACGTCAGGCTGAAGCCGGTTTGAGCATCGCGATGCCGTCCTCGATGGGATACGCGTGGTCGCAGGTCTCGCAGACGAGGCCCGTTCTCAACTGAAGAGGCCCGCGACAGGTGGGGCACGCCAGGTATTCCAGACTGCGTTCCACCACCGACACCTCCGAAGCAACCCGCACGTCCCGGCTGGGTTCGCAGGTCCCTTCGGCGGCCCCGTCCGCCCACCGGTAGACCCGCATCACCATGGCTTCCCGGCCCGGGTGGGACGGCGTCCCGCTGCCCTTGTAGACGAGCTGGAGGCCGTCGAACATCTCATCGAGGCGCTCTTCGCTGAAGACGATGGGTTCGCAGGGAGTGGCCTCGCCGCCGATGTCCACGTTCAGGTGAATCCATCCTCCCGGCTTGATCACACGCCGGAATTCCTTGACGACGCTTTCGGGGTCGTAGCAGTGATCCAGCATGTTGATGGAGAAGACGTGATCGACGGCTCCCGTGCGCAAAGGAAGGTGTTCCGCCATGCAATCCACGCACAACACCTTCTTGGGCGTCTCCGATTGCAACAACTGCTCGCGCCGGTATTCCCGCATGCAACAGTCGAGCATGAAGCCCGCCCGGGCCGGATAGAACTCCACGAACGGCCTGGGTCCGCATCCGACGTCGACGATGACCTTGTCCTCGTAGGGCGTCATGTCCACGCCGTCGACGTTCACATCGCGGAGGAAGGCTTCCCCCTTCTCCGCCCGCATCGCCACCCATTCCTGGACTTCCGCCGCCTGCTTTTCGATCTCTTTGGAGTCCATGATTCCTCGCCGATCCTCTGATTCGCCTCGAAGCCCAACTCTCCCAGCAGGCTACCTGAGCTTTCTCGCTCCGGCAACGCTCAGTCGTCCGGCCCACGGTGGGCGGTCGCGTCCTCGTCCACCCAGTCCTCCTCCTCCCAGGACCTGCCGTTGCGGCCCGGCACATGCCTGGTCGCCCCGGCTTCGTAGAGGGGGCAGCTTTTCGGCCCATAGCAGAAGGACTCTCTTCGGTATTCCTTCCGCGAGGGATTTCGCTGATCGACGATGATCTCCACCACCATGGCGCAGCCCCACAGGCAGCTTTTGCAATGGATCTGATACGTCCGGCTCGCCAATCGACGGTGGCCCCGTTCCCGATAGACTTCGAGAATAGGCGGCACGCCCAGGAATGGTGGCGCGTCCTCGAAGGACTCCGGACCCCACGCGAGCCGCTTCAGTCCGCTCACCTTGTACAGGTCGGCCGTTTCCAGACGGGCGTCGACGACGGGGTGCCCCTTCCCCTTCACGACGTCGCCCACGCGGAACGCATGCTTCGCCTGGGCGGCCTTGCCGATGGCCACGACGAACTCACCGTCCTCTCCGTCCCGACGACCGCGAACTCTCAGGACGTAACCGGAATAGCCGTGGTGACGTTGATCGAAACACCGGGTCATCCGAATACGGGGTTGCACCGCAAGGATCTCCCCTTCCCACGCCACCTTTTCACCATTCTCCTTCATCCGTCCTCGCTTCCCCCCGCACCTTCGGGGTCCCGAATGAGGCGCCCGGCCCCCAGGACGTCTTCAACGGCCTTTGCGAGCTCGTCGCGTTCCTTGCTCACGGCCCCATTCTCCCACGCATCGAAACGTCCGGAAACCCGGTGACGGTGCGCCGGCCCTTGATCAGGAGACGATCCGGGCGGGTTGGCCCGCCACGAGCTCCACGACGATGGCGGGTTGGGTCGGCCGATACTCCCGGTTGCAGTTGCTGGCGTTGACGAAAAGCGTGTCGCCATGCTCTTCGAAGCCGTAGGCCTCGTGAATGTGTCCGAAGACGTGCAGCAACGGTTGGACTCTTTCGACGGCCTCGCGCAAGTCCTCGCATCCGACCCGCCGCCCATCGGCACAGCGGTCCAAAACCCCGGCCGGCGGTCCGTGAGTCATGAGGATATCCGTTTCCTCGGGAATCCGCTGCCAGACGCGACGGAGTTCTTCGCCCCGAGGAAGATTGAACGCCCAATCGTAAAACCACGGCT
Organism: uncultured Planctomycetia bacterium; assembly: GCA_964559135.1. Classification (GTDB taxonomy): domain Bacteria; phylum Planctomycetota; family DRQF01; genus DRQF01. The sequence continues at coordinate 9,773 of CAZLGG010000034.1, forward strand.
GCCAAGGGCTCCCCCAGAGGGCGAAGCCCTCCAGCTCGAGCCCTTCGTCCTGGAGATACCGAGCATTCGTCAGGAGATCCCTGGCGGTCGGATCCCGCTCGAAGCCGAAGTCATGGTTCCCGGCGATCACCACTTTTTCCCCGTGGGGAAGCTCGCCCAGCCACGCGTCGAACGCTCGGATCTCTTCGAGACGACCGCGCCTCGTCAGATCCCCCGCCACCAGCACCACGTCCCCGGCCGGAACATCGACATCCCGATGATATCCGTGGGTGTCGGACAGACAGACGATCCTCATGATCCCATCTTCTCCCCGCCCGCCCTGCTCGGCCCCTCAAAATCCCCACCACGAAAGTGGGCGATACAGGATTCGAACCTGTGACCCCCTCGGTGTAAACGAGGTGCTCTAGCCAACTGAGCTAATCGCCCTGGAATGCGGACGGGAGAGGTGTAGGATAGGGGAGCCGGGAATTCAATGCGGAGGCGGCGAAGGCAGGGTCGGAATGGGGTGATTCCCCGGGAAGTGGGCTTTCACGAGGCGGCCGGTTCCCGTCCTCCCGGTCGTCGTCTTCCTTCTCGCCGACTCGCGATTGGCGGGGGGCGCGGCGGCGACGCTTTCCGTCTTCCCCGCTGAGGCCATCATGTCCTATACCCCGTCGATCCGTTTGGCCGCGGTGACGGAAGGGAACTCTCAACGGCACACCGTGCTCGAACGTTTCGCCAGGAGCATCGACGACCCATGGCGGGATTCCGGCTTCGTTCTCGAGGCCGAGAAAACGGGCCGAGGCGGAGTGCCTCGGCCCGATGAGGACTCAGGGTTGGACGGAAGGGATCAGAAGATGGTCCACGTTCCGAAGGGGATCGTCATGCCGTCGCCGGTGTCGATCACGTTCCAGATGCCCAATGCCGGCGTGACGCCGGTGGGGATCTGCTCGGCGAAGGAATCCGGCCCCATCGCGCTCGTGTAAGTGCCGATGGCGCCCACGAGGCCCGTGCCCGTCCCGTCCGTGAGGTTGGTGTCGGAACCGACCTGATCATCACCGTCGGTGACACCGATGATCACGTTGTGGGAGTTGCCCGCAGGGTTGCTGTCCCCCAGGAAGCCCGAGTGGTCGAAGGTGAGCGAATTCGGTCCGAACCCCCCGAACGTCACCGAAGCCGTTCCCGCGGGATTGCCCGTGCTCCAGTGGTACTGATTGCTGAAGGACACGTTCACCGTATTCACCGTCGTGTCCTCGGTCACGTCGATGGTGGGACTCGGGCTGCCCAGGCTGTTCGGGTTGTTGAGGTCGGACCACATCACCGCCACACCGGGACGAGGCGTCGTCGTCCCCGCGGCCTGCCAACCCGCGAAGAATTCCGGCAAGCTCTCGCTGAAGTCGGAATTGCTCGAGCCGAACGTCACGTACCCGTGACCGTGGAGGAAGAAGTTCGTGTACTGCAACCCGTAGAGCGAGACCGGCACGGTCAGAGTGTGCGGGAACACGTTGCTGCCGCTCGTCACGGGATAACTGGTCAGCACGATGCCCGAGTTGACCACCGTCACGGGCACGGTGAACGTGCTGCCGTTCATGAAGTTGACCTGCATGTCATAGGTGCCGGGGGCCGGAAAGGCCGGGGTCACGATTTCCACTCCCTCGAAGTCACGGAAGGGGCTCATCGAAGGCGTGTTGGGCAAAGAGAACGGCGTGCTGGCGGTGCCGTCGACGACGCCCACCACGGTGGCCGGCAAGGCGAGACCCGCAGGATCGAAGACCACCGTCCCCTGGCCCAGCATGTCGGCAAAGCCGTGGAACTTGCCCACGACGTGAATGATTTCACCGCCCGCCACGTCGAGGCTGTTCACGTCGACGCCGCGGACATCATCGGGCGCCGGGGCCGACGCTGTCGCGGTATATCCCGTGTCGCCTGGGACAAGGGCCCAGGGCTGGGGCTGGAAGACGATGTTCTGCGTATTCCAGCTGTGAATCCAGTTGTACGCACGAGGAGTTCCCATGCCGTCGTAACCCAAGAGGGTCGCATTGGTCTGGTTGTTGTCGTGCTCCTCGATCTGGGCGACACCCAAGCCGCCCGTCGGGTTGGCGTGGAGGTCGGTGTCCGCGCCGCCGCCCATGAGTGCCAAGCCGCCCGGCGTGTGGCCGATGAGACCGGAACCGTTCTGCACGGTCGCCGTGGGGTCCATCTGAACGAGGTCGATCTTGAAGTTGCCGTCGTTGGGGTTGGAGAAGAGCTGATCTTGAAGCTGCAGGGTCACCTCGAACATGTTCGAGTCGTTGTCACCGAAGTGGGAAAGGCCGCCCGTCTGCACGGTCGGGTCGCCGTAGGCGATGCGCACCTGATTGCTGCTCTCCTGGTAAAGGATCTGATTGGAGGCTCCGCTCTGCCAGTCCGCGAGGAAGATCGCGATGGCGGGTTCGGCGTTCAGGAAGCTGACCGCATCGATCGTGAAGCCGCCGTTCGCCACGGAACTGCCGGCGGAGAAGTTCACGTAACCGTTGGCGTTCAGGAAGACCTCGGTGTAGGAGGTCCCGTGAAAGTTGAAGACCTTGCCCGAGATGAAAGGCACCTGGAACGAACCCGAAGAGGTGGGCGTCGCGATGACGATCTGACCGCCTTGGAAGTTGGCGTCGACCGCCTCGGTGTTGTCCAAATTGAACGGGGGCTGCGTCGGGTCCTGCACGATGCCCTGGAAGGCCGCGTGGCTGCCATCCAAGGCCGTCCCCGCCGCGAGGGAGAGGACGAACTCGGGCGGCGTCCCCAAGACGGCGCTGCCCTGATTGGAGGCGAAGAAGGGATCGAGGGGGCCCACGCTCAGCCCGAGCCCGTCGCCGACCAGAACGATCCCACCGGGAACCGAAACACCCGCCGTGCCGATGTCGATGGAGCCGCCCCACGGCACGGGGAAGACGTTGCCGGTGGTGGGACTCATCGGACTGTAGAGGAGAAGCAACGGAACTCCGGGATTCACATTGGTGGCGATCCTGAGATCGAAGATGCCGGGGACGGGTACGGTGACGTCGTGGGCCACGGGATCCGTCATGCTGGGCACCTCACCCTGAAGAGTGAGGACGGCGTTCGGGCCGTTGACGTCGAACTGCGCGCCGGCAAGCGTCGCGAGCAAAAGGACAAGACCGACGCAAAGGGTCGGGATTCGGCTTCTCATGTTGAGTCTCCAATTAACCAAACGAATGGGTGATGCGTAGGCAGCGCGGATTGCGATTCACGCTATGATTGGCAGCGATGCGGTCGGCCCGGTAGGATTCCGGGGAGTCTTCTGTGAATCCTGCCAAGTCGAACCCGTGGAGTCCAGTCATGCGCCAGGGAATCTTGCTGCTTCTCGCCCTCGCTCTCACGCTTCCCGGGGAGCCGAATCCACCCCATCCCAAGCTCCAGACCACGCTCTGGGTGCAGACTTCGGCTCTGTGGCCGAGTCTCTGTCGGCAGGCCTATCAGAGCGCCGCGGAACACCTGGACGCCGCCCTCGAGGACAAATCCTGGTCCGCCCTGATGGAACAGGCTTCCATGCGTGGACTTAGGACGATGCCGCCCGCATTGATCGTCGACGTCGACGAGACGGTCCTCGACAACTCCCCATTCCAGGCCCGCCTCATCAAGACCGGTGCCTCGTTCACCGCTGCGGCCTGGGCGGAATGGGCCCACGAGGCCAATGCGCTCCCCCTGCCGGGGGCACTCCCTTTCTTGCAGAAAGCGGCCATGCGGGGGGTCCGGGTGTTCTACGTGACCAACCGGCCCCATGATCTGGAGGACTCCACCCGCAAGAACCTCGCGCGGTGGGGTTTCCCCTTGGCGACGGATGAGGACTGTATCCTCACCCTCGGCGAGACACCGGAGTGGGGTTCCGACAAGACGACCCGTCGCCGGCACGTCGCCGCCAACTACCGCGTGATCTTCCTCTTCGGCGACGACCTCGGCGACTTCATTCCACAGCCTCGACGTTCCGTGGCGGACCGGCGACGCATGGTCGACGCCATGCAAGGGTTCTTCGGCACCCGTTGGTTCGCGCTGCCCAACCCGGTTTACGGGAGTTGGGAGCGGGCGATCCTCGGAAACCGCCGCGTCAACGCGGAAGAGCGCACGAAGCTCCAACTGGACGCTCTCGACGAGCGCCGCTGACGCGGTACGCCCGCATATCCCTGCTCACTGCCCGGCCAGCTTCTGCTCCACGCTCTCGATCTTGTCGTCCATCGTCTGGTCCCTGTCGACCCGGGTGCCGAACCGAAGCGTTGAGCTGATCCGGGGGGCGCCCATGGCGTGGACACGCTCGTGACAGCGTTTGATCGCCGCCATGACGTCGTCCCATTCTCCTTCGATGTTCGTGCCGTAGGCATGAAGCCTGTGAGCCACCCCCATTTCCTGGAAAACCTTCTCGCACGCCGCGACGTAATCCGAAACACTCGTCCCGACGCCGAGGGGAATCACACAAAGATCCGCGATCACTTTCATCCGTGTCATCCTTTGCTAATGCGGTCCATGGAAGCCAGCGATATTCTTTCCCATCTTCGCACCCAAACCCTCGGGAGAACACTCCGTCTCCATGACGAGGTCGACTCCACGAATCTGAGAGCCGTCGACGCCATTCGGTCCGGGCGCGCCGTCCACGGCGAGGTCCACGTTGCACGGCGGCAGGCGGCGGGCCGCGGGACCGGGGAGCGGACCTGGACTTCCAAGACGCCCGAGGGCCTCTGGGCCACGCTCGTGCTGTTGGACGAAGAGTCCATCCCCTCCCCTCTCCCCTTCTGGCCGGCCCTCGCCATCCACGACGTGCTGTCCCATGAATTCGCTCTTCCCGCGCGGCTCAAGTGGCCCAACGACGTCCTGCTTGGCCCCAAGAAGATCGCCGGAATCCTCGTCGAGGCCACGCCCACGCCGGACGGCCGTCAGGGCTACGCCGTGGGAATGGGCGTCAACCTCCTTCAGACCGCCTTTCCAGGCGAACTCGCGAGAACCGCCACCTCACTGCGCATGGAAACCGGGCTCGACGTGCCGCCGGAAGCCTTTCTCGTCTCGCTCTTGGAAGCCCTGGAATCCTGGCAGGAACGGGATCTTCTGGACGGCTTCGTGAAGGCTTCGAGGATGCTCCTGCGACCGCTGCGAGCGGACCGCAACGGCACGTCGATCACCGCCACGCCCATCGGCGTCACGAAGGAGGGCTACCTGGAGGTGGAACGGGAAGACGGCTCCCTGGAAACCTGGGTCTCCGGCGGCGCCGTCCGCATCGATCCCGAGAGCCTCGATCAACCCTGAAGGAAACGCGCCACGTCCTTGGCCGCGTAGGTCAGGATGACATCCGCCCCGGCGCGGCGGATACAAAGATGGGCCTCCATCATGACCGCCTGGTGATCGAGCCAGCCCTTCTCGCCCGCCGCGATGAGCATCGCGTACTCGCCGCTGACGTGATACGCGGCCACGGGCACGGAGGACGCCTCCTTCACCCGCCACAGCACGTCGAGATACGGCAGGGCCGGCTTGACCATGACCATGTCGGCCCCCTCCTCGATGTCGAGGGTCAGTTCGCGCAACGCCTCCTTCCCGTTGGCGGGGTCCATCTGGTAGGTCTTCTTGTCGCCGAAACGGGGTGCGGATTCCAACGCGTCTCGGAATGGGCCATAGAACGACGAGGCGTATTTGGCCGTGTAGGCAAGGATGCCGACGTCCGTGAATCCCGCTTCGTCAAGGGATTCCCGAATGAATCGGACTCGGCCGTCCATCATGTCCGAGGGCGCGACGATGTCCGCCCCCGCCTTCGCCTGGGAAATCGCCATCGCCGCCAGCACTTCGAGGGTCTCGTCGTTGACGATGAGGCCGTCCCGGACGATGCCGTCGTGCCCGTCGCTGGAATAGGGGTCCATCGCCACGTCCGTGATGACGGTGACGGCCGGCGCCGCTTCCTTGAGCGCCTGGATCGTCCGTTGGAGCAGACCATCCGGGTTGGTCGATTCCGTGGCCATGGAATCCTTCAAGCTCTCGTCGATCGCCGGGAAGATCGCGACGGCGGGGATTCCCAACGCCTCCGCGTCCTTCACCTCGCGCACCAGCACATCGATGCTCATCCGTTCGACGCCGGGCATCGAAGAGATGGGTTGGCGCGTGTCCTCGCCCTCCACCACGAAGACCGGCCAGATGAGATTGTCCGGGCTGAGACGCGTCTCCCGCACCATGCGACGGAGGGAATCCGTCCGCCGGTTCCTTCGTGGCCTCTCCGGCAGATCCAGGACGTATTCGAGTTCGTCTTCGTCCGTCATGGCCCGTCTCCTTGGTGTCCGCCCGAAAGCGGTCCTCCTTGTCACGACGCCCGCGAGGGGCGATAACGAATCGCCCTGGGCGTCCAGGGCAAATCTGCGCCTTCCACCCCTTCGGGTCAAGGCCAACGGGCAACTCGGGGAGCCGCCGTACCATGACCGACACCACCGATCCCTCTCGGAGCGACCGACTCGTCGGAGTCGAAGACGGTCCGCAGGTGGAGATCAAGGTCAAAGGGTCCCGTTTCCTCGGCCAAGTCTTTCAGGCCATGAGCGAAGCGGAGGCGAATGAGCAACTGCGACTCACCCGCAAGCGGTATCACGACGCCACCCACCATGGCAGCGCCTGGCGACTCCCGCCGCCGCAAGCTCCCGTGGAGGCGGCCGACGACGACGGCGAGCCCGCGGGCACGACAGGTTCCCCGATCCTCCTCCAACTTCGCGGGGCCAGCCTCCTGGGCGCCCTGTGCATCGTCACCCGCTGGTTTGGAGGCACGAAACTCGGAACGGGCGGCCTCGCCCGCGCCTACGGGGAGACCGCCGCACGTGCCGTCCAAGCGGCCCCCCGCACGACGCTCTGGCGGGCCCGGAAAATCCTCCTCGAGCCGAGTTGGGAGGACGTCGGCGCGATCGAGGCGGTGCTGGCCCGGGAGGCGCCGAGGCTCCTCCACGTCGACCGCGACTTCGGGGAACGGCCCGTGTTCACCCTCATCGTCCCCCTGAGTCAATGTGTCCACATCCTGGATGAAGTGCGGCAGGGCACGGGCGCTCGCACCCCGGCCCACGCCGGGCCGGAGTTTCTCCGTCCGGGCTAGGCCGCCTTCCCAAGTCGCACGGATCGGCTAACGTCTTTTTGTCTCACCCACCGACTACGTCTGGAGCAATTTCGATATGACGCGCATCGTGAGCATCGGCGGGGGCCCGGGCGGCCTGTACTCCGCGATCCTTCTCCGAAAAGCCTTCCCGGACTCCACCGTCGAGGTCTTCGAGCGCAACGCCCCGGACGACACCTTCGGGTGGGGCGTCGTCTTCTCCGACGAGACGCTCCAGGCCTTCGAAGCCGAAGACCCGGAAAGCTACCGGAGCATCACCGAGAGCTTCATCCATTGGACGGACATCGACACGTTCAACCGGGGCGAGCACGTTCGATCGACCGGGCACGGGTTCTCCGGCCTTTCCCGGCAGAGGCTCCTCACGATCCTGCAGGACCGGGCCGGCGACTTGGGGATCGCCGTCCACTACAAGACCGAGATCAACGATGTCGCTGACGTGGGCGAAGCCGACCTCATCATCGCCGCCGACGGTGTCAACAGCTTCATCCGCGAACGTTACGCCGACAGTTTCCGTCCCACCGTGGACTGGCGAAAATGCCGATTCTCCTGGCTGGGTACCGACAAGCCCCTGGAGGCCTTCACGTTCATCTTCAAGCGCAATGAGCACGGACTCTTTCGCGTCCACGCCTACCCCTTCCAAAAGGGCCTCGGCACCTGGATCGTGGAGTGCACCGAAGACACCTGGAAACGCGCGGGTCTGGACAAGGTCGACGATGACGGCACTCTAGAATACTGCGAGGAACTCTTCGCTGACGAGTTGGACGGACACCACCTGCTTGCGAACCGCTCCATCTGGCGTCGCTTTCCCACGATCACCTGCGAGCGTTGGCGGCACGGCAACATCGTTCTCCTCGGCGATGCCGTCCACACCGCCCACTTCTCCATCGGTTCAGGTACGAAACTCGCCATGGAAGACGCCGTGGCGCTGCGGGACGCCCTCGTGACCCACGGCATGGACGACATGGCGCGCACGCTCGATGCTTATGAGGAATCCCGCCGCATCGACGTCATCAAGGTGCAAAAGGCTGCCGACACGAGCCTCAAGTGGTTCGAGAACACGGAACGCTACGAGAACCAGCCGATCCTCCAGTTCACGTTCAACCTGATGACGCGTTCCAAAAAGATCACCTGGGACAATCTCGCGTTGAGAGATCCGGACCTCGTGGCCCGCGTGGCCGATTGGTACCGGCGGAACGAGGGGGCTCCGCTCACGAGCGAGGGCGAGGCCCCCGAGCCCATTTTCACTCCCTACACCCTCGGAACGCTGAACCTGGTCAATCGCATCGTCGTGAGTCCCATGTGCCAGTACTCCGCGGACGAGGGTGTGCCCAACGCATGGCACCGCATCCACTACGGGGAACTCGCCTTGGGGGGTGCGGGCTTGGTGATGACCGAGATGACGAACGTCTCGGCGGAGGGCCGGATCACACGGGGCTGCGCGGGCCTTTGGAACGAGACCCAGGAGAAGGCGTGGAAGGAGATCGTCGATTTCGCCCACGCCCACGCGAAAGGCAAGATTGGCATCCAGTTGGCTCACGCCGGACGCAAAGGTTCGGCCCACCTCCCCTGGGTGGCCGAGGACACGCCGCTGAGCACGGCCGATGGCGCCTGGAGGACCCTAGGCCCCAGCGCTCTGTCCTGGGCCGACGGATGGCCCAGCCCCAAGGAGATGGACCGCGCCGACATGGACCGGATTCGGGACGATTTCGTCGCCGCCTCCCGACGGGCCGACCGCGCCGGGTTCGATCTGGTGGAACTCCACATGGCTCACGGTTATCTGCTCTCGAGTTTTCTCTCTCCGCTGTCCAATCGACGCACCGACGAGTATGGCGGCTCCCTCGAGAATCGCCTGCGGTATCCCCTCGAGGTCTTTCGCGCCGTGCGCGCCGCGTGGCCCGACGAGAAGCCGGTCATCGTCAGGATTTCAGCCAGCGACTGGCACCCGGAGGGTCAGACGGTCGAAGACGCGGTTCGAATCGCCCTCGCCTTGAAGGAGGCGGGCTGCGCCCTGCTCGATGTCTCGAGCGGCGGCAACGCGCCGGATTCCGCACCCGTCTACGGCCGCATGTATCAGGTGCCCTTTGCGGAGCAGATCGCTCACGAGGCCGAGATTCCCGTCATGGCCGTGGGCGCCATTCTCGGCGCGGATCACGCGAATACGATCCTCGCCGCCGGTCGGGCCCAGCTTTGCGCCATGGCCAGGCCCCATCTGCGCGACCCCCATCTGACCCTCAACGCCGCAAATCGCTATGAATTCCCGGACCAGTTCTGGCCCCCCCAGTACGTCCGCGGCAAGGTCTGACCCGGGAATTCCTCTCGTCTCGGCTGACAGGACCGCCCTTCCCGTGGTATGAAAGATCGGGATCGAGGTGGAGACGAACAAACCATGTGGAACTGGATACAGGAATGCCCCTGGCAGGCCATCTTTGCGGCATTCGGGATTCTCATTGTCTTGGTCGCCATTCGCGACATTTTCTTCGCGTCCAAAAAGCACGCCATCCGGCACAACTTCCCGGTTGTCGGGAACCTGCGCTACTGGTTGGAGACCATCGGGCCTGAGCTTCGGCAATACTGGGTCGCCAACGATCGGGAGGAGTTGCCCTTCAACCGGAGCGAGCGCTCCTGGATCTACGCCTCCGCGAAGAATCAGAACAAGAATTTCGGATTCGGCACGGCGGAACAGATCTACTCCACGGGCTATCCCATCATCAAGCAAGCGGAATTCCCCTTCCCGGAATCGAAGGCCCACCACTTCGACGACGATGCCACCGCCATTCCCTGTGTGAAGGTCATGGGCCAATCGCACAACCGCAAGCGCCCCTGGAGGCCGCCGTCCATCATCAACATCTCGGCGATGTCGTTCGGTTCTCTCGGCTACAGAGCGATTTCCTCTCTCAATCGCGGCGCGAAGGCAGGAGGCTGCTACCACAACACGGGCGAAGGAGGCCTCAGCCCGTACCACCTCCTGGGCGCCGACGTGGTCTGGCAGATCGGCACCGGGTACTTCGGCGCCCGTGACGAGAACGGACGGTTCTCTCTCGAAAAGGTCGCTCATACGGTCGAGAAACATCCTCAGGTCCGCGCCATCGAGATCAAGCTCTCCCAGGGGGCGAAACCCGGTAAGGGCGGCATCCTTCCCGGCGCCAAAGTCACGGCCGAAATCGCCCGCATCCGACACATTCCCGAAGGAGAGGACTGTATCTCCCCCAACGCCCACGTCGAGTTCGAGAGCGTGGACGAACTCATCACCTTCGTCGAGAAGATCGCCAACCGGACGGGACTCCCCGTGGGTATCAAGTCGGCCGTCGGCAAGCTCGACTTCTGGCACGACTTGGCGCGGCAGATGAAGGAGCGGGGTGAAGGGCCCGATTACATCGCCATCGACGGCGGGGAAGGCGGCACCGGCGCGGCGCCGTTGACGTTCGCCGACCACGTCTCGCTCCCCTTCAAGATCGGGTTCGAACGGGTCTACCGGATCTTCCAAGCGGCGGAGGTCTCCAAGGACATCCTCTGGATCGGCGCCGGGAAGTTGGGCTTCCCCGACCGCGCCCTCATCGCGCTCGCCATGGGCTGCGACATGATCTACGTGGCCCGGGAAGCCATGATCGCCATTGGCTGCATTCAGGCGCAAAAATGCCACACGGGCCACTGCCCGGTCGGTGTCGCGACGCAGAACAAGTGGCTTCAGGCCGGTTTGAACATCGACGACAAGTCCATGCGTTTCGCCAACTACGTCAGGTCCTTCCGGAAAGAACTTCTCACGCTCGCTCATGCCTGCGGCTATGAACATCCCGCTGACGTGACCGGTCGCGACATCGAGTTCAGCACGGGGGTGAATCAGTTCACCAATCTGGAAGACCTCCTGGGATACAAGAAAGACCGCCTCGGCCCGATCCGCATGAGCGACCTCACCTCCGTCGACTGAAGGCCGGAGCTGCAGACCACCTTTCCTTTCTACTGCCTCGTCAACACCACGCGAACGTTCTGGTCGCCCGGTTCGGCGACGTGGGGAGCCTTCATGTCGCTGGCCCAGACGACGCGCCGGGTCTTCCCCGCGCTGTCGGTCTCCTCGGCGATTCGCCAGCCCCGAAGTTCGTATCGTTTCCCTTCGGGGACGACGAGGCGGAAGCGTCCCCGCTCGTCGCTCTTCACCCTTCGCGGCCGTTGATCCTTCCCGCCCGACCCGGTCGCCCCGTTCTCCTCGACAGCCGTCGCAACGATGGAGGCGCCCGGGAAGGGAGTTCCGTCGTCGTGGAGGACGATTCCCGAAATCGCCACCTCCCGAGGAAGCCGGAGTTCGACGGATCGCCTCTCGCCCGCATTGAGCCGCAAGACCTGGACGGTCTTGCTCTTCAAAGTGACGTCGTAGGCACCGGCCGGGATAGCGTCGATCCGGAATCTCCCCTCGTCGTCCGTCGTCGCCGCGAGGTCCCTTCGTCGTCGGGGCCCGATTCCGATCCCCAGGTTGGTCCCTCTCCCGACGTCGGACGACACAAGAGTCACCCGGCCACCGATCAGGGGCCCGCCCTGAGCGTCAAAGGCCGTTCCGCTCAGGGTCGCCCCAGGCCCCACCACGAGAGTGAGCTCGGACGGCGCCGGCCCCGACGCGAGGTTGAGCTCCTCCCGGGCACTTGAAACATAGCGGGGGTGTTCGGCCGTAATGACAACTTTTTTCGCCCTTGGAACCGAGGTCAGTTCGAAACGCCCATCGACATCGCTCGTCACGTGATGCCGTGGGGTACGAGTCAAACTCACAAACATCACATTCTTCTTGCCGTCCGTGTGAAACTCCACCCAGGCCGCCGCCACGGGCTCCCCGTCGGAATCCACGACACGCCCACGCAGTCGGACAGCCCTGACCATGATGACTTGAAGACTGTCCCGAACCTCACCCGGCTCGAGAAAACGTCGGCGAGATCTATCCTCGTCGGCCCCGTCGTCATCCTCCGTCACCTCTTCAACCACACTCTTGGACGATCCATCGACGACAGCGACGAAATCAGGGTGCGATGCGGTCACCACGAACCGACCGGCGGGAACGTCCTTCACTTCGAAACGACCGTTCGCGTCGGTGATCACGGGGCTCGTCTTTCCGACATTCCCGATGGTATTGGGACTATAGATGACCACCTCGGCGCCCTGAATCGGAAGGAGACTTCCCTTCGCGAGCACCCGCCCCCCCACGATGGCCCCCCCGACCATGGGGAGGTCGACGAGATCCCGATCCCCGCTTCTGTCTTCCGCCTGCACCTGAATTCCCGGTCGACCTCGAGAGCGTCCCTCGGTGTCCATTTTCAAGCTGAACCCGGCCATGCGAACGCCCACGATGAAGGATCCCATCTTCGATATTCCCTTCAAGGTGTAGGCACCGTCGACCCCGCTCCGGACCTCTCGATACACGGGCAAGCCACTGTCTGCGACCTTCACCAGGGCGAAAACGACAGCACCTTCGAGCCCCTTCCCCGTTGCCGCGTCGAACACCCGGCCGAAAACTTCGCCCTCGGATGGCATGACGTATTCGGCGGGTGGGGAGAAACTTCCCTTCTTCCCGTCGAGCCGGATATTCCCCATGGACGTCGGTCCATAGCCCTCGGCGCGAAGGGTCCCCGCGTAACGGCCCGGTGCCAGATCCGTGAACACGAAGTGCCCGTCTCGGTTCGTCCTCGCTTGATAGGTCCTGACCACGGCCATCTGGTCCCGTTTCATGTCGAAGAGATTCACTTGGACACCACTCACCGGGAGGCCGTCACGATTGCGGACCACTCCTTCGAATCGGATGGCGGGCTTCAGACGAACGAGCACATCCCCCACCTCCCCGCGCTCGGGCACACGGAAGGAATCGGAGAACCTTCGTCCAAGACCTTTCGCCTTCACGAGGACCGTGTAGTCGCCCGGCGCCGCCTGCTCGAAGCGAAAGACCCCCTTCTCGTCGGTCTCCACCTCGACGACGGGACGGTTTTCCTCCTGGGCCAATCGCAATAAGCTGGACATATCGAGGGTGAAGAGGCTTTCCACGATCGAACTGGTCATGAGACCCACTCGAGCTCCCGCCACGGGCGTCTCGCTGCCGTCCCTGATGACACGCCCCATGATGACCGGATGCGCAGCGACCGATTCACTCCGCCCAGACGGCTCCTTTTCCTCCGCTTCCGTCTCCAGGGACTCGGAGGAGAGTCTACGGTTCTCGACGCGGCGGTGGCTCCTGCGCGCCGTCCCCGTCGGTGGCCCCTGGACCGAGAGATCCGGCGCTGAGGAGTCCTCGTCCCCAACCCCGTAATCATCGTCGTCCCCCATGAACAGGACGAGGAAGGACGCCACCAGAACGAGGGCGAAGCCGAGGAGGGCGAGGATGAGGGGAGACATCTTCATGGTCGAACTCTCTGCGGTTCCAGGACGGTTTCACTCATACTCTTTCCCCCACCGAGAAAGACGCAAGCCCGGCGCCTCGCGGGCTCCCGGGTCGGCGGGCCGTCATCGCCTTCACCGAGCGAAAACGAGACGAAGCTCGGGCTGCCGGCCGGAGACGAACTTGGGAGCCTTTCCGACCAGATACCACTCGATGAACGAAAAACGACCGCGGGAGATTCTCGTCCTCGTGACGGCCAGAGCTCGAACCCTGCAGGACAGGCCCTCCTCGATCCGTAACTCGAAACGTCCCGTGGCGTCGGTTTCAACGGAGGATTCGGTGGTCACGGGTGCCAAGCCATTTCGACTGACATGCTCCACGGCGATGGAAACCTTCACACCCGAGAGGACCACTCCGTCCTCCCCAACGGCCATGCCGCGGACGAGGACCGTCCGAGGCAGACGCACGGTCACGTCCTTTTTCTCCCCCGTTTGCAACGTCAACCGCATGCGTTCCCCACCGTCCACCTCGAGGACGTAGTCGCCGGCCGCAATCCCCTTCAAGCGGAACTGCCCGTCCCCCTCCGTAAAGGTGCCGCGTAACCTCACGTCGGACCCCGAAGTCCCCGGGGCTGCCACGGACGGGGCGGCAACGTCCAGGGGACGCAGGCGGACTCGCAGGCCCGGCGCCACGGTTCCGTCGTCCCGGTACACCTTCCCATCGACGACAGCCCCGTGCCACAGCTCGAGAATGAGATCATCGGGCAAGGGGTTCGCGGCGAGGTCGAGATGGACGACAGCCGTGGGATCGAATTCGGGATGCGTGGCCGTGACGATGAGGTCATCCACTCGGGGCACCGACCCCAACTCGAAGGCCCCCTTGCCGTCACTCTGGACCCCGTCATGCCATTGAAGGCGCGTCGTGACGTCACCCCCGGGCACCGACTTCGCCTCAAAGTTCACGATCGCTCCCCCGACGGGCTCGCCGTCCGGCCCCACCACGTGGCCCCGCAGCCTCACGGCCGACTCCATCTCCACGACCACACCCTCCCGAATCTCGCCGGGACGCAGGCGCTTCGTGTCATCCTCCCTTTTCGTGTCGCTCTGGAGGAAGCTCGCAAGGTGGGCATTGGGATCACCGCGATAGGCGGCGACGTAATCGGGATGGGTGGCGGTCACGACGAAGTAGCCGGCCGGGACGTGCTCGACGCTGAACCGCCCCTGAGCGTCGGTCAGAACCGGCTTCGACCGGCCATCCAAACCGACGGCCCGGGGACTGACCACGAGCACCCGGGCCCCCTCGATGGGCCTGTGAGTCGCCTTGTCGAGAACCGTTCCCTCCAGAGTCGCTCCCCCCAGCATGGGGAGATTCACGAGTTCACGTTCCCCATTCCGATCAGACGCAACGAGGCGAATCCCAGGGTTCAGAGCCGCCCGCGGATTCTCTCCCAGGTCCATGGAGTAGCCGTCCGCGAGCGCTCCGATCACAAGTTCACCCCTCGAGGGCGCCCCTCTCAGAACATAGGCACCATCCTTTCCGCTTCGGGTCGAAAGATACGCCGGGTACATCCGATTCTTGATGTCGATAAGAGCGTAGACGACAACGTTCTCCAGCCCCGCGCCGGTCGCAGCGTCAAAGACGCGTCCGACGACCTCGGCCTCGGGAGTCAGCGTGAAGGAGGAGGGCCGTCGCCCCCCCCGTCGAAGAGCGAGGATTCCCATTCCCGTGATACCAAAACCCTTGGCCGTCAACGTCCCGGCGAAGATGCCGGGCTCGAGGTCCTCGAACACGAAGCGGCCCTCCCGGTCCGTGAATTCCTGGTAGGTGCGAAGAATGGGGGCGTGGTCTATCGCCACATCGAGGAGCTCCACCCTCACCCCTGGCACCGGCACACCGTCGGGGGCGACGACCCTCCCTTCGAAGCACACGCCCGGGATAAGCGCGACTTCGATGCGACGCTCCGCGCGTTCCTTTGTCACCCGAAACGCATCGGCGAAACGGCGACCGTAGCCCTTCGCTCGGACGAGGACCGTGTATCCCCCAGGCGTCACGCCCTCGAAACGAAACCCTCCCTCGTCGTCGGTCATCATCGTCGCCAAGGGACGATGGGGAGCACGAAGCCTCGTCAGGTCCGTGGTGACGTTCACGTCGTTGGGGTCCTTCACCACCACGGAAGGCAAGAGCTCGACGGCGGCTCCCGGAACCGGTTTCGACGTCGACTTCTCGACCACGCGGCCCATGACGACCGGACCCTTCCGGGTCATGGGCGGGACCTTCGCGGTCGCGCGGGCCCTGGGGGGCGTGACCTTGTCCTCGGGAGGGCCGTCGCCTCTGCTCTCGTATGCGGCCGTTCGCCTCACGACTCCTGTTTCGCCGGAGGCCTGTTCCTCCGCCACCGAGCCCGTGTCCATCACGTTGCCCTCCGGCTCGTCCGAGAGGAACAGAGACAAGGAGATCGCGATCAAAACGACCGCGAGCCCCAGAATCACCGTGGAGAGTTTCATCACGAATCCTCTGTCATGTCCTCATCGAGGTTCCCGTGGAATCATTGCCTGCCCAGGACGAACCTCACGCCCTTCTCCCCCGCCACAACGGTTCGCGGCGGTCCCGTGATGGACCATTTCGTGGGCCGCTTTCTGCCATCCGGGCCCCGCTCCCAGCGGGTCAACCCCGCTTTGAGCGCGTAGGTCCCCCCCTCCGCAACCGTCAGTTGGAATCGACCCAGTTCGTCGCTGACCGCCGTGTTCTTCCCGGCCGGTCCCACGGACGCTCCGGAGTTCCCCCCGTCTCGAATCCGCTTCGCGGTGATGACGGCCCCTGGAAAGGGCGAGCCATCCTCATAGACGGTGAACCCCTCGATCGTCACCTGCCGCACCAGTCTCAAGTCCTCGCTGCGCTTCTCGCCCGCGGCGAACTCGATCCGTCGAACGCGCTTCCCCTTCAGGATGGCTACGTACTTCGCCGCCGGGATGCGGTCGATCCGAAAACGCCCGGCGTCATCGGTGCGCGCCGCGAGTTCGTGAGTCGGCCGCGCTGTCGATGGCAGACCCAGGAATCCCCCGCCGCGCCGCTCAGTGGGTCTCAACTCCACAAGTGTCTTCGGCAACACCCTTCCATCGCCGTCGTAGGCCACTCCCTCGAACACGGCCCCTTGGCCAAGATGCAGGACCAGCTTCGGTGGGGCTGCGTCGCCGCTGAGGTTCAAGGTCTTCCGATCGGAGGACACGAACCGCGGGTGTCTCGCCACCACGTCGACCCTCGTGTCGCGGGGCACGGACACGAGCTGGAAGCGGCCGTCGGGATCCGTTTGCGTTGGGGCCACCGGACCGAGCACGGAACGTACCATCGCGCTGGTCCCTTCCTTCGACGCGAACTCGACCGTCGCGCCCGCAACGGGCGCCCCCTTACCGTCGATGACCTTTCCGGAAACCCTCGCTCCCTTCTGCATCACCACATCGATGGCGTCCCGGACTTCCCCGGGTTGAAGGTCGCGACGCCGGGCGTCTTGTTCCTTCCTGGTCGACATGAAGTCCCCCAAGAATCCGGCTTTCAATCCCGAGACGGACCGGACGAAGTCAGGATGAGAAGCCAACACCATGAAGGCTCCTGCGGGGACACCGTTGAATTCGTACCTGCCGTTCTCGTCGGTGACGACAGGCCCTGTTCTCGCAACCGTCCCGATGCCGTTCGGGCTGATGAGAGTCACCTTGGCTCCGACGACAGGCTCGAGGCTCCCGTCGGCGAGAACCCTCCCCATGACCGTGGCCCCGCCCACCATCGGCAGATCGACGAGATCCCGTTCCCCGTTGCGATCCTTCGATTTCAGCTCGATTCCAGGAATGCCGCTCGATCCCTTCGATTGGGCCATTTTCAGGCTGTATCCTTCCTTCCGGGCGCCCAGAATCACGTCGGCCTCCCGCGAGAGGCCGCGCAGCGAATACGCTCCGTCCTTGCCGCTTCGCGTCTCCACATAGGCGGGAAAACCCCGGCCGCCCTCGAACTCCGCCATCGCGTAGACGAGGGCCCCCTCGAGCCCCTTGCCACTCGTCACGTCGAAGACACGTCCGATGACCTCGGCCTCGGGAAACAGGGTGTACTCTTTCGGCTCGGGAGGGTCTTCGCCCGCCTTCAAGCGCAGCCGCCCCATCCCCGTGGCACCGTAGCCCTCGGCCATGAGCGATCCGTTGTATCGCCCCGGCTCCAGGTCGTGAAACGCGAAGCGGCCCTCCGCGTTCGTCGTCGTCTGGTAGGTCCGCAGCACCCTCAACTGTTCGCGACCGCGATCGAACAAGCTCACTCGGACGTTGGGGACAGGAAGTCCTTCCACGTTGCGCACGAGGCCCGAGAAGGAAACCGCCGGCCCCAAGCGCACTTCCAATCCGGTGATCTCCCCACCCTTTGGAAGCCGAAACGAATCCGAAAACCTCCGACCGTAGCCGTCGGCACGGACCAAGACGGCATAGTCGCCCGGCGCGACCCGCGGCATCTGGAACACGCCGTCATCGTCGGTCGTGGCGACAGTGATGGGCCGATTCGGCGCCTGCACCGTGCGCAACAGCCTGGAGAGGTCAAGGGACATGAAGCTCTCCACAACGGCGCTGTGCATGAGCCCGACCCGGGCCCCCGCGATCGGTTGGCCGCTCTCCTTGCTCAGCACCCTTCCCGTGATGGCGGGAGGGACCCGCTTTTTTTCACTCGGGGGCACGGATGGAGCGTCGGGTCTTTTTCCCGGACCGCCCAAGCCGGGCGGCGATGAGGGTCGTTCTTCGTTCGGTCGAGGATTGCGTCGTACACCGTCGTGGAATCGCTCCGTCCCGACAGCTTCGGATGACGAGGAGCTGCTCACGACGTCGGTCTCCTCATCACCGAGGAAGACGAAGAGGAACACCGAGACGAGGGCCAAACCCAGGCCCAGCAGGCCGAAGTAGACGGGGGAAGCTCTCATGATCCATTCTCCTTCGCTGCCCAGCGGCATGATTCGGTTCGTAGATGAAGCGCCAGTATTCTCGACCTCACAGGGATGATCGGGTAACCTCGGGAGGTCATGAGGGAGCGCCGACGATGAAATGTCGTTTCTGGGGAACTCGAGGCAGTGTTCCCGTTTCCGGTCCGCAGTACCTGGAATTCGGTGGCAATACGCCTTGCCTCCAACTCACGACCGAAGGGTGTCCCGAGCCCATCATCCTCGACAGCGGGACGGGAATCAGAGAATTCGGCCAGTATTATATGGCCCACCGGTCGGAAATCGGCGACACGATCCACCTTTTTCTGACCCACGCCCACTGGGACCACATCCAGGGCTTCCCGTTCTTCATTCCCGCCTATGTTCCGGGTGTCGACCTTCACATCTACTGCACGAAGCAGGCAAAGGAGTTTCTCTCCGGGCAAATGACCGCGCCCTACTTTCCGGTGGGAATGGACGTGATGATGGCGTCCTTCCACTTCCATGAGCTCGAGCAGGGGGACGAGATGAAGCTGGGCGACGTTCGCATCCGCTGGATTCCCCTGCCCCACCCCCAGGAATCCACGGGGTTCCGCATCGACGACGGCACACACTCCATCGTCTTCGCGACCGACACGGAACACCCCCCGGAGGGTCTCAACGAGCAATTGGTGGCCCTCGCGAGGAACACCGACGCCCTCATCTACGACGCCCAATACACACCCGACGAGTACCAAGCCGGGAAACAGGGCTGGGGTCACTCGACCTACCACCAGGGCGCCGCGATCGCGAAGGCGTGCGCCGCAGACCGTCTCATCCTCTTCAGCCATGATCCGAGTCACGATGACGCCGCGTGCCGCGCCATCGAGACGGCCTGCCAGGAAGATTTCCCAGCCACCTGGTCCGCCCGCCAAGGCGTCCAAATCGACATCTGAATCTCGGGAAAACGGCGATCCTGGACACGCGGCACGGCCGTCGTCCATAATGGCCGCGTCGTCATTCCAAGGAAACCCACCCATGAATCGCCGAACCTGCCTCCTCATTGCTTTTGTCGCATTGACCGCGACGTCGTTGGCCCAGGTCTGTGTCAACCCCAACGACGTGCTGCTCTCGAACGACACCCTGCCGCCCGTGCCCAGCGGAGCCACCCCCGTCTCGGTCATACAGGGCTTGGGCAACGGCGAAGCCGCCGCGGCGGTCTTCGACACGACCCCCCTCAGCGCACAGGGCGTCAAGGTCAATCTCGCCGCCGTGGGATACATGAACGTGGTCGGGACCAACGGCATTCAAGCCGCGGTGAATCTGCAGATCTACGACGGCGTCACTTTCGACGCGGCGGGCGTGCCGACCCTGGGTCCTCTCGCGTTCGACTACGCGAGCGCCACGGGTTCGAATCTTCAGCTCACGAGCCATGCCATCAACACCACGGACCTCAGCGCCTTCAACGTCACCGTCACCAGCGGAAAACTCGTGGTGGCATGGTCCATGGTCTTCAATTCGGGGGCGCCTCAGACGAACTTCGCAACCGACAACAGCTCCATCCAGTTCACCTGCAACCCCTCCGTGACGCCGCTTCAGAAGAATCTCATCTTCATTCAGGGGCAAGGTTGGCGGGACGCGGCCCTCGCCACGGTCCAAGGGGTTCCCCTCTGCCCCGTCTTCTATTCCGGCAACTGGATCATCCGCGCCTGCGTCGAGCCCATGGTCAACCCCACCCAGCTGCTCGTCTCGGGCAATCCGACCACGGCCGGAGGCTTCGTCAACGTGACTTTCAGCTCGCCCGGACATCCCGGCCAGTTCTACTTCGGAGCGCCCGCCTTCACGGCCAACGTGGGATCCCCCACGGTCTATGGCACCTTCCCCCTCGACTTCGACCCCCTGCTGCAGGCCTATCTCCAATTCCCCGTCGAAGCCTCGCAGGTCTTCTTCAACTTCAACGGGAATCTGGGCCCCACGGGAACGGCTCCGGGCATCATCTTCATTCCAGCTACGACGCCGCCACTGAGCTTTCTCGTGGCCTTCATCGTGATGGATCCCACTCTCTCATTCTTCGAGGGCATCTCGTCACCCACCACGATTCAGGTGCTCTGACACCCTCCACGGGTGGAACCCCTTGTCACCGGGGCCGGCTCCGTATCCAATCCCCCCATGAGCCATCGCTTCATTCGCGGCGGGATGCTTCTCGCCGCATTTCTTCTCACGTTCCTCGCTTCGGCGAGGGCGCAGGTCGTCGTTGGGCCCGCGCAACCCGGCAACGTCGAGGATCGGCTGCGCGCCCCCCTTCGATCCGCCTCCTCGGCCCTGAAGTCGGGCGATGAGGCCTGGGCCCGACGCCATCTTCTGAACGCTTTTGCCATGGCCCCCTTCGACGCGACCGTCATCGAGCGACTCCTCGCTCTCGGCGAGACGACATCGCCCGGACGTCATCTCTGGGCGCTGCGGCGCGCGGCCCTTCTCGTCGACGGTCGGGGCAAGCTGAAACTTCCCACGAAGACCAAGAAACTCTTCCCTCCCAAGGACGGGTGGCCCAAGCGCCTCGCACGGGCTCGCGCTCGAGCCGTCTTCGCCCTGGAACGCTTTCTCGGCAAGAAAGGACAAAACGGCCGAGGACCGGATGCCTCCAACCTCCTCCGAGCCTGGGCCGCACCGCTGGCCCGTTTTCTTCTGGAAGATTCTCCCCAGCTCTTGGAAGCGCAAGCGCATCCCTTGGACACAGCCCTCACGCTCGACGTCCCCCATCGGCTCCAGGTGATCGAAGACCTACTCGCCGTCGCAGAGAACCCCAGCGACCCGGAAAGCGCCCTCGAGGCGGGGCGCATCCTCAGGGGCTTCGCCAGTCAGGCGGCTCAGAAGGATCTGGAGGGCGAGCCGGCACCGCAACTTCCCGCTCGACTCGGCCGGCGGGCTGCGGCCGCGGTCGATCGCGCACGGAAGGTGTTGGCCGCCGAGGATGGCGCGCCTCTCACCGTCGCGCAGCTCGAGGCCATGACGCCCGCGGAGCGGGACGCCTTCACCGCCGCCCATGCCAATCCCGCCCACCCGGGCCGTGCGATTTCGCCGAACGGTCTCTACCTCATCGAAACCCCCTGCGGATTCGAAACCCTCCTCGGTGTCGCCTCGACCATCGAGAAACATCACCATCGGTTGGTGAGGTGGTACGGAACGGACCCCTTCGAGGGACGCAGCGGAACGATTCGGGTCGTCACGACCACCGACGAGTTGGAGCGGGAGGGAGCTCCCTACTGGTGGGCCGGCGGGTTCCAGGGAGGCGACGTGACCACCGTCCGCTTCACGGTCGGCTCGATCGAAGCCCTGGGGCACACCTTGACCCACGAACTCACCCATCGCTTCGACGGAGCCCTTTTCCCCGGGCAGCCGGCGTGGCTCGCGGAAGGCAAGGCCACCTGGACCGGGAGTGCCTACGCTGGAACCGATTCCAAGACCTTCGCCGACGACTACGCCAACTTCGGCTCGATGGAGACGGCGCTCCGGAAGGGTTACGGCAATCCGAAAAAGCTCCAGAAGCTCCTCGAGGGGCGCCCGGAAGACTACCGCGACAATTATCCCGTCGGACACGCGCTCTTCGTCTACCTGAACACCTGGGAGGATGACGGGGGCCCCATCTTCAAGAAACGGTTTGCCGAATTCATGAGCAACGCGCGAAAGATGCGCAGTGCACCTTTCCCCTGGTTCACGAATCGCTTCTGCGACGGGAAGGACGGTCGTCCCGAGAGCTTCGAAGCCTTCACCGAGGGCTTCGCCAAATTCATTCGCGGCTTCTACTGGCTCAATAGAAAGCCCTGGACTCGGCGCTACGCGGCACGAGCCGGCAAGAGCCCTCCAAGGCCCTGGGTTTACGACCCACCGACATGGCCCACGGACCGCTCACGTGCCGAGCCCTTCTTCGGGACGGGTCACGCCGCGGCGGCGGCGCGACTGTTCGATCGGCTGGACCTGAGCGACGCCGCGCTGCGTGCCCATCTTTTCGCATTCGGGGTCGACGGCCCTGAGGAGGCGCGGCTGGAACGATTGGCTGACCTTCTTGCCCAGGCCCGCAAGGAACCCCTGGCATGGTTCGCGCGCGCCCTCCTCTGGCGACGCCGCCCGGGCCGTCACGGGCGTGTCGCACCGTCCAAGGGGGCGCTTCCCAGCCAGCTCACGGATCTCCATCGACTGCTGGGCGAAGCGGCCGCGGCCCATCGGGAGAGGGGGCTGTCCCGGGTCGAGGCGCGCCTTTTGGCGGAGCAGGCGGAGCTCGCGGAGTTCCTCGGGCTGGACGCCCCCGCGCCCGACATGCGCCCTCCCTCCATGGAGAAGGGTTCTCATCCCTTCGTCCGTGCGGCACGCACTCTCGATCTGTTTGGATGGAAAGAGGATCGCCTCGTCGGATACGACACGTTCCGGGTCAAGGATTTGTGGTTCGTCGCCCCCGACGGCACGCTGCACGTGGGTCGCAAGAAGCCTCGTAAGGCGACGGGGAGCTTCGATCCTCGTGCGCACCAGCGGCAGATCTTCGTTCGCACCCCCACGCCCCTCGACGGGACGCGATCGCGCATCGAGCTGGACATTCGGTTCACGACGTCCTTCGTGTCGGGTGCGGTCATCTTGGGATACGAGCGACGCGACCGAGCCGTCTCATTCCACTTTTCGGCGGGCGACTACATGGTGGGGATCGGACAGAAGAAGTCCCCTCCCGCCTTCGAAACCGTGCGCTGGTCGCTGGGGGGAGGTTGGATACGTGAAGGAGGGCTCCGTCGGGAGGCGCCGGGCGGGCGTTTCGAGTTCGACGGCACGAAACCGAATTTCCATCTCCGCTTGGACCTGGACGGCGCGGAGGTCGCCGCCTACATCGACGGCAAGTGGGTGGGCACGTACCGCACGGGAGACGGACGTCCCATCTCGGGCCCCCTCGGGTTCGCGACGAGCTTCGGCGCCTTCGCCGTGACCCGTGCGACGCAGCAACGATTCGATCGCTATCGGGCGCTCGGGTGGCCGAATCCCCTTCCCGCGGGACTGGACCTCGCGAGCGACGGCGCCGAAACGATGGATCGCCTCCTCAACCGACAGGTGAAGGGGCTGCCTTCCTCGCCCCATGGCGCCCTTGCGATCTGGATTCCGAGGACCGAGGACGACGACGGCGCGTTGGACGTTCGGGACATCGTCACGTCGGCCCGCTTCACGTGGGAGGGCATCCGCGCGGACATCGAGGACTTCCTCCTCCCACAGCCCGTCTTCATGATCTTGCCGGCCGATCTCCCGACGGAAGCGCGCGACGAGCTCGCCGACTCGCTCGGATCCTCGGAACGATTGCGCTTTTTCAGCCATCATCGGCACAACTACATCTTCGACCTCGAGCGACCGAACATGCCCGCCGACCCGATGCCGGTTCTCATGTTCATCGACGATACGGGCTGCCTCCGCCTGGCCGACATCTACGTCGTGGGGAGAGAGGACTTGCCCCGCAACTTTCGCACGTGGTGCCGAGTGCACCGATGAAGGGGGAGGCTCCGGAACTCTCCGTCATTCTCACCGTGGTGGAGGGTCCCGATCAGGCCCGCCGTTGCCTGCAAGCCCTTCGAACCCAGAACGATCCGCCAAGGATGGAGATCCTCATCCCCTGGGACGCCGCCGTCCCCGAGGTGGCGAGCTGGGCGGGGACAGGTCTGCACTGCCCCCAGGTCATGAACGCCCCGCCCCTCGACGACCCGGATGACGAGGACACGCGACACGTTCTTTTCGATCTGCGTCGTGCGACGGGGCTGGTCGCCGCGACGGCTCCTCGGGTGGCGCTCCTCGAGGACAGGGGCGTGCCCGCACCGAGCTGGGCACGAGCCATGGTGAGCACTCTCGATCAGACCGGTGCCGCGGCCGTGGGGGGCCCCATCCTGTGCGGGTCCTCATCACGGTGGGCCAGGGCGCTCCATCTTCTGGATTTCGGAAGGTATGCGCCGCCCCTCGACGAGCATCAGACGGAAACCCTCAGCGACACGAACGTGGCCTACCGGCGCGACGCCCTGGAGCGGATTCGCGGCGTCTGGGAGCATCGTTTTCACGAGCCGGACGTTCACGGGGCGCTGACGGAACGGGGCGAGACCCTCCTGTTTTCCCCCGCCCCCACCGTCGTCCAGCACCGCACCGGCCTGAAGCTGGACCGCGTCCTCCGAGAACGTCTGGCCTGGGGGCGCCTATACGGGTCCCTCCTCGCCCGCAATCGATCCACGGCGTGGAGGCTCCTCCGCGCCGTGGCATCCGCCGTCGTTCTTCCGGTCCTCCTGCCCTTCCGTGTCCTTCGTCGCGAGAGGCGCCGCGGGCGGCTGGAAGGCGCCCTGGGCCTCATCCCGGAAGTCTTTCTCGCCGCCCTGGTCTGGACGGTGGGGGAATCGCTGGGGCTCGTGAGCCCTGTCTCAACTTCTCGTCCCGGCGCGACCGATGAACCCCTTGGAGAGGAAAGCCCCGCATGAACGCCGAAACGCCGCCCGGCGACGCCCCCGTGCCCCAGATCACGGTGGTCATCCCCGCCTACAACGAGGAAGACGCCCTCGGTCCGGAGATCGATCATATCGAGAGCGTTCTTTCCGAGGCCGGCATCACCCACGAGATCATCGTCGTCGACGACGGGTCGACCGACGGCACCGCCGAAGCGGCGCGTGCGAAAAACTGCCTCCTCATCCGCCGCCCTCGCAATCACGGCTACGGGGCTGCCCTGAAGAAGGGCATTGCCGCCGCGCGGTCGGAGTTGGTCGCCATCACGGACGCCGACGGCACGTATCCGGCCGAGTCCTTGCCGGAGATGGTTCGCTTGGCGGAGGAGTACGACATGGTCGTGGGAGCGCGCACGGGCGAAAGCGTTCACATCCCGATGGTGCGCCGTCCCGCCAAGTGGTTTCTTCGGAAACTCGCGTCATGGCTCTCCGGCTTCCAGATCCCCGACCTCAACAGCGGACTTCGCGTCATTCGGCGGTCCCTCGTCCGCCGCTACGCGCACATCCTTCCCCAGGGTTTCTCCTTCACGACGACCATATCCCTGGCCCTCCTGTGCAACGGCTTCAGCGTGAAATACCTACCCATCGACTACCGGCGTCGCATCGGGGATTCCAAGATCCGTGCGGGACACGCCTGGGATTTTCTCCTCCTCATTCTCCGGGTGATGGTCCTCTTCAACCCCCTCAAGGTCTTCCTCCCCATGGGCGCCTTCGCCGCCCTCGTCGGACTCGCCAAGTTCGTCTACGACGTCACGAAACAGGATCTCTCCGAGAGCGCCGTCATGTGCCTCCTCACGGCGGTTCTCCTCTGGGCCATCGGCTTGCTTGCCGACCAGAACGCCCGATTGGGACTCGACCGAGAAGCATGGCCGCGATAGGGCTTCCAAGGGCCTCCCGTCGTCGACTGAGGATCGCGATTCGCGTCGTGGTCAGCGCGGCGCTCCTCGCTCTCGTCTTGAAGCTCGTCGAGCCGAAACACCTGTTGGAAGCTCTTCGGCGGTGTTCGCCCACCTCATGGGCGCTGGCTCTGCTGGCTTTCGTCCTGCTGCACATGGCTTCCGCCATGAAGTGGCGGCTTTTTCTGTCGTTGGCGGGCGTGAAGCTCACGGTGGGCGACGCCCTTTCCTGCTACGCGGCGGGTCTGTTCGCCAATCTCTGTCTGCCGTCCCTTCTGGGTGGAGACGTCGTGCGCGCGGGTCTGCTCTTCTCGAAAGGTCACAGGCCGGCTCGACTGGTGGTGGCGGGATTGGCCGATCGTCTCTCGGACATTCTGGCCCTGGGGCTGCTCATCCTTCTCGGAGCAGGGTTTTCCTGGGACGCACTCCCCCGTGACCTCGTCGAAAGCCGCTGGACGCTCGCCCTCGTTCCCTTGATCGCCCTGGGTTCGCTCCTGGGGGGCTTCGTCCTTCTGGGTCGCCTCCCCTATCGACGGTTGCCGCGATCGGTGGCGAAGCCTCTTTTGGGCCTGGCCAAGGGAGCGCGGACCCTCGCGCGCCGACCGGGACTAGCGTTCGGGGGCCTCCTCGCCAGCCTTTCCCTCCAGACGGGTTTCGTCCTGGTCAATCGAGGTCTCGGCCGCGCTCTCGGCATGAGTCTTTCCGACGGGCTGTGGTTGTTGCTCTGGCCCCTCGCGAAGGTTGCGGCCATGGCGCCCCTCAGCCTCGGCGGCCTCGGCGGCTTCGCTTTTGCCCTTGATTACCAGATACACG
>CAZLGG010000035.1:0-36139 GCA_964559135.1 uncultured Planctomycetia bacterium
GGTCGGACTCAGTCTCATGATCTCCACCCTCACGGGCCTCATGTTCGGGATCTATCCCGCCCGCCGAGCCGCCCAACTCGACCCCATCGAGGCCCTCCGCCGCTGAGGGTGCCGCGGTCACTCGAAACGGCAGGCGATTCAGTGGACCTCGATGACGATCAGGGTGACGTCATCATGGTGAAACGGCGCTTGGGCGAAGTCGGAGAGGGCCTGAAGGATGTGGTGCTTGATTTCGGAGGGTGATTCGGTCCCGTGGGCGTCGAGGACCTCGATCAAGCGGGTCATGCCGAACCGGTCCCTCTCCGGCGAGGGGACATCCAGCACGCCGTCGGTGTAGAGGAAGGCTCGATCTCCAGGGGCAAGATGCATCTGCCCCTGATCGAAACGCGCCTCCGGCTCCACGGCGAGGGGAAGGTTGGCGGGATCCGATCCGTCCGAAACGATTTCCGCGGGACGCCAACCATCGCCGTCCGCGCGACGCACGAGGATGGGAGGGGCGCCGGCATAGGCGAAGCGAAGGAGTCCGTCGCGGCGATACCAGGAGAGAATCGTGGCCGTCGTCATGGCCCGGAGACCGTATTGCACGGCTTGAACGTTGAGTTCCCTCAAAATCTCCGCGCCATCGGGCTGATTCATGTGCTCGATGAGCCGACGATACATCCACTCTGCAACCTGATTGACGGTGTGCCCGTGCCCACAGACATCCGCGAGGGCGATCCGAGTGAGAAGGTCGTCGCCACAGGTGCTGAACCAGTAGATGTCGCCTCCGCGCCCGCCCTCGTAGGATTCCGAATAGACGCTGGCCGTCACCCCGCCGGTGCGGACGTCCTCGTCGAGATCCCGTGTACCACCCCAGACGGAACCGCACTCGAGAGCGACGGAAACGGCTCCATGCTCGGCATCGAGACGAGGCAGTCCGTCGTTGTCCTCGATGAAGCTATCACCCACTGCGGTGTGACCTCCCATTCTCACGGCGCCCCATCACTCGCAGCCCGAACCCCATTTCCGGCATACGACGCTGTCCAAACTCATCTTCCCCGCACCGGCCACGAAAAGCCAGAGACAAACGGCGAGGTAAATCGATTCGCTCTCGCGCGCCAAGTCCAGCAAGGAATCGGTCCGCGGAGCCACCGCCGTGGCCAAAGCCACGATCATGGTGATTCCGAGTCCGGCCGCGAAGAATCGGGTCGCAAGGCCGAGAACCAACGCGGCCCCGCCCACGGTTTCCAAGTAGGCGATGAAGTGGGCGTGGAAGACGGGAAACGGAATCCCCAGATCCTCGAAGAAACCCACGGGCGGATGGGCCATCTTCCCTCTTCCCGTGCCGTAGAACATGAGTCCCAGAGTCAGACGCGCCGCCAAGGGGCCCGCCCAACTCATCCTTCCGAGGACTTCCCGCACCCGCCGAATCCGTGTCTGCCACATGAGCGTTCTCCGTTTGACCTCCAACGCCCGCCGTCCGGCGGCTATTCCCTGACACCGAGGAATTCCTTGCTTCTCGTTGCGGCCACCGATCCCGGCTATGATGGCGGCCAGCCAACGAAAGGGGAAGTCGCCATGGTTCGCACCATCTTGCTGATCGCGCTCGTCCTGACCTGGACGTCCACCTCCCGGGCCCAGTCGCCGGATCTCTCCGCCAACAGCATCTTCGGCCCACCTTCGGTGAGCTGCGGAGGCACCATGAGCATCACGCGAGACATCACCAACGTGGGAATTCCTTTCACGGGGACGTTGAGTTACTCGATCTGGCTTTCGACGAACAACTTCATTTCCCCCAGCGATCTCCAGATCCAGTCCGTCATGAGCACGAGTCCGGGCGGCCTGGGTGTCGTCAGCCTGAACGTCGTGCTTCCCAACAACGTGGCGCCCGGGTTCTATTTCCTGGGACTGGTGGTCGATCCCGCCCCCGGCGAATTCAACACGAGCAACAATGTGGTCGCGAGTTCATCCCCCCTCCAGGTCCTTCCGGGCGGGGCGCCCGATCTCGTGGCCAATTCCATCACGGGACCGGCCACGGCAACACCGGGCTCCGTGATTCAGGTCACGAGAAACGTGAGCAATCAGGGCTGCGCGATCACCGCCCCCTTCACCTACAACGTGCGCATCTCCGCGGATCAGATCATCGACGCCGGCGATCCAGTGATCGCAGCCTTCTCGTCGGTCACGTTGGGAGCGTTGAATATCAACGCGACCCTGCCGTCGAATCTGGCCCCGGGAACATACTGGTTGGCGCTGGTCGTCGACCCCGCCGCGGGCGAGGTCGCCACGTCCAACAACCAGGTCCTGGCGACGAATTCGCTTTCCGTGGGGAACCCCTTCCCAGGCTCCGGAGAAGACCTGCTTCTCGAGACGGGCGTCAACGGCGCGCCCGACAGCACACCTTTGAAGACGGCCATGCCGGGAGACACCATTCAGGTGGCCATCAGCTCACCGGGAGGCGCTCTTTCCAACACGCCGCCGCTCCTGGTCGGACAGGTCTACCCGACGGGGACCCCCGGCCCCGGGAGCCCCACCGGGTTCCCGGAGGTCTACATCGATCCGGCGCTTGCCCTGCTGATCCTGAACGGAACGGCGCCGACGCCCTTCGGCTCGATCGTCATTCCCCCGGCGGGCAGCGCGCTCACGCTGACGTTTGCCTACCCGGGGGGCCTCTCGGGATTCACGGCACGCGTCCAGGCCTACGCCGTGACACCCACGGCGATGAACGGCTTCTTCGCGGCATCGGCGGCGTTGGAGATCGAGTACCCCTGAGCCTCAGCGCTTCCGGGCGCGTTGCGGCGTTCGAGTCCCGTCGGGAAAGTACTCGTCGAAGTACCCGATCATCATTTCGTCCGTGCTCTGCAATCCCCACCGGACTCCGTGGGCGGCCATCTCTTTGGTCAGCCAGGGGTTTGCAGTCGTGTTGTCGAAGTCCCCAAAGCACACCAACAAAGTCCCCTTCGGCATGAGCTTCGGCTCGGCAAGGATGTAGGTGTTCTGCCAACCGAAGTCGTAGTTGGATACCTTGAGCAGGACCTCCGAGCGACTCGCCGCCTGAAGCCGGTGGAGAGCCTCCTTGTCCGCCTCGGAGTCGACCCGCTCGAGCAGCATCTCGAGGACCGATCGACTGATGTGGCCCATTCCGCGCAACGTCCCGGTCTTTTCGTCAAAACTGAATCGAGGCCGGACGTCCGCTCGCAAGCCCTCCAGGCGGATCGCACCCTCGAGATGCACCTCACTCGGATAGTGGGCTTCATACTCGAAGGCGCGACCTCGGTAATGCATGTGCGGCGTGAAGCTGAGGATCATGGTGTCCCGCTCGAAACGGAAGCTCGAGAAAATGCGACGCTTCGCGTGCGGAGGGACGATCAGCAGGTCGTCCTGGCACGCCGCCTCCGTGAAGACCTGATACCTGGGAGAGCTTTTCGCGAAACGTAGCCCGATCCGGCTTCGATCCGTGGTGACTCGTCCCACGGGCTGGTAATGGATGGTCATGATGATCTGATGCCCCGCCGGAATCCGTTTCGCCATGCCTTCCGGAAAAATCGTCGGCGCCTCACCCGGCACCATCAACGCAAAGTAGCCGTTTTTTCCCCCATCGAACTCCTCATACCACCTCTGGGGATCCAGGTGCTCCAGATCGATCAAAAAGAGCATGATGTGATGAACGACCTCGCGGGCTCCGGGGCGGATTTCGATCCCCGAGACCCACCGATCCTCCTTGAATCCCGGATCGATCAGAACGTGGTGATAGGGGATCTGTCCGTCGGCAGGGACCGTGAAGGGTTCCGGCATCTCGAGAACGACATCCGGCTTCCCCATGCGCCACCCCTTGGCGAAACTTCGCGGGCGGGGACGCTCTGCGACCTTCCCCGCGGGCATGCCGGCGGCCACCCAGTCGAGAAGGGTTCGTTTCTCCCGCGGACGCAGACTCCGATCGTTGGCCCAATGGCCGAATTTCGGATCCGCCTGCCAGGGAGGCATCCGCCTCTCCGCCACCACCTCCGCCATCATCTTCCCCCACCCCGCCGCGTCCTCCCAAGTCAGGAGCGGGAAAGGTCCGATCTCGCCCGGTCGATGGCATTCCTGACAACGGCGCTGGAGAATGGGTTCGACGTCGCGATAGTAGGTCACCTTCGCGTGGGGGTCGGTCCGTTCGAATCGGCCGATGTGGCAGCCGGGCGCCTCGGTCGTCGCGACGGGAGGCTTGCGTCCGTCGAGGAGCGCGCTCAGGGCATCGCGCAGGTAGAGTTTTTCGGGATGGGCCTTCCCCTTGCCCGCAGCCATGCCGCTCTCGAGTGTGTACTGGTCGTCCACCGCTCCGTGAAACCGGAGTCGACCCGCGACGTCCACGACGAAGACCTCCGTGCATCGGATGGCCCCCAATCTGTCCGCCAAGCGATTCCCCTCGTCTCGAATCAACGGGAACCCCAACCCACCTCGCCGCGCGAACTCCCGGATGTCCTCGATGTCATCCTGCCGATTCGAATCCACGCCCAGGAATTGCACGCCGCGAGGGGCGAACTCCTTGGCCAAGGCCTCCAACTTGGGGGCGTAGAGTTTGGAAATGGGGCAGCCCACGCCGAAGAAGCAGACCGCCGTCAGCTTGCGGCCCTTGGCACGGGTCGGGATGGACTGAAGAGCTCCGTCCAGATCCTGGAGATCGATCGTCTCGAGTACGTCCCCCACGACCGGAGGAGGTGCATGGGGCTCATCCTGGGCGGAAACGGAGTCGATCACCGCGAAGGACGTCAATCCGATGAGGACGAGGAAAAACTTGCAAAATGTCATGGACATCGGGTCTCCGTGGACGGCGAACCTGAGGATAGCCCCTCACGCGACTCTCTTCGACATTTTCGAGGATTTGAACTGAAGACTCGGGTCCGCCATCATGCCGGCATGAGCGACCTGCCCCTTCCGAAGAAGAACGAGGCTCTCCTAGCCGTCAAGAAGGCCCTTCGCCTGTGTCCCGAATGCGGTCTCGTCTACGAGGATGTCTTCGCCAACAGCCACAGGACCGACCCGGAAGATCCGGAATCCGTCCGTTTCTATTTC
The DNA here is from genome assembly GCA_964559135.1 of uncultured Planctomycetia bacterium. Taxonomy (GTDB): domain Bacteria; phylum Planctomycetota; family DRQF01; genus DRQF01. Next base: position 5,035 of record CAZLGG010000035.1, read on the forward strand.
CAGTTCATCCATGGAAAGAGCGAGTGCATCGCCCACGCCCATGCCGGCGATTTCGCCGAATGGCTCGCCGCGGCAAAGACCCGCGAAGACGCCGATCCCTCCCCGTGATTCTGGAAACGGAACGGCTCAGGTTTTCCGGCGACGCCGCTTGATCGTCTCCATCTCCTCGAAGAACTTGGCGAAGGCCTTGATGCCCCCGTAGGCCTGACCCCAGTCGAAGTTCTCATTGGGGGCATGATAGCCATGCTCCGGGAGAGACAATCCCAGGAAAAGAACCGGAGTCTTCAAGACTTTCGCCATCGTCGGCACGGCGCCGATGGAGCCGCCTTCACGCACGAAAACGGGTTCCTTGCCGAAGCCAAACTGGACCGATCGACGGATCATGTCCGCGAGAGGCCCCTCGGCGACCCCCTTGTACGGATTCAACGTCGACTCCGGGACGACGCGCACATCGGGATTCTTGTCCTTCACGAACCGCTTCAGCGCCGCGATGATCTTGCGAGGCTTCTGGGCGGGAACGAGCCTCATCGAGATCTTCGCTTCCGCCCGAGGGGGAACCACCGTTTTGACCCCCGGCCCCTGGTATCCGCCGACGATCCCGTGCACCTCGAGGGTCGGCATGGCCCAGATGCGCTTCATCACCTCCAACTCGTCGTCGACGCGAAGACTCTTGAAGCCGTGATCCTGTTTGAACTTCTCCGTGGAGAATCCGGATTCCTTGAATTCCTGAAGTTCCTTACGCGTGGGCTTGGCAACGTCGTCGTAGAACCCGGGAATCTTCACCTTCCCGGTCCGCGCGTCGTGCATCTGCGCAATGAGCTGACAGAGCTCCCCCACCGGGTTGCGCGCGGCGCCTCCGGTGGTCCCGGAATGCTCGTCCGTCGTCCCCGTTTCCAGGGTCAAGGTGAATCCTTGTAGGCCTCGCAGTCCGGCAGGGCACGCAGGCTTGTCTCGGGAAATCCAGATCGTGTCCGAGACGACGACCGCGTCTGCCGAAAGGTGCTTCTGAGCCGCCTTGATTCCGGCCTCGAAACTCGGGCTGCCGATCTCCTCTTCGAGTTCCCAGAGGAACTTGATATTCACTTCGACACCGGCATCGAGAGCATGGCGGGCGGCGAACACGGCGGCAAGCGCCGGGCCCTTGTCGTCCGTGGTCCCGCGGCCCCAGTACGTGCCGCCCTTGCTCACGAACGTGAACGGATCGGTTCTCCATTCGTCCGGGTCGCCGCCGGGTTGGACGTCCATGTGGTTGTAGACGAGAACGGTCGGAGCCTTGGACGAGACCTTGGCCTCCGCAAAGACGATGGGGTTCCCCGGTGTCCGGAGCACCCGCGTCTTGAAACCCATGGCATTCAGGGTGTGGACGCTGGCTTCGGACATGCGCAGCACGTCGGCCTGGTGGGCCGGGTCCATGCTGACGCTGGGGATCTCGACAAACTCCTTCAGCAGAGCTTCAAAGCTGTCACGTTTCGACGCGGCATAGGTCTCGACCCTGTGCTTTTGCACCTTTTCGGTCATGTCGCCCTCCTTGGCGTGCGGCGGCCCCGGGGCCTTCCACCGGCCCGAGGATACCTTGGCGGACCGACGGCGGATTGTTAACCCCTTTCTGCGGGGAATTTGGGGTCGAACGACCCGATTTCCCGGTTTTCCGAGGACAGGACGGTATGCGCAAATTCATGCGAGCCAAAATACACCGGGCTCGAGTCACACAATGCGATCTGAACTACGTGGGGTCCATCACAATCGATGAGGACCTCCTGCGAGCCGTCCAAATCCACCCCAACGAATCCGTCCACGTCTATGACATCGACAACGGCGCCCGCTTCGAAACCTACGTCATCCTTGGAAAGGCGGGTTCCGGGGAGATCGGCGTGAATGGCGCCGCCGCTCACCTCACGGCCCCCGGACATCGACTCATCATCGTGGCCTTCGAAGGGCTCGAGGACGACGCTCTCCCGACTCATGTCAGCCGCGTCGTGGTCTGCGACGACGAGAACCGCATCACCCAGCGTCTCCTGCATCCGAGCGCGTTCCCCGAGCGATGACGAAGGGGCCGGCCGGAAGGCTCGCCCCTCCCATCGTCAAGCGGACGTGTTCAGGGCTCGTACCTTTGAATCAACATCACGACGGGCTCCGGGAGGGTCTCCGCTTGGTCGTACATCTTCACGAAGGCCTTCGCCGCCGCCCCCTTCCCCTTGCGGAGGGCGTCGACCCAACGGGGCGGCACCGACTGGTAGAGCAGACGCGCGATGATGAGGCAGGGAGCATCCGCCGAAGCCAGCTTCGCCCGGTAGTGAACCGTGTCCGAACCTCCAGTGAAATCACCGTCCCCGGCGACACCCACCGGCTTCGTGACCTTGGCATGGGGGCCTCGAGAACTCCAACCCTGGGGAAGAATCCGATTGTCCTTGGCGAATCGAACCATCGCCAGCGGTGAGGTGGTCGGTTTGCCGTCGGCGCCCACCGGAACGGCCTCGTACACCTGCACCTTCGACGGGTCATCGATCACGTCGTAGTGGGGAATCGCACCTTCGTTGTCCACTCCGTAGATGCGCCCGTCCTCGGTGAATCCTCCCGAGAGGAAGACCGTCTCACGTCCCTGCCGCACCTCCACCTGCAAGATGGCGCGACGGGAAGGATAGGCCGTGGGGAACTTGTGACCTGACAGGTTGGTGACCTGGAGATCGAACTCCACGTAGCCGTCCCTCGACGCCAAACGACTCATGGTCAACCTGGCGGTGCGATACTGCAAGAGCGCACGGGAGGCCGTCGCGGAGGCTTGGAGAGAATCGAGAGGAGCCGTGACCTTCAAGTCGTCGGCATTTCCGCGAATCACGTCCAGCATGAACGCGTTCGGACCCACGAAAACGTGTCCCCGCAAACCGGGCCGAACGCGAATATTGAAGTCGAATCCACCGGGATTGTGGGCCAAACGCGAAGCCCCGACCTCCGGCATGTGACATTCCTGGCAGCTTTTCTGACCCTTCGATGATTCGTCGAGGCCCCCGAAGGTGCTGTTCCGCCACTCGAGATAGGGCGTCTGCTCGTGAAAGACGGGTTGATCCTCGCCGGCCTGAGTGGAGAGAGTGTGGCAGGCCCCGCAGAGGCCGCTTCGTCGGATATGCGCCCCCTGCTCGGGAGTGAAGGCCGAATGCATCCGCATGGGCCCCGTCGTCGGCTTCGGGAACGGACCAAAGATCCTCCGACCGACCCGGATGTCCAAACGGCCGTCGAAGCTCTCCTCACGGCCCAGGTTGTCCGGACGGGTTTGGTGACAGACGGTGCACGAGACGCCGTCCTCCGCGAGAGGATCGCCATGGGCGGCGGACATCGTGAGTCGCTCACCCTGCCCCGCCAGCCGCAAACTGTGGTGGGCCATGGGCGCATGGCATCTGAGACAGGTGTCTTCGATCGCCTCTTTCTTCTCGGGATAGAGTTCGGTCTCTCGCTCCACCTGAGCCCTGTAATAGGGGTCCCGGAAGGCCTGAGCCATCATGGAACCCTTCCAAAGGCCGTGGGGCGAGACGTCGCGCCCCAAGGCGTTGCGGAGAGCCAAAGCGTTGTCGGACGCGGAATGGCAGAGCGCGCAGCCGTCTCCTGTGGCGAACACGGCGTTGTGCCCGGCGGGCCGGAAGCTCCCCCGGCCCCAGGTGGGTCCGTCGGGGAGCTGGCCCCAGGTGAGTGTGGAGAACGCAAGCAGGACGAGTGAGATCTGGAAAGGGCGATTCATGAAGGGGTTCCCCGTAGTGGTTGAAGGCCCATTCTCAGCGCGCAAGGACTCCGGTTCAAACCGTTCACCTGCGGCCGAGCGTCGCAGTGATGTTCGCACGGAGAGAGGTGCCCGGCGATGAGACGCCGCATCCCGATCCGTCGCCTTCCGGCCGCGGTCTCGAAGCCTCAGGCGGCAAACGCCCCCAGGGTGGCGATCCAGCAGAGAAACACCCCCGCGGCGCCCCATCCCAGGCGTTTCCATCTGCCCCCGGATCGGCCGCCCAGCCAAAGGGCCACCGGAGCCCCGAGTGGGAATGCGAGAGCCGGCACGGGCAGATCCGAAAGAAACGAAAATGCGTAGAGGTAGGCCAACGCCGTCACCCAGGCGTGGACGGCCGCGATCCCTCTCGCCGACGCCCGAAGACGGCCTTGCCACGCACCGACGAACAATCCGCCCAAAACCGCGGCCCAAGCGGACATGAGTTTCCCGATGAGCGCGCTGCCGGCAGCCCCCAGGAGCAGCCCCGTGATCGCCGCGCACCCCGAGAGCCCCAACAGGTAGCCGGTTCCCCGCGCTCCACGGGCCTGCACGCCCAGGTGCAGCCGGTGCAGGAGAAACAGCCCGAACAACACCCACAGTCGGTGCGGACCTTCGAGCGACGGCCAGCGAGCGCCCGCGACGGGCGCCGCCATCGACCCGATCAACCCCGCGGCCACACCGCCCTCCAGAAACCAGCCGATCCAGGCGTAGCGGAGACGAGCCACCGACACCCCAAGCACCGGGGTGACGATCAAAAGCAACGGCGACCACCATGCCAGCCAATCGTCGGGCGGCCAGACGAAGCTCTCGTCCAACCGAGGATCGGGGACATCCGGCCACTGGGAACGAAACGCAACGGCAAAGACGACGCCGGCTCCCAAGAGAAAGGGAAAGACGGCGCTGAGGATCGACGCGGCTCTCGACGCCCGTGCTTCTCCAGGGGATTCGCTGACGAAATCCTCCTCGGAGCGAGGACGAACCGGGAGCAGGCTCCGAAGCATCCCGAAGGCGAGAAGGGCGGGGACGAGAAATGCGAAGACGACTTCCTGAACCGTGGTTCCGGCGACCGCGTCGCGCACCGCGGATTTCAAGGCATCCAGGACATCGGGCATGAGGGGGACCTACTTCTTCTTGACGCCTTCGACGCCGACGATGAATCGCATTTCGTGTCCCAGCATCTGATCGGGATAGGTCTTGATACCGAAGTCGGCGCGGTTGATCGAGAAACGCACATCGAATCCGATCCGCTCTCCCATGCGCGTGCGCCCCTCCCCCACTTTCTCGACCGAAGCCTTCACAGTGTGCGTCACGCCGTGGAGCGTCAGTTCACCGATGACCTCATACATCCCCTTCGAGGTCTTCTTGATCGTCGTCGAAGAGAACTTGATGTCGGGATAGCGAGCCACATTCAAGAAATCAGGTCCGCGGACATGCTTGTCCCTTCCGGCATCGTGGGTATCGACACTCGCGGCGTCGGTCACGAAGGAGACCTTCGACCCCTCGACATCCTCATCGCTCCATTCGACGGTCCCCGTCGACTTCGTGAACGTGCCGTAGAATCGAGAAACTCCCATGTGCCCCAAACTGAAAACCACCGTCGTGTGCAAAGGATCGATGTCATAGGCCGCTGGGCGCACGGCTGGGGCGGGGGGGGCCCCGAAATCCCTCGGAACCGTTCGACTTGCTCCGGACCATGCCAGTCCCGCGACGACGAGCAGGGGGATGAGTTTCACCATTTCGGATCTCCTTGCGTAGAGTCATCCTGTCGAGGCCGGGAGGAACGGATGCCGCTCCTCCCCCTTTCATACTCATGCAACCGCGCCGATCCTTCGTTCAATCCACGATTTCCGACGAATCCTTCGGAGGAGGACAACCGCAGAAGGGTCTTTCGCCCCATCAAATCGGTGGGTCCTTCGTTTCGCCCCCTTCACCCGGTTATGATTCCCCTCGACGAAACGGCGTTCCCATTCGAGGGTCGAGAGACAGTGAAACGACATTCTTCGATCTTGTTCCTGGTCCTAGTCCTCGCGGGCTTCGCGACCGCGCAGTCGACCGTCACCTTGCCGGCCGGCTTCGACGCGGTCGACGGCAACGCTCTGACCAGTTTTCCCCAGGACACGACGGCCGATCAGCGGTGGCAGTGGCACTATGACTCCGCACAGTTCACGGGAATCACGGGCCCGATCCTGATCACGGGGATTCAGGTGCGAGCATTCGCTCCGGGCGTACCCGTTGCAGCGTTCAACTTTCCGACCTGGGACGTCACGCTCATCGAAGCCTCGACGGATTATCTGGCCGGATCTCACGACCCGACCTTCGCCAACAACATCCTCAGCAGCTCCGTGGTTCGGACGGGTCCTTGGGTCGGAGGCCCCGTTTCACCGGTGGGACAGATCACCGCCGACTGGATCGACATGGGGATCACCGGCTCTTTTCTCTATGACCCGACCACCGGAAACGACTTCATCATCCAGATCTCGAAGTGCGGCGGCGGAACGGGCTGGGGCGTCCCCATGGACGGAGCCAGCGGCCCCCACGGCACCATCGGAGGAAATCGCTACGGACACATCTCCTCGTGTGGAGCGTCCCTGTCCAATTTCAACAACGACGAATTCGTTCCGATTGTCCGCATCCTCTACACCCAGGTGTCTCCCTCGGGCGACGACCTCTCTCTCGAGTCCATCGACACCCCCCAGTCCAGCGGCAATCCCTGCGATGCACTCTCCACGATGGAATCCGTCTCCGTGACGTTCAGGAACGTGGGGAGCAATGTCGTCCCCTCAGGGACGACCATTCCCATCCAGCTCGATGTGGACAGCGGCGCCCAAACCGCTTCCGAGTCCGTCGTCCTCGCCTCCGATCTGAATCCCCTCGACACGGTCTCCTTCACGTTCGCCACATCGATCGACCTGGCCAGTCCGGGTTCCCACGTCGTCGCGGTGACCCTCACGTGGGCGTCCGACCAAAATGCGGCCAACGACCAGCAGATCCAGACCGTCACGAGCGGCGGCGGAAGCACCATCGCCGCCTTTCCGTGGATCGAAGACTTCGACGGCTTCGGCGCCATCGAAGGCAGCTCCACTCCGCCGGCGAATTGGGAACAGGAGGTCACCGACGGTTCGGGGTCGCAAGCCGATTGGGTCTTTCGCTCGAATGTCACGCCGACTCCGGGCACGGGCCCCACGGGGGATTTCGATGCCCCGGGCACCGGTTTTTACGCCTACGTCGAAGACGAAGGCGACTTCGCCTCGGTCGGTCTCCTCAGCCCGTGCCTGGACCTCACGGGACTCGCGCAGCCGACGTTGGTCTTTCGCCTCTGGAGCGAGAGCGCATTCGGGCCGGGGTTCCAGGAGAACGAATTCAGTATCGACGTTCTCACCTACCCGGGGGGAATCGTCACGCCGCAGGTCTTCGGACCCGTGGGGCACCTGGGCTCGGGTTGGCGCTTCCAGGTCGTCGATCTGAGCGCGTTCGCCGGACAGGTCATTCGTCTGCGCTTCGCGGCGTCTTCCGACGGAGGGGGCACGGGGCATGACATCGCATTCGACCACGTGCGCCTGTTCGACCGGGTTCCGGGGTCCGGGCAGGCCCCGCAGTCGGGTCTGGCCACCCTGGACATCAGCGGGGCGGAAACCGTCGACGGGTTCCCCGTGTCCTCCGGCGAGAATGGCCCCTATTTCACCGCGGCCGCAGTCGGAGAAACAGTGAACTTCGTCTTCGGCGGCGAACCGAATCAGTCGATCCTTCTTCTGGCCGGCCCACTTCATCCGGCCCTGACCGGTTTTCAAAACGTGGGGCAGTTCGATATAGGCATGGGCGTCGACCCGATGACGCTTTTCCCCACGGGAGTCGTCCTGGTCGCGGACGGGACCCTTGCGACCCCCCCCCACTCCTTTTTCCGAACGACATCGAACGGCACGGCCGTTTTCTCCGCGCCTCTCCCTCCGCTTCCTCCCGGCCCGTGGACGACGTTTCAAGCCGCCCTCTTCACAAGCTTGCCATCGGCCTTGTCCTTGACGAATGCGGTGGAGATGGACGTCAAGCCGTGATTTCGGAGGATTCGGCCCGAGCCTCGCACGTCCTCACGCACGGCCGCCCGTGGAGAGGAGCCTCCCGGATGCGCTGGGACGCGACTGCGACTACAATGATGGAGGAGCGCTGCGCAGCGAGCCTGCGTGCCGCGCTACGACCTCGTCACAGTGGGGAGTGAATGCCATGTCCGTGATTGACACGATTCGCGTCGTCCGTGGCGACATCACCAAGATCCCGGCAGACGCCATCGTCAACGCAGCGAACGAGAGCCTCATGGGCGGAGGCGGCGTGGATGGAGCGATCCACAAGGCCGCGGGCCCCGAGTTGCTCCAAGAGTGCAAGGAGCTGCGCGGCTGCCCCACGGGGGATGCCAAGGCCACGAAAGCCTACAGTCTTCCGGCCAAGTTCGTGATCCACACCGTCGGGCCCGTGTGGCACGGAGGCACCAGCGATGAACACCGCCTGCTCGGTCGATGCTACCGCCGCAGCCTTGAGGAGGCGGCGAAGAAAGGGTGCCGACGGATCGCCTTCCCCGCCATCAGCTGCGGGGCGTACGGTTTTCCTGTGGACCACGCCGCGAGGACGGCCGTGCGCGCCGTGACGAACTATCTGTCGGAGAACGATTTCTTCGAGGAGGTGGACCTCGTGTGCTTCGACGAGACGACGGAGCAAGCCGTCCGCCAGGCGCTCCACGAACGCAGCCGGGAATTGACGGAGGACGACGAAGCGTCCTGAATCGAACTCGACAGGATGCCGCCGGCTACGCCATGACCCACGGACAGGACTCCCTGAGCGACGATTCCGGAGCCGCTTCGAGCCCGGAGGACGCGACGACCCCAGACGAGACCTTGGTCCTCGGCTCCACTCCCCTCTCGGAGGCCACGGGCTCCCCGACCGGGGAAGAAACGACGGGACCTGGCTCCATTCATGACGCTCTGCGCCGAGAAGGGTTCCGGGTGATCCGGGAACTCGGTCGCGGCGGCATGGGCGTCGTGTACCTGGCTGAAGAAGTCCACCTTCATCGACGGGTGGCCGTCAAGGTCCTCCCCTTCGGAGCAGGCCAGTCGCCCGACCTCCTCGCTCGATTTCACCGGGAAGCCGAAGCGGCTTCTCGTCTCGATCATCCGAATCTCTGCGGCGTGCTCCGAACCGGAACATCGAACGGTTTGTGCTGGATCGCGATGCGTTACGTCCCCGGACGCAGCGTCGCGGAGCATCTGAACACACTACGAGAGAACGGTACCTCCGCGACGCCTCTGAGGAGGTCGTCACGAGGCCCGAGTCGTTTTCGGAGAGCGGTCGAGCTCGTGGAAACGATCGCCCGGGCACTCCACTACGCCCACGAACACGGCATCGTCCACCGCGATCTGAAGCCCGGTAACGTGATGATCTCACCGGAGGGAGAACCCGTCGTCCTCGACTTCGGATTGGCGCGAGACCTCAGCGCCGAGGACGGCGGCCTGACTCAATCCGGGGATGTCATCGGAACTCCCTACTACATGTCTCCCGAACAGATTCGGGGAGAAGCCCGCCTCATCAACCGCCAAAGCGACGTCTGGTCGATGGGGGTCATGCTCTTTGAACTCCTGGCCCTCGAGCGCCCCTTCGAAGCCGCCACCCGAGAGGGGCTCTATCGCGCCATCCTCTCCCGAGAGCCACGCTCCTTGAGAGCCGCAGCCGGCGACATTCCCAAGGACCTGGCTACGATCGTGGAGACGGCCCTCGCCAAGGAGCCCCAGCGACGATACGCGTCGGCGGAGGCGCTGGCGGAAGATCTCCGAGCCTTTCTCGACATTCGCCCCATCTCTGCCCGTCGGCTCGGTCCCGTGGGGCGCTGCTGGCGCTTCGCCAGACGACGGAAGGCTCAAGCGGCCCTCATCGTCCTCTGCGTCGTCGCCGTCCCTCTCCTCACGATCCTCGGCATCACGCGGCTGCGTGATGCGGCCACACTCGATCGGCTTCGCATCAAGGCCCGGACGGCCGTCGTCGCAGGTCTCGATGCCCGGCGTCCCGCGGCCGCGCGCGCGGCCCTCCTCGAGCTGAGACAACTCGCTCCCCGCGATCCGGATCTGGAAGACTTCAGCGCTCGACTCGATGCCCTGAGTCGCATCCAGGACGCCGCAACTCTCGCTCTCGATCGTGACAGCGACCCGGGCGGCGCGCTGGCGCGGGCCCGTCTCGACCCTCTCAGGAAGGAGTTTCCGGAGCGCATCGAGCCGGCCATGTTCATCGCGTACCTCGCCCTGTTGGCGGGCGACGAGCAGGCGGCACGCAAGACCTTCGACGGCATCGACGGTGCGGGCCCATTCCTGCGCATCCTCGACGGCGCCGAGGCCGCGCGGGGTCGACTTCAACAGCTGTTTTCGGCTCTCGTCCTGTCCGCGAGGGGGCAACCCCGTCGCGCACTGCGGGTCCTGGAGCGCCAGATCGAAGCCTCCCCGACGGATCACCTGGCATGCTGGGCCGCCGCCGAACAGGCCACGCGCATCCAGGACTACCACACGGCCCTGGCCCTGGCCGGCCGCGCCCGATCCCTCATCGGGACCCTCAGTCCCGTGCAGTTGGGTCGCTATTCCGTGCATCTTCGCCGCGCGGGCCTGGTCGATGAGGGCCTGGCCGTGGCCGAGGAAGCTTTGTCCCTCTCCCCGGACGATCCCGTCATCCGGCTGGACCGGGCAAGCGCCCTGGCGGACGCGAACAGGCGAGAGGATTCCGCGAAGGCTTTTGATGACCTCCTCGCCGACGTTCCGGACTTCGGCCGGGCCTGGTGGGCCAAGTCCTCCCTATCACTCGAGGAGGGGCATACGACTCTCGCCGTCGAGGAAGCCCGACGCGGGGTACGGTTTGCGCCGAAGGACCCCGAAGCCTGGCTCGCTCTCGGCAACGCCCTCGTTGCCGATCATCGGGACGAGGAGGCTCTTGCCCCCTTGGAGAAGGCCATCCGACTGCGCGGCAACTTCATCTATGCCATGAACTCCTTGGCGTCCGTGTTCCGGTCCCTCCAACGCTTCGACGAGTCACAGGCGCTTTTCGATCGAATCCTCGAACTGCGTCCGTCCTACGCGGAGGCTCACTACAATCTGGGGCTCCTGCATTGGGCGCGCGGGGATCGAAGCCGCGGCCACGGCCTTCGAACGGGCACACGCCTTGAATCGGAAGGAACCGATCTTCATGTTGAAACTCGGCACGATCGAATTGGACCGCGAACACCCGAAGAAGGCCGAGGTCTGGTACAAACGTGTTCTCGAGATCGATCCCACTGAAAACGAGGCGCTGACCAACCTCTCCATCATCGCCGCCCAACGTGGAGAAAAAGAGGTCGCTCTCGACTATGCCAGGCGCGCCGTCGAAGCCTCCCCCGACGACGTCGCCTGCCTTCGCAACCTCGCGAGCGCGCAGCTCCAGATGGGCCACGTGTCGGAAGCGACGGCGACGACATGGGAGTCTCTGCGGTTGGATCCGCGAAATGACGCCATCATCGTGACCGTCGGTGTTCTCTCCCAGCTCGGGGATCCGGAATCCGCATTGGCCGCGGCCTCCCTGCTTCGCGCCCTTCACTCCCGCCACTACGCGCTGTTGGAGCCCAACCTCGCGGACACCGTGGCTCAGGCCGTTGCGGCCAAGAGTCCTCTGGCACGTCTTTGGAAAACCAGCGAGCAGACGCGGGAAGGCACTGTCTCCGCGGCGGACGCGAAGGCGGCCCTCGATGAGATCCAGATCGATTTCGCGGCCCCGCTGCCCGCTCCGGGGACACGCGACGCGATCGTCCACCGAGCTCTCCTCGAGAGCCTCCTCGAAGTGTTGCCTTTGATCGATGAGGACTCGGTAGGAAAGAAACGGATCCAAGAGCGCCTCCGGGCCCTCGACGAAGCGGCCCGCGACGCCACGCGTCAAGCCCATCGCAAGGATCGTATCAGACGATGAATGAACGCCCCTCAGATGATTTCGCCCGCCTTCGGGAACGCGCCGGTGAACTCGGGATCGGTGAAGCGCGGCGCCACATCTTCCTGTGTTGCGTGGCCTCCCGCCCTCGCTGCTGCACCTACGAGGAAGGCGCACGGGCCTGGGCGCACCTCAAGAAAAAGTTGAAGGATCTGGGGCTGGACGGAAAGGGCGGCGTTCTCCGAACGAAGGCGGACTGTCTCCGGATCTGCCGGGAAGGGCCCATTGCGGTGGTCTACCCCGAAGGAACCTGGTACGGCCGGTGTACGCCGGATGTTCTGGACGAAATCATCGAACGCCATTTGCTCGGAGGCGTCCCGGTGGCGCAACACATACTGACCGAAGGCCCCCTGCGAGGCGCGACACCGGATCACCCTGGGGACGAAGGGGATTTGGGATAGAATCCCCCGGCTTTTGTTCTTCCGACGATGGACTCCTTCACACCATGCTTGGAGAAAAGCATGCCTGATTCCGTGTTGGTGGCGAACGGTCAGGGCTTCTGGGGCGACAGCATCCTCGGCCCTGTTCGGCTGGTGAACGAGGGTCCCCTCGACTACCTCACGCTCGACTACCTGGCCGAAGTGACGATGAGCATCATGCAGAAGCTCAAGGGCCGCGATCCGAGCAAGGGTTATGCGACCGACTTCGTGACCATGATTCGTCGCGTCATGCCCCAGTGCCGCGAGAAGGGCATCCGCATCATCGCGAACGCCGGGGGAGTCAATCCGCACGGTTGCCGCGAGGCCGTCATGGCGACGCTTGCCGACCTGGGGATGAAGGGCGTTCGCGTCGGCGTGGTCGAAGGAGATGATATCCTTCAGGACCTCCCTCGTCTGATGCAGGCGGGCCAGGAACTCACCAACATGGACACCGGCGACGCCCTGAAAACCGTCGTGGACCGCGTTCTCAGCGCCAATGTCTACATCGGGGCGGCCCCGATCGTCGAGGCCCTCGAAGACGGGGCCGACATCGTCATCACGGGTCGGGCCACCGACCCCTCCCTCGTCGTCGCCCCCTTGATCCATGAATTCGGGTGGAGCCTGGATGACTACGACCGTCTGGCGGCGGCCACGGTGGCCGGGCACATCGTGGAATGCGGCGCCCAATGCACGGGCGGCAACTTCACGGGATGGCGAGAGGTCCCCGACCTGGCCCGGATCGGATACCCGGTCATCGAAGCCCACGCCGACGGAAGCTTCGTCGTCACAAAACATGCCGGGACAGGAGGTCTGGTCAATCGCCAGACCGTCACCTCCCAGCTCGTCTATGAGATGGGAGACCCGACCGACTACATCACGCCGGACGTCATCGCCGACTTCACCTCCATCGAATTGGAGGAGTCCGGCCCCGATCGGGTATCCATCCGCGGGATTCGCGGCCGGGAGCCCACGCCCACCTACAAGGTGTCCATCTCCTATGCAGACGGTTACAAGGCCTCCGGGCAGTTGGTGATCTCCGGGCCGGATGCCGTGGAGAAGGCCCGGCTCTGCGCGAGCATCGTCTTCCAACGCCTGGAGTTGGACGGCTGTCACATTCCCGAGGACCAACGATTGGTCGAAATCCTGGGAACGAACGTCTGCTTGGCCGGAATCGCCCCCGCGCCGGAGGACCCCGCCGAGGTCGTCCTCAGGATCGGAGCCAAGGGGCACGATCGCGCCGCGATTCAGCGCTTCGGTATGGAAATCGTCCCCCTGGTGACGAGCGGCCCCCCCGGGGTGACCGGATTCGCCGGGGGACGCCCGAAGGCCACGGAGGTCATCGGCTACTGGCCCGCTCTCATCGACAAGTCTCTGATCAGCACCCGCGTCACCGTCGAGGAGGTTTCTTGAGCATGCCCCGCATACCGCTTTCTCGCCTCGCGTACGCCCGTTCCGGAGACAAGGGCGCCGGCAGCAACGTGGGCGTCGTCGCCTTCACGCCCGAGATCTACGAGTTCCTCGAAAAGACGTTGACCACCTCCCGTGTGAAGGAGCACTTCTCCGAGATCTGCAGGGGCCCAGTCGATCGGTATGAAGCCCCGAATCTTCTCGCGCTGAACTTCATCCTGCACGACTCTCTGGGCGGCGGCGGCTCGCAAAGTCTGAAGAGCGATGCGCAGGGCAAGACCCACGGGTTGGGGATACTCTACATGGAGCTGGACGTCCCCGAAGCATTGCGGATTCCCGACGCGGGATGAGCAGCGTTCTTGAGCGACTTCGTGACACGGCCGCCGCCTCGCCACGCCGCATCGTTCTCCCCGAATCCAAGGATGCGCGTGTCCTCGAAGCCGCCGAGGAGTTGGCCCGTCGGGGCCTGGCCATCCCGGTTTTGATCTCGCCTCCCGACGATCGGCCCGCGCCGCCGGGAACAGAAGTCCTCTCGGCGGAGGCGATCCGCGAGGATTGCGCCGAGATCTGGCTCTCCTTGCGGGCGTCGAAGGGCGTCGAAGCAAAGATCGCACGGAGGGAACTGGAGGACCCGGTCCTCTTGGGCGCTCTCCTGGTTCGTCAGGGGCGGTGCGACGCCGGAGTCGCCGGCTCCCTGTCCCCTACGTCCTCGGTCCTCCGTGCGGGAATCCGCGCCATCGGAGTGGCACCGTCCTTCCGCATCGTTTCGAGTTTCTTCCTCATGGAGTTGGAGCGCCGGGTCCTGACCTACGCCGATTGCGGCGTCGTTCCGAACCCCGACGCCGAACAGTTGGCGGAGATCGCACTGGCGTCGGCGGCCAGCCACGAGCGGCTCACCGGCGAGGAACCCAAGGTGGCTCTGCTCAGCTTCTCGACCCATGGCTCCGCCGAACATCCCCGCGTGGACAAGATGCGGGAAGCCCTGCGCATCCTTCGGGAACGGGCTCCTCACCTGAAGTCAGGCGGTGAACTCCAATTCGATGCCGCTTGGGACCCCCAGGTGGCGGCCCGCAAGGCGCCCGATTGCCCCGTGGCGGGCCGGGCCAACGTGTTCATTTTTCCGGACCTCGATGCCGGGAATATCGCCTACAAGATCACGGAGAGATTGGCGGGAGCGAAGGCTCTGGGCCCCCTGATCCAGGGCCTTGCCAAGCCCTTCATGGATCTGAGCCGCGGGTGCTCGGCCGATGACATCGTGGACGTCGCCGTCATCGCCTCCGTCCTGGCGTCCGAATGAGTGAAAACCGCGGCCTCCGCGGCACGAAATCCCTTCCATCGAACCTCCACGCCCGCGCCATCGTTCTCTCCCTATCCCCCATGGGCTGGAAGATGCGGGCCACGGTGTCGTGCCAAGTTCACGGATGCCGTATCATCCCACCCTTGCAGGAGATCTGAATGGGACGCAAAGCTCTGGGTATCGGTTTTCTCATCGTGGCCGCGGAATTGGCCGTCGCGCTCGTGGCGATCCTCGTTTGGATCCCCAAGCGCTTGGACACCCTTGCCGCCAAGCCGAACGATTCGGCGGCCCGACTCGAAAAGCGCATGACAGCCCTCGAGAACAAGTTGTCCGAGATCGCCTTCGCGATCGAGACGAGCCGCACGAGCGACGAGAAATCACGGGTCACGAAGGCCGACATCTCTCGACTCGCCAACAACCTCGACGATGTCGCCACGGAGATCTACGACTTCCAAAAGAGCGTCGAGCGCAGCTTCATGACCGTCCAACGCAACATTCTCCGCCGCATCGGCAAGGGCGAAGCGCATTCCGGCAACGCTTACCCGATGGACTCGCCGAAGGCCTTGGCCGAAGCCCTTCAAAGGGACGGAGTCATCCTGGAGAAAGACAAAGGCTGTTGCCGCGTGAAAGCTGCCACGTCGAGCCCCAATCGTCCCCTCGAACTCGTGGCCGGAATTGAAGGGGGCCAGCTCTACGAATCCTTGCTCGAACTCTTCGTCAAGCCCAGCGCGTTGCGGGCCGCACTGATCGCCTTGGGCGCGCGACCGGGCGCACCGGCGCAGCCTGAAAAAAGGCTCGGCCCCACCGGCACGAGGCTCTGGCTCTACCTCCGCTGGAAAGGGCTCGAGAAACCCATCCCGGTGGAAGAATTCATTCTGAACGGACATACGGGCAAGCCGATGAAGGACCCCAAGTGGGTGTTCTCGGGCAGCACATTCGAATCCAATTTCCGCACGGGTGAGGAGTTCTACGTGCCCGACGAGTCCCGCGTGGTCATCGCCCTCACCTGGAACTTCACCTATCAGACCGTGATCTCCTGCGACCACGAAGGCGCCGGCGACGAGTTCCTCTGGAGCGCCGACCGCGACAAACTGCCGGAGGACCCCGCGACGCCCATGGAGCTTTTGGTGTGTACCAAACCGCTTCCCTGAGCACGATCGAGGCTGTCGTCGCCCGCACGGCACCGGCTCGCCGACGTCTCCTCCTGGGGCGCGCTCTCGTCCTCGCGCCCCCGATCCTCGGTGGAGCGCTCCTCCTGGCCATCCCGCCACTTCTCGTCGCTCACGCGCACCCTCTGTCTCCGACATTGCTCCGCTGGCATCTCCCTGTCCTCCTGGTCTCCGCTGCGGCGCTCTTTTTGGGACTGCTCTGGAAAGATCGCCCACGACCCGAGGATGGCGCTCGCGAGTTGGGACGCGTCGCCGGCGACGAGGAACGCCTGATTTCGGTGCTGTTTCCGTGGCGATCCAGTCCCATGAGCTCCCTGGTCGCGAAGCAAGTCGCGCAGCGGTCGGTTGCCTACGATCCCCGCCGGATGCCGCTTCCCCCAAAGAGCCCCATCCTCACAGCCCTCGTCCTGTTGGCTGTGGTGGCCGGCGCAGGCTGGTGGGCCGCTCCCACGAGACGGCCTGTCGATACCGGGCACACCGCGTTGCTCCGTCGGGCGGCGGAATCCTTGGGGCTTACCGAAGAAGATGCGTCCCGCATCCTTCCCGAGGAACTGCGCCGCGCGCGGAGCCGGGACGAGGTCGTCGATGCGGCGAGGAGGATTCTCGACAAGGAATCCGCACCCGAACGGCTCTCCGTCGACGACGTGGAAGCTCTCGCCCGCGCCCTCGAAAGCGGGGACCGACCTGCGGCGCGCGACTTGGCCTCCGACTTGCTTCACGAGATGGCAAGGGCGGACCTGGACGAAGCCGCCCGATCTCGCCTCCGCCAAGCTCTCGAGAAGGCCGCAGCGACCGAATCCGATGCCAAGACCCGGGAAGCGCTCTCCTCGGCGACGAGCGGTGATCTCGGAGCCGGGTTGGCCGCGGCACTCGGGCTCGGGCGGCCAAGCGATGACGGCAACCGCCGCCTGAAACTCGAGCGCAAGAAACGCTTGGCCCTGGCCATTCTTCAAGCGGCGGGCGCCACGGGCCGTGCCACGGCGACGACCGGGCGCGACACCGCCCCCTCGGGCGAAAGAACCGCGGTCCGAGCCGTTCCCGAGGGACCCGCGCTCGTGGCCATCCCCGCGAGCGACCGAAGCATCGCTCGAAAATACCTCGAGCTTCACGGCTGGCGAGGTTCGAAGCGGTGACCGAGATCTCCTACTCGCTCGCCGACTACGACTTCACACTTCCGGACGAACTCATCGCCCAGGAGCCCGCCTCCCGACGGGAAGCATCCCGCCTGCTGGTCGTGAACCGCGCACGGGGCTCCTGGGAAGACAGCGCGTTCTCGGAGGCTCTCTCGTTCCTTCGCCCCGGAGACGTCTTGGTCCTGAATCGCACGAGGGTCATCCCGGCGCGCGTGTTCGGCACACGACGCGCCACGGGAGGAAGGGTCGAATTCCTGATCCTTGCCGCCGAGCCCGAAGGAGTCTGGCGCTCCCTCGTGAAGACTCGCGGTCGCCCGCGGCCGGGCGAAACCCTCCTCCTCGGGGACGGCAAGGTTGCCCTCGAGCTTCTGGAATCCCATGGCAGAGGCGCATGGCGCCTCTGCGAAACGAAGGGTTCCCTCCGCGCCTACCTCGAGTCAAAAGGCAAGATGCCCTTGCCTCCCTACATCAAACGAGACCGAGACACGGATCGATTCGCGGACCTGGATCGAGAGCGGTACCAGACGGTGTACGGCGACGAACCCGGAGCGGTGGCCGCTCCCACGGCCGGACTGCATTTTTCGAAACAGCTCCTTCGCTCGGCGCAAGAGCAAGGCGTTCGGATCGCTCGCGTGTTGCTGCATGTGGGCTTGGGGACATTCCAGCCCATTGAAACCGAGGATATTCGCGAGCACGCCATGCACGAGGAGTTCTTCGAGGTCTCCACGGACGCCGCCCGAGAGATCAACGCCGCGCGGGCGGAAGGTCGGCGGGTCATCGCCGTGGGAACCACGTCGCTTCGTTGCCTGGAGTCGGCTTGGTCGGAGTCCGAACAGCGAGTCGTCCCGTCGCGCGGAATGACAGGCATCTTCATCCACCCCCCGCTTCCCGTAAGATCCGTCGACGGGTTGGTGACGAATTTCCATCTCCCCAAGAGCAGCCTGTTGCTCCTCGTGTCCGCGTTCGCGGGGAGGCGACTCGTTCTGGAATCCTATCGCCACGCCATGGAGGAGAGATACCGATTCTTCTCCTACGGCGACGCGATGCTCATTCTCTGACGAAGGAGATCATGGATGGACGTGAAAAAGAGAGTCGAGGAACTTCGTCGGCGCCTCGAAGAACTCTCCTACGCCTACTACGTCCTCGACGAGCCGAGGGCCTCGGACGCCGAATACGACGACCTCTTTCGCGAACTCGAGCGTCTCGAGACCGAGCACCCCGAATTCGACTCTCCCTACTCTCCGACCAAGAAGGTCGGCGCTCCTCCCGCTTCCGGATTTCGAGAGGTCCGGCATCTGGAGCCCATGCTTTCCCTGGCCAACGCCCTCACCGACGAAGACATCGTGGACTTCGACCGGAGGATCAAGAAGGACCTGGGGCTGGACGGGAATACCATCGAATACGTCATGGAGCCGAAGGTCGATGGAATCGGCATCAGCCTCACCTACGAGGACGGGCTGTTGACATTGGGTGCGACACGTGGAGATGGCTATCGAGGAGAGGACATCACGGACAACGTGAAGACGATTCGAAGCGTGCCGCTGCGCTTGAGATCCGAGGATGTCGCGGTGCCCCGCCTCATCGAGATTCGGGGAGAGGCGTACACGGAGAAGTCCCTCTTCGAAGCATTCAACGCCAAGCGAACCGAGGAGGAAGGACGATACGCGAACCCGAGAAACTTCACGGGAGGGTCTCTGCGCCAACTCGACAGCAAGATCACCGCATCCCGTCCCCTCGACGCTCTTTTCTACGCCACGGGCCGCATCGATGGAGCGGAGATCTCGTCTCAGCGGGAGCTTCTCACCCACTTCAAGGCCTGGGGGCTGAAAACCGCGGAGCCATGGATTCTCCTCACCGACGACATTGACGAGGCCGTGCGTCACCATGCTCGTCTCGAAGAGGAACGCGACAAGATTCCATACGAGATCGACGGAACCGTCCTCAAGGTGAACGACTTCAAGCTCCGACGCACTCTCGGAATCCGGACTCGATCGCCCCGATGGGCCATCGCCTGCAAGTTCAAACCACGCCAGACATCGACGCGGCTCCTCGACGTCGAGGTGAGCGTCGGTCGAACGGGAGCGCTGACTCCGGTCGCCGTTCTCGAGCCGGTTCGGATCGGTGGGGTCACGGTCAGTTCCGCCAGTCTCCACAACTGGGACGAAATCGAACGTCTCGACGTCCGCCTCGGGGATCGCGTTCTCGTCGAAAGAGCCGGCGACGTCATTCCCAAGGTCGTCAAGGTGTTGATCGGAGAGCGCAAGGGCACCGAACGCCCCATCCCCGTTCCCACTCACTGTCCCGTCTGCAGGACGGCCGTCGAGAAAGATGAGAACGAGGTGATCATTCGCTGTCCCAATCGACATTGCCCGGCCCAACTCGAAGGAGCCATCCTCCACTTCGTTTCGAAGGACGGCATGGACATCGAGGGCATGGGCGAGAAACTCGTCCATCAGCTCGTCGAAACAGGAAAGGTCAGGACGATCGCCGAGCTCTACGCCCTCACCAAGGATGACCTTCTCTCCTTGGATCGCATGGGCGACCTCAGCGCCGACAATCTGCTTGCTGCCTTGGAAACCTCGAAGAAGACCACGTTGCCCCGCCTGATCTATGCCTTGGGCATTCGCCATGTGGGACCCCACGTGGCCGAACTCGTCGCCGGTCGCATCAAGGACATCAGGGAC
The DNA here is from genome assembly GCA_964559135.1 of uncultured Planctomycetia bacterium. Taxonomy (GTDB): domain Bacteria; phylum Planctomycetota; family DRQF01; genus DRQF01. Next base: position 24,869 of record CAZLGG010000035.1, read on the forward strand.
CTCTACTCGATGGGCGTCGACGAACTTGCCGCCATCCACGGCATCGGCGAAAAGGCGGCCCACTCGATCGTCGGCTACTTCGGTTCCGAGGAGCATCGCGAGGTCATCGACGCCCTTATGTCCGCGGGCGTCGAGGCCCGAGCGACGGCCCCCAAGGGCGACGGCCCACTCGCGGGCAAGACGTTCGTGTTGACGGGAACCCTCTCGGGGATGACACGAAAAGATGCACAGAATCTGATCAAAAGAGCCGGAGGAAAACCGGTGTCCAGCATCAGCCGGGCCACGGACTACCTCGTGGTCGGCGAGAAACCCGGGAGTAAACTCAAAAAAGCAAAAGCCCTTGGCGTGACGATCATCGATGAGAAGGGGTTGTTGGAGTTGGCGGGAGACCAAGACCGATGAGCCATGGCCCCCTCATTCATCCAAGTAGGCGTTGAAGTCCTCGGCATCTTCGTTGACGTGCAGCAATTCGTAGACGTGCGCCGGAGTCTTGGCATGGAAGAGCTGCTGACGAATGGCTCGGTCTCCTCCCACGATCCCCACGAGGGATGACAGGACCTCCAGATGGCGCTCGGGCATGTTCCGAGGCGTGAGGAGCAAGACGACGCAATGGATGGGACGGTCATCAGGAGTCGCCCAGTCGAAACCGTCGTGATTGATCCCCATCGCGCCGATGAGAACGTCCCCTTCGGCGATGCGCGCATGTGGTAAGGCCAGCCCCATCCCGAGGCAGGTGGACGCTTCGCTTTCGCGAGCAAGAATGCGAGTGACGAGGTCCTCCCGATCCAGTGAGACGCGTCCGGCCGAAAGTGCGAGGTCCAACAGCTGGCGAATCGCAGCCTCCTTCGTCGGTCCCTGAAGATCGGTCGTGATGCATTCTTCGGCGAGGAAGTCCAGAACCCGCGGCCGATCCTTCCCTCCATCCCCCGATTTCGTGATCGCCAGCTTGGTCAGGATCGGACCCACGATTTCAGCCAGGAGGACCGACGTCAGGACGACCGCCAGAAAAAGAGATCGCATCTCTCCGAAGACAGGGTCCTCCGAGACCAAGAGGACGAGACCCACGGCAAGCCCGGCTTGGGGGACGAGGGCCGGGCCCAGCCAGAGCCGCACTCGCGCCGTGGCATGAGCCAGCTTCATGCCGAGCCATGCCGCGGTGATCTTCCCCGAACAACGGAGGATGAACGTCACGAGCGCCAAAAGACCTCCGGGGACGAGGTAAGCAAAATCGAGTTCCATTCCCGCGACAGTGAAGAAGACGGAGAAGATGGCGTATTCGAAGTTGTCGAAGACCTTGTGTCCGATCTCCTCCTTGTCGGGAGTAAGGTTGGCGAGCGTCACTCCCAGAAACAGACAACTGAGAAGGACTGAGACATGGAGCGCATCCGCCAGGCCGACCGTCAAGAGTATGGACATCATCGAAAGTGCAGTCAGACGATCCGTACGCACGACCCTCCGGGTCACTCCGATCAGGAGAAGTCCGATTCCACACCCCAGAAGAATGCCGTAGAGGACTTCCTTCGCCGGTTCGATGACGGCCTCGGCGAAGGCATAGCCCTTTTCCTCCATCAAGCTGGCCCGGGCGATGGCGTGGGCCAATTCGAAAAGGAGAATGCAGGCCAGATTATTCAAAGCCACTGCCACGACCAGTGTCTTGACGAACACGCCCTTGGCGCGCGCCTCTTTTACGAGCGCCAGAATCGTCGCCGGTGCCGTCGAAACCGAAATCGCCGCCAGCAACAGGATCAACTGCCACGACTCGTTCGAGAGGAATCGGACACCTGAAAAGACGAGAATCGGTGTCACCGACACTTCGAAAAGAAGCAGATAGAGGAGACGCCTGAATGCCACCTGGAGGCGAGGGAAGACGAGGTGGCTCCCGACGGAGACGGCCATCAACCCGAGCGCGAAATCGATCAACGGCTGGAGATGATGGATGTCCTCCCTTGCCACGAGCCCGGCCATGGCGGGGCCGATGACGATTCCCACGAGAATCTGCCCTGTGACCGAGGGTAGCCGGATCAGTTTCGCCAGCGCCCCGAATGCGGAGCCCGCAACGAGCACGACGGCCAACAGGAGGAGCGGGTTCGCGGCAGCGTCAATCAAAGGCGTTTATTCCTTCTTCCTCGAGAGCGGGAGACGAGACCCACGGCAGCCTTCACGAGTCCTCCCTCCCCCCTTGGGACTCACGCCGCTTGCACCCGGCTCGAGAGCCTCATACGCTGGCGCAGGTCCAAGATGTGTCCACAGCTTAACCAGTCATGATGACAATCGTCATGCCCTCGCCGACCCCGTCGAGAGAGAACAAGGAGGCCCCCTGATGTCATCGAGATTCTGTCTGCTCTTCATCGTCGCGACTCTGATCGGGATTCCCACTTCGTGCTCGAGTAGCAAGGACCTGGCTCGCCAGGACAGCGCGGACGCGAGAATTCTGGGTGTGGAAGCGAAAGACGCCATCCGGAGGTTCAAAGCCGCGGATCCGAGCATCGAGAGGTTTTTTCACGACTCCTACGGCTATGTCGTGTTTCCGGCGGTCGGCAAGGGCGCCGTCGGGATCGGCGGAGCCCACGGAGAGGGCCAGGTCTACAAGGGTGGAAAGCTCGTTGGGGTGGCGACGCTTTCGCAGGTGACGGTGGGGTTCCAGTTGGGCGGACAGGAATACCGGGAGATCGTCTTCTTCAAGGACAACGGTGCGTTTGGAGACTTCACCGACAACCGCTTGGAGTTCAGTGGAAACGCTTCCGCGATCGCCGCTCGGTCCGGGGCCGCCGCGACGGCCGATTATGAAAACGGAGTGGCGGTTTTCACGATGCCGACCGCGGGAGTGATGTTCGAAGCATCCATCGGCGGCCAGAAGTTCGACTACTCGCCCCTTCGATAGCGCCATCCCATGGGCCGGAGGCGATCTTCAGCCTTCACCTCCGGCCGCCGCTTCGCACAGCGTCCTCTCGAGAGCGTCTCCGTCAAAGGGCTTGCGGAGAATCGCCTGAGGCTTCAGTGGCCCCAAATGTCGATCGGCGTCAGGCGCCCCGAGCCCAGTCATCACCACGATGGGCACCTGGAAGCCTTCCTCGTGGGCGGCCTTCATGAAGGCCGCCCCGTCCATCCCTTCCATCGTCAGATCCACGAGAACCACATCCAGGTTTTCGAATTCGGCTTCCAGAACTCGAAGTCCTTCCCTTCCCTCGTGCGCGGTCAGCACATCGACACCGCGACGTACAAGAATCTGCTCCACGACTCGCAGGACGCTGACGTCGTCCTCGATCACGAGAACCCGCTTCGGAGTGCTGCCCACGATGGCCCGGGAAGATCGATGGACCTTGGGAGGCGCGACGCGTCGAGCGGGGAGCGAGATCCGCACGAGGGTCCCTCCTGTTCCACTCTCGATCACTTCCAAACGCCCGCAGTGCGCCGCGACGATACCTTGTGCCGCCGCCAACCCCAGTCCCCTCCCGGTTGCCTTCGTGCTGAAGAACGGCTCGAAGACCCGGTCGCGATCCTGTTCGTCGATTCCACAACCGTCGTCATGGACCTCGATGATGAGAATCGCATCCTCGCCCTCCTTCGCCGTCTTCTCGAGCCGTGCCCCGACGGTCACGCCGCCGCCCCGCACGCCGAGGGCCTCCTTCGCATTCCGAAGAAGGTTCACAATGACCTGGCGGATCTGCACGGGATCGGCCTCGACCGGCGGTAGACCTTCCTGGACGTCTTCGTTCCACGTGATCGCGTCCCCATCGGTCCTTACCAGGCGAATGGCTTGACTCACCGTGGCGGCCACATCCATGACGCGATGAACCGGGCGACTCTTGCCGGCAAACATGAGGAGCTGATCGGTGAGCTCGGCGGCGCGCCTGGCGGACACCTGGATGTCGTCGAGGGCCTGATCCCGGTGGCGATCGTCTCGTACACCGTCGCGAAGCAGTTCCGCATTGGCCAGAACGGTCATCATGAGATTGTTGAAGTCATGAGCGACCCCTCCCGCAAGAACCCCCAGGCTCTCCAGGTGGCGCGAGCGTTGGGCCGCCCGCTCTGCTTCGCGCAATTCGGTGACGTCACGTGCGATTCCCATCACGCCGCAGATCTCCCCGCTCTCGTCGAGATAGGGGTATTTCTGCACGAAGAAGTGAACGATCTCGCCCGAAGGCCGTTGGACGTAGCTCCGCTCGCGGACGACTTTCACCCGCGTACGGATCACCTCGAGATCCGTGGCGCGATTCCATCGGGCCTCATCCTTCGTGAAGACATCGTCATCCGTCAACCCCACCATCTCCGCCGGTGTAAGCCCCCGCCCATCGGCCTGGGCTCGGTTGGCGAACGTGTACCGCCCGTCCAAATCCTTGGCGAAGATCGGATCCTCGGTATTCTCGACGATGGCGCGAAGGAGGGCCGATTGATTCTTCACACTCGAATCCACGCGGTCCAACTCGATCACGAGCCCGGCCAACTCCGCCGCGATCGACAGCAGCTGCCGCTGTTCGACGCTGGGAGAACACACGGCCATCCCGGACACCGCGAAGGTTCCGAGAATGCTTCTTTCGCGGTCCAGGATGGGGATCGACCAGCAGAAACGTATGCCGAGTTCGCGGGCGACCGAGCGAAGGCCGTCCCAGCGGGAATCGGTCTCCGTGTCGGACACGACTTCCATCCTTCCCGAGACAACGGCGGCTCCACAGGAACCGTTGTTCGGTCCCGGCTCGAGAGCTTGAAAAAACTGGCGCTGTCGGGGGGTCAGGGATGGGCCGATCGCAAGATTGAGCACCCTCTCGTCGGAGTCGAGGCGCATGACGGTCGCGACGCTCTTCGGCGAGATCTCCTCGACGAGACGGCACAAGAGACTCAGAGTCTTCTCAGGCGTATCTCGCATTGTGATCGAGGCCAGAACCGCCTGTTGGAGCCTTACCAGTTGGTCCTTCATCAGGCCAATCTCCTCCACGCCCTCGGAAATTGTACCCGACTGGACGACACTCCGTTCTTGGGGTATTCACCTGAGGGAGAAGGGACCGCGCCCCCATCCCTGATACTCTCCGGGCACAGGTAACCATGGAACGTTTAGAAGTCATCGACTCCCACACGGAGGGAGAACCCACCCGAGTGGTCATCGCCCCGCCGATGAAGCTGGAAGCCGACACCGCCGCGGAGCGCCGCGACGAGTTGGCTCGATGCCACGACGAATGGCGCCGCGCTCTCATCCTCGAGCCGAGAGGTCATGAGGCGATCGTCGGCGCGTACCTCTTGCCGCCGGTCTCGGAACATGCCACGGCGCAAGTCGTTTTCTTCAACAACAAGGGCTACCTGGGGATGTGCGGGCATGGCGCCATGGGAGTCCTTCGAACCCTTCGGCATCTCGGTCGGATCGGTCCGGGGCGACACCGCATCGAGACGCCCGTCGGAGATATCCAAGCGGAAGTCCTTTCCGACGAGACCATCGCCATCGAGAACGTGACGTCGTTTCGTTGCGAAAAGGGCCTCACGGTGCAGACGCGTGACCACGGGCCCTGTACGGGAGACATTGCCTGGGGAGGGAATTGGTTCTTCCTCGTCGAACGACCCAAGGAAGAGCTGCGACTCTCTCGCCTTACCGATCTCCTTGCGCTTTGCCGAGACATCCAGGACAGCTTGGAGCAAGCCGGAGCCTACGGTGAAGACGGCGCCGTCATCGACCACATCGAGCTGTACGCTCCCATGGCCCCACGAGTCACCCGCAACTTCGTGCTCTGCCCCGGAGGCGCCTGGGATCGCTCCCCTTGCGGCACCGGAACAAGCGCGAAGTTGGCGTGCCTGGCTGCCGACGGCGTGCTTGCTCCCGGAGAAATCTGGACGCAGCAGAGTCTGACCGGCGGACTATTTCGGGGGACTTTCGAATTCGACGGCGGTGGAGTGAAACCGACGATCCTCGGACGGGCTTGGGTCACTGCGGAGTCCACGCTCCTTTTCGACGCGGAGGACCCTCTTCGCGAGGGCTGGACGGCGTGATGCCGCGGAAGACGCCGTGAATCCATCCACATGGGATGTCGTCATCGTGGGGGCCGGCATCGTCGGGTCGGCGATCGCCGAAGCGCTCGCACGCACGGACCACACCGTCCTCATCCTCGATCGCGATCGCGGCCTCACGGGTGCGACGGGACGAGGGATGGGACACCTGGTCGCCTTGGACGGCCCCCCTGGGCAACTGGAACTCTGTCGCCTGTCTCTCGAGCTGTGGCGCCGAAAGAAATGGGGCGAAACCGTCCAATGGAATCCCACGGGGACGCTGTGGGTCGCGGAGAACGACCAAGATCTTGCCGCGGCGCGGGCCAAGCAATCGGCCCTCGCCGAGGGGGGCGTCGTCTCCAACCTCGTCACGACCGCCGAATTGCGACGCATCGAGCCACTCCTCGCCGAGAACCTCGCGGGGGGCCTCCTCGTCCCGAACGACGCCGTCGTGTATCCACCGGCCGCTGCCCGGCAACTGCTCGAGGACGCGGAACACCACGGCGCACGACTCGATCTCGACGCCACGGTCTCGCGGGTGGGAGATGGCGAGGTTCGACTCGCTCGGGGCGAAACGATCCACTCCCGCCATATCGTCATCGCGGCGGGTTGGGAGAGTTCGGGCCTTCTCGCGAAGCTGTCGCCGGACGTTCGAGTCGTCCCGAAGAAGGGAGAGCTGGGAATCACGTGGCGAAGCCCTTTCTCCGTGAATCACCAACTGGTGGAGTTGGGCTATATGCGGAGCGCTCATGCCTCCGCCGGAGACTCCGTGGCCTTCAATGCTCAGCCTCGCCCCGGAGGGCAGACACTGGTCGGTTCCTCGCGATCCCTATCCGACTCGACACGACGGGTGGACCCGGAACGCGTCTCACGGATGATGAAGCGGGCCGTCCGATTCCTGCCGTTCCTCGCCCAACTCCCGTGGGTGAGATGCTGGAGCGGATTCCGCCCGGCCACGGCGGACCACCTGCCGCTCATAGGCCCCCATCCCCACGACCCGACGCTCCTGCTCGCGACGGGGCACGAAGGACTGGGCATCACGCAGAGCCTGGGGACCGCGCGACTGATCTGCGATCACATCATCGGCCGCGACCTCGTGATGGACTGGACTCCCTTTCTCCCTGGGCGCGCCTCGGGAGGATCGAGCCATGATTGACCCCTCGAATCCACCGGGCTCGAAGCCCTCTGAAGCCGTCCGTCTCATGAACTCGGCCGCGCCGTGGCCGTGGAGAGACGTGCGAGGGCGCCCCACCGGTCCGCTTTGCGGGATGGGAAGCTGCTTTTCCTGTCTCCTCCCGGATGACGACGGCCGCTGCCGACGAACGTGTCGGCCAGGGGCCGGGAGCCGTCCGGATGCGATCCGGCCCCCGCAATTCCGCGCTCCCTACGATGTGCTCGTCGTGGGCGGCGGGCCCGCGGGCCTACAAGCCGCCTTCGAAGCCGCGCAACAGGGGTGCCGCGTGGGTCTCATCGATGCTCGCCCGGCACTCGGAGGCCAGGTCTGGCGGGATGAGGATGTCGGCGCTTCCCCGGCGCGGGAGCTGATCGGGGATGTGTACGGGCACGGCGTTCATGTCCATCTGAACGCGGAAGTCCTCCTTCCTCTCCGCGACCGACGACTCGTCGTGCGCACGCCGCGCGGTCTCGAAGTCTTCTCCGGTCGCAGCGTCATTCTCGCCACGGGAGCCCGCGAGCTCTTCTTGCCGTTCCCTGGCTGGACCCTTCCCGGGGTCTTCGGAGTGGGAGGTCTCCAAGCCCACCTCAAGGGCGGGCTGGACCTCTCGGGCCGACGCGTCGCGATCGCCGGTTCCGGGCCACTGCTTCTCGCCGTCACCCAGTTGCTCCTCGAACGAGGTGCCGAAGTCATCGGCCCCTTCGAACAGGCCCCGTGGAACCGTCTCGTCCGTTTCGCGGTCCACACTCTCACCCGTGAGGGGGGCCTGAAGGACCTCCTCCGGCATCGTCGCGCAGCCTTTCGACTTCGGAGTGGGGCATGGTGCGTCGAAGCCTTCGGCGAAGAGCACATCGAGGGGGTCCGCATACGCACGCGAAAGGGAGTGATTCGCGAGCGGGTCGACGCCTTGGCGTGCGCCTACGGCCTCGTGCCGGAAAGTCGCCTCGGACGCCTGATGGGCGCCGAAGCTTCCAACGGAGCGATCCTCGTGGATGCCGCCCAGCGGACGAGCCTCGCCGGGGTCTTCGCAGCCGGAGAGATCACGGGGATCGCCGGAAAAAACGCGGCGCTCGGGGAAGGTCGCGCCGCCGGAGCCGCGGCGGCCGGTGCGGTTCCTTCGCCCGTCTGGAAAGGCCGACTCCGCCGAGGACGACGCTTCCAAGATCGGTTGGCCGCCGCGTTTCGCCTGCGCCCCGAGTTGCGCTGTCTCGCGACTCCGGACACCATCATCTGCCGGTGCGAAGGGACAAGTTTCGAAGATCTGGCCCCTGACTGGGGAACCCGCGAAGCTCGCATCCTCGGTCGCGTGGGCATGGGGCCCTGCCAGGGCCGCGTCTGCGGGCCGATCCTCGAATTCTTGCGAGGCCCATCCGACGGTTCCAGACCCAGGTCCCCCCTGTCGCCGATGACGGGCGCCGAGTGGGCGACTTTGAACGACATCCTCTGTGCTGAAGGAGACAACGACGCATGAAATGGGAAGGTGTCCTGCCCGCCATCACGACGCCATTCACGCCGGCCGGAGCGGTGGACGAGACGGCCGTCGCCAAAAAACTGGACCGTTTGGAGGAAGCCGGCTGCCACGCGATCGTTCCCGGAGGTTCCCTCGGCGAGGGCACCACGCTCTCCTTCGAGGAAAAAACGGATCTCACGGCCCTCTGCGTGCGGCACGCGGAAGGGCGACTTCCCATCGTCCCCGGGATTGCAGCCGCGTCCACGGATGAGGCCGTCCGTTTGGCCCGGGCCGCCGCGGAGTCGGGCGCAAGCGGGCTGATGGTGCTTCCTCCGTACCTGCACCGGGGCCCTGTGGAAGAGGTCACGCTCCACATCGGGGAGATCGTCGCGTCCACCTCTTTGCCGTGCATGCTCTACAACAATCCAGCCGCTTACGGCGCGGACCTCACCCCCGACATCGTCGCGCAGATCGCCGCTGACCATCCCAACGTCCAGGCCGTGAAGGATTCGAGCGGCGACGTGCGACGGCTGACAGCCTTGAGCACGGAACTCGGCGATCGCCTGACGCTCCTCGTGGGGCTCGACGACGTTCTCGTCGAAGGAGTCCATGCGGGTGCAAGCGGCTGGGTGGCGGGGCTGGTCAACGCCTTTCCGAAGGAGTCCGTCGCCCTTTTCCATGCCGCTCGAGCGAGATCGGCGGAAACGACCCGCGCCCTCTACGCTTGGTTCCTCCCTCTCCTTCGGCTCGACACCGAACCGGAGTTCGTCCAGCTCATCAAGCAGGTCGAAGCCCTCGTGCTCGGAGAGAGCGCAGCGGTCCGCCCCCCTCGACGTCCCCTCTCGCCCACCCAGGCACGTCGGGTCGAGTCCCTCGTCGAAGCCGCGCTGAGCACGCGAGGGGAGCTGATGCCATGAAGCACGTTTTCCACGGCGCCCAAATCCTGGGCAGCCAAAGAATCTCCTCTGCGGGCGCCGGTTTTGCCGCGCTCGACCCCACCACCGGCGAAACCCTCGCGCCCGTGTTTCACGACGCAACGTCCGACGATGTCGATCGCGCCCTGCGGTTGGCGTGGTCCGCCCATCTCGCGTGGAAAAAACGCCCCCTCGCGTCGCGTTCGGCACTCCTCGAGAACATGGCTCGGGAATTGGAAGGCGCAAAGGACGACCTCGTGGAACGTGGCTCCGCGGAAACCGGCCTCCCCGAGGCAAGACTTCACAGCGAACTCGGCCGCACGACCGCACAGTTGCGGCTCTTCGCCCAGCATATCGAGGACGGCCGCTTGATCGAGTCGCACTCGATCGCCGCAGACCCCCGACGCGTCCCCATTCCCCGTCCCGCCCTCGAGCTCGCCATGAGGCCCATGGGCCCCGTCGCGGTCTTTGGAGCCGGGAACTTTCCGCTGGCGTTTTCCGTGGCGGGAGGAGACACGGCCTCCGCGTTCGCCGCGGGCTGTCCCGTGATCGTGAAGGCGCACCCGCACCACCCGGGGCTTTCGGAACTCACGGGGGAAGCCGTGGCTCGAGCCGTTCACGCGTCCGGCCTCCCCGAGGGGGTCTTCGGTCTCCTCCACGGCGCATCGCCCAAGGTGGCCCGCGAACTCGTCCGGCACCCTCTCCTTGCCGCCGTCGCCTTCACCGGTTCCGCCGCCGCGGGACTCGCCATCCGCGATCTGGCCCGGGAAAGACCGACTCCCATCCCGGTCTTCGCGGAGATGGGCAGTCAGAATCCCGTCTTCGTCTTGCCCACGCGGCTCCGCGCCCGCGGACCCGAGATAGCAGGAGAACTGGCCGCCGCGATCTCTCTCGGCGTTGGGCAGTTCTGCACACGACCCGCTCTCATCGCCGTCCAACAAGGGCAGGACTGCGATCGCTTCGTGGCCGCGTTGGTCCAAGCCCTCGCAACGCAGGGGGGCGGCGTGATGCTGAATCCGACTTCCCGAGATCGTTTTCTCGCGGCGACGGCCGCTCTCCAGGATTCGGAGGGAGTGCGGTGTCTCCTGGAGCCGTCCGGTGAGACCGAGTCCTGTGCCGTTCGGCCGGCCCTCTATCGCTCCTCTCTGGAAGCTTGGGCAGCCACGCCCGTGCGCGATGAGGAAGTCTTCGGACCGTCGTCCTGGATCGTGACAGTGGAGGATTCCGAAGGATTCTTGCGGCTGGCCGGTCGACTTCCGGGCCAACTGACGGCGACGATTCACGGTGACGAGGGCGACCTGCCGTTGATGAGGGATTTGTTGACGATCCTCGAGGAGAAAGCCGGGAGGCTCGTGTTCGACGGTGTTCCGACAGGAGTGGAGGTCAACGAGGCCATGATGCATGGCGGACCCTTTCCGGCGACGACCGACGCGCGTTTCACCTCGGTCGGAAACCGGGCTGACCGCGATGCCGCGCGCCGTGCGGTGGCGGAGGAGATCAGCGCCGCGACCGTGAGCGAGCGGGCCATGCGGCGTGATTTCGACGAGCGTAGGGGCGCTTGCGCGTAGACGTTCTCCAACCGTTTGCATCATCAGGCAGGGTGGTGTGATTATCTCGCCCGCACGCCTGCGGGCTCAGGCACCCGTACCACGCAGGAGGCTGGATGTTTGAGAGAGCACGCCGGGCTACTGCACCGCGGCGTCCGCTCCCTCACGGTCGCGGCTCTGGCCGGTCGCGGCTCTGACCGGTCGCGGCACTGGTCG
>CAZLGG010000036.1:0-35790 GCA_964559135.1 uncultured Planctomycetia bacterium
CCCCTATGACGTTCCTAACTCGCAAGAATGTACGGCGGTTCACGAAAAACAGGCGGAGGAGGGGTGGGTTTGCTGGGGTGAAGGAGGGGGTAGGATGGGCGGCCATGGATGTCCAGGACTTCGTTGAACGTCTCCTTTTTGCCTCGGCGCTGGAGGAGAAGCTGCGCCCTCCGCCCAGAGAGCTCTCGTGGTCGGGGCGCAGGAAAGGGTTGCGGCTGGACGGGCCCGTTCGACCTGCCGGCGTTCGGTTCGAGGACACTCCACCTCCCGTGCTGGACGCGCGCGCCCTTGAATCCGAGGGCGCGTTGGCCCGGCTGTTTCATCGGTTTCTCGACCATGAACTCCTCGCCGTGGAGTTGCTGGCCCTGGCCATCCATCGGTTCGCCGACGCGCCTGAAGCCTTTCGGAAGGACCTGTTGACGACCCTCGTCGAAGAACAAAACCACGTGCGTCTCTACCTCGAATGCCTGCGGACCGTGGGCGGGGACTACGGCTCCTACCCGTGGACGTCGAGCTTCTGGCGCTTGCTGGGCGACGTGCCGGATCCCATGAGCTTCGTCTGCGGGATGAATCTGGGACTCGAGCAGGCCAACCTGGATTTCGCCGGGCACTTTCTGGGGGTCATGCAGACGTTGGGACACGAGCAGGGGGTCGCGACGCTGACCCGTGTGCTCGCCGACGAAGTGCGTCATGTGCGGCGAGGGCTTGGGTGGTTTCGAGAGTGGAAGGAGGAAGAGGACGAGGAGTTCGACGCCTGGACGAGACATCTGCCGCCGGGGTTCGCGCCCCGCCGAGCCAAGGGTCAGACCTTCTCATCGGACATCCGGCGCGAGGTGGGTCTCGATGAGAGCTACATTCGCCGTCTTCGCACGCTTTCCGGAAGCCGCGGCCGGCGGCCGGACGTCTACCTTTTCAATCCGGATTGCGAAGCGGATCTGGTCGGTCACGGCGATGTTTCCTCCGACGTCGCGGACGCCGTCGCCAAGGACCTGGAACTCCTTCCTTTGGTCTTCGCCTCGCAGGACGATGTCCTCCTCGTCTCCGAACCCCCCGACGCGACCCATCTGGAGCGGTTGGCCGAGCTCGGATTTCCTCTTCCCGAATGGGTCGTCGTCGAGGGGCGGGAGCCGTCTTGGATCGAGTTCGCTCTCGAGGCGCGCCCTCTCGGCCGCTTCGTCCCCTGGGGAAAGAGCCCGCGCTGGCTCTCTTTGGCTTCGCGCTGCGACTGGTTGAAGGGCGAGCCGTCCGCCTTCTGGTCCCCATCCTGGGGCGCTCCTTTTCGAAAGAGCTGGGCGTACACGTCCCCCGAGTTCCACCTCGAGATCCTCCCCGGCCGCGTCATCGAGAGGGCGGAAGAGTTGGAAGGAGCCGTCCGTGACCTCAGGAAGGCCGGGGCCGACGATGTCGTTCTCAAGGCGGATCTGGGCCAAGCCGGGCGAGGCATGACCCGGGTCTTCGGCGGGCGACTCGAGCCGCCCGCGAGGGGATTTGCCAGGCGAATTCTCGCTTCCCAAGGTCGGCTCGTGGTCGAACCGTGGCACGAGCGCGTGATCGACGTGTCGGGTCACCTGTCCCTCCTCGATGACGGGCGCGTCCGCTGGGACGGTCTCACGCGCTTTTTCGCCGACGCCCGAGGACGGTATCGCGGTACGAGTTTGGGAATCTGGAGCGACGGACTCGCGAGCGAGGAAGGGCGGGCGATCCGCCGGAGGGCCGCGGAGTGGGAGAAGCGCCTCGCCGGAGTCGGAGCCGTCGTCGGGCGTCGGCTTGCCCGTCTCGGACTCCAGGGACCCGTCAGTTTCGACGCCTACGTGTACCGAACGGAGGAGGGGGGGCTCGTCCTCAGAGAACTGGTCGAGGTCAATCCCCGGTTTTCGATGGGACGGGTCGCGTTGCGGCTGCGCAAACGAAGGCTCGCCCCCGGAGTCGTGGGGGCGTTTTTCATCCTCGGGCCCGCCGCCGTCGCCGCGGCCGGGTCGCGGACTCTGGTCGAACTCATGGAGCGGCTTGCCTCCCAGTACCCGCCGAAGGTCGTGTCGGGAGGCGGTGGCCTCCGGGTCGGATCGGGGGTCGTCGCGCTGACGCCCGTGAGGTTGCAGACTCGTTTTGCCGCCGTGATGGTCGCCGGGAGGAAGGCTCTCAGCGACCCAGCGTTTGCGTCGTGACCTCCAGGAGGGCCGCGGAGTATCTCTTCGCGCCCTGCTTCGAAAGATGAAGCGTGTCCCAGAACAGGCCGGCGTCCGTCTCGTCGAAGGGGATCTCCAGGAAACGGACCATCTTGAAGTCCCGGGTCAACCGCCTCATATGCTCCACGTAGGCGGTCCGTCTGCGGCGCGCATCCCCGTTCAGTGCAGGAGCATAGACGGGAGGCAGTGTGACGAACAGAAAAATGCCGTTGTCCTCCGCGAGCTCGAAGCACTTCCGGGTGTAGAGGTCGAGGAGAGGGCTGGGAAGGGATGCGTCCTCGCCGAAGAGCTCACCTCGGCCGAGTCCCATCGCGACGCCCAGATTGTTCACTGGTTCGCCGGGAGCGCGGTCCTCGCGGTCCGGGAGGACGAGTAGGCCTTGCCGGTTGATGACCTGGCGATAGATCAGGGTATTGGTCCACCGCCGGTTTCGCCATCTCCATACCTGGGCCTGAAGCTCGTTCACGAAATAGGGGAAGAACCCGACTGAAAACGCATGGCGTCTCCACGCGAACTCGAGAGCGGCTCGCGTCCCACGCGCACCGTCGAGCATGGGCCAGTCGTTCACCTCTCGGGCGTCGGCGGCGATCCTGTCCAGGTCGCTCGACTCATAGAAGCCGAGGTGGACATACAGCTCCCAGAAGAGGCTTCGGTAGCGGTCGCGGTGGTTATAGGTCCCAAACGTGATCGAGAAGGGCTTGGCTCCCCGATCGAGAAATCGCTTCAACTGGAAGTAACTCTCGATCGAAGTCGCCGCCGGGGTTGCCAGGCACCGAAACCGCTGGAGTCCGGGCTGGATGGCCGCGGCGACCGTGGAATCGCCGATGGCGACGAAGTCGATCCGTTCCTCGTTCCTGTACCCCTCCAACCATTCCTTCTGGGCGCGAAGCATACCCTCGGAGCCGACGGTGAAGAGATTGGGATTCTCCCGAATGTACAACGCGAACGGCACGGCCGTGAGCAAAAAGAGGAGAAGGGATTTGCCGAGCAACTTGGTCATGGTCAAAACTGGAAGTAGATGAACTGGTGTCCGGAGAATTCGCCGAAAAGCAACATCCCATAGATGAGCGCCAGGTAGATCGTCCAGCGGACGAGCCCAGGCAGGCGAGCGACGGTGCGATCCGTCGGGAAGCGATCCGCGAAGCCGTGAATGATCTCCATGATGAGGATGAATCCTCCCACCACGATGATTTTCCCGGCGTTGCCCGACAGCGACAAGACGCTCCACCAAGCTCCCCCGTCGAAGAGGTCCTGTCTCAATCCTTGGTGGAGATGGGTGAACACATACCCGGCGTCGCCCAGAGTCGCCGCCCGGAAGAACACCATACTCACCGTGTACAGGAAAAAGACCTTCAGGTGCTGGAGTCCGGCCAGGAGGCGAGGGACGCGGCCGAGGCCCGTGAAATCCACGAGGGCGTCACGCAAGGGCAGCGTGAGCGAGCCGAGGATGAAGAAGACGGCCTGCGAGGCGCCCCAGGCCAGGTAGTTCCAACTCGCGCCGTGCCAGAAACCGCTGAGCACGAAAACGATGAAGATGTTCCGATAATAGACGAAGGGGCCGCGCCGGTTGCCCCCCAGAGGAATATAGATGTACTCGCGAAACCACAGGCCCAGGGACGTATGGCAACGCCGCCAGAAGTGGGAGAGATTCTTCGTGAAGAACGGGCGGTCGAAATTGCGAATGAGATCGACCCCCAGCATGCGGGCCAATCCCACGGCCATGTCCGAATAGCCGGAGAAGTCGCAGAAGAGTTGATAGGTGAAGGCCACCGTCGCGATGACCAGGGGGAGGCCTTGGTGCCCCTGCGGATGGTCGTAGATGCGGTCGACGAGAACGCCCAGGTTGTCGGCGATCACGACTTTCTTGAAGAGACCGGCCGCGGCCATGCGAGCCCCGCTCACCACTCGGTCGTAGTCGAAACTGACTTTGCGATCGAGCTGGGGTATGAGGGACTGGGCGCGTTCGATCGGGCCGGCGACGAGTTGTGGGAAGTAGGCGACATACAGTGCGAACTTCCCGAAATGACGTTGCGGCGCGAGGACGCCCCGGTAGACGTCGATCGTGTAGCCAAGAGTCTGAAACGTGTAGAAGGAGATCCCCACGGGCAACAACGGGTTGAGGTTGGGGATGATCCGGGAGATCTCGTCGTCCGCCACCATCTGCCTCGCGACGTCGGTGAAGAAACCGGCATACTTGAAGTAGAAGAGCAGGCCCAGATTGACGAAGAGACTCAGCGCGAGAAAAAGCCGCTTTCTTCGGCGACTCTCCGTCGCGGCAATGCCGAGTCCCGCAAAATAGTCCACGAGGGTCGACGTGAGCAGAAGGAAGATGAAGGGCCATTTCCACGCCGCGTAGAAATACCAGCTCGCCGCCAGAAGCAGCCCCCATTGCCATGTCTTGGGAATGACGTAGAAGAGCAGGAACACGCTGGCGAAAAACACCAGGAAGTCGACGGAATTGAAGAGCATGGACGCCTCGCCCGGCCTCGTTGACGTGGAGCGGAACGGCGGGATTATAGCGGAAGCCCCCCACGAACAAGGGGCCGATCGGAGGGAGCGATGTCGAAGAAGTACCCGAGCCTGATCGATCGAGCCCTGGAAGGGGACGAGGAGGCTCGTTACCTGGTCGTCGAGCGGGTTCTCTCGCCGGTCTTCGATCTGGCCTGGCATCTGACCCGTGAGGTCGATCCGTCCCGTGCGTTGTGCGTGCAGGCCCTGACCGGGCTGGATGCGCGGCTGCGGGCGGGTGATCTCGGGATGAATGAGCCCGTCGGAGCGGCCGTGGCAGCGCTCTTGGCCGCCTACGGAGACGGGTCGCCTCTGGTGACGATCGACCCCTTCGCCAAGCTCGGCCGAGACGACCTCCTCTTGGCTCTCTCGGCTCTCGTGGCGGACGTCGACACGCGGGATTTGGAACGCCTTTTCGGAGACGATGCCGGGGCGCGGCTGGAAGAGATCCTCGATGGGAGCCCCCTGCCCCTGGCCGTCCTGCGAGAACTCCTGGACGAAGTGTCAGCGGCCGTCGCGCTGCCCGAGAATCTCTGGCCTGAGCCTCCCGTGGACGACGAGGAGCCGTGATAGGATGACGCTTCGAAAGGGAGCGCCATGCCGAGAATCACCGCACTCGTTCTTCTGTTCGGACTTGCAGCGTCCTGCGTGTCTTCGGACCCCGGCAACGAGGAGGCCGTCGCGGAACGGCCGGCCCAACGCTGGGCGATCGTCATCCATGCCGGAGCGGGTGTGATCTCGAAATCGATGCCCGACCAGGTCCGCGAGGGTTACCTCGCTTCGCTGCGTCAAGCGCTGCGCAAGGGGGCCCGTGCTCTGGAACGGGGAGAGAACGGCGTCGATGTGGCGGAGATGGTCGTGAGGTTTCTCGAGGACGACCCTCACTTCAACGCGGGGAAGGGGGCCGTCTTCACCCACGATCTGAAGCACGAGCTGGACGCTTCCATCATGGACGGTCGGACCCTCGCCTGCGGAGCGGTCACCGGCGCGACCACGGTACGCCATCCCATCACCCTGGCCCGCCGGGTCATGGAGAAAAGTCCCCATGTTTTCTTCGGTGGGGTGGGGGCCGAGCGCTTTGCGGACACCGTGGGCGTGGAACGGGTTCCGAACTCCTGGTTCGACACGCCGAGGCGCCGCCGGCAGATCGAAAAACGGCTCCGAGACGAAGGGGCGAAGGGTACGGTGGGATGCGTCGTCCTGGATGCCTCCGGGCATCTCGCGGCCGCGACGTCCACGGGAGGTCTCACGGACAAGCGGTTCGGCCGCATCGGCGACAGCCCGATCATCGGCGCTGGAACCTATGCGGACGATCGGAGCTGTGCGGTCTCGGGCACGGGCACGGGCGAGCAGTTCATTCGACACACCGTGGCCCGGAGCATCGCGGCCCGGATGGAGTTCGGCGGCGCGAGCCTCGAGGACGCCTGCCGTCAGGTCGTCTTTCACAGGCTGAACCCCGGGGATGGGGGAGTGATTGCCGTCTCGCGGACCGGTGAGATCGCCACGGTCTTCAATTCGCCTGGGATGTTCCGTGGGATCGCCACCTCCGACGGGCGTTTCGAGACCGCCATCTGGGAATGACGTTCCGCCCCGGGCTCAATGGGATGAGGGGTCGCCGTCTCGGTGGATCTGGAGATCGCGGACGAAGACCTCCCGCTCTTTGGGTCCCGAGTAGGAGTGGCCGGGCCCCCAAACTCGGTGCGCCAGCTCATGGCAGGGCCGACAGAGCTTCACGTAGCGCCGCTTGACTTCGCGTTCCATGCCGCGTCGAACGGCCTGGGGGACGAGATGGTGGCGCGTGAGCTGAACGGTCTCGTGGCAGATGGGGCATTCGCCCGGCGAGCGCACGCCGCTGGAGAAGGAGCACCAACTCGCGCCGAATCGTCGCCAGACCTCGTCGAGGAGGCCCTGATCGTCGATGTCTTTCAGTGGATCCGCGGTCACGCCCGACATGATGACGGGCGCGACCACGGCTCGCAAGACCTCGCGGCTCGGCTCAGAGGCCGGCCCGGACGACGACCACGAAGGACGGGGCTCCGGGGCCGAGACTCCCCACATGGAGCACGTGCCAGGCTCCCAGCGTGACGGACGCCCGCGGATTGCCGGTCACCATACGGGTTCTTGGCGTCTGCACCGAACCCATCTTCGGCTGCTCGCTCGGAAACTCGCGGTCCGTCTCTTCGACGAGCTGAAAGGAAAGGTCGCCGGTCAGGAGAACCCGGTCGTTCCCGGCGGCGGCGGCGCGCAGCTTGAGGCCGAGCCCTTGGAAGAGCGTCGCAACGACGACGTCACCGATTTGGGCGTCGGAGGCGATCTCCACGTCGTAGTCCTTGACGTAGTTCTGCTCCTTTCCGGCGAGGAGAAGCAGATCGTCGCCCAATCGGCCCGAGATGCGGCCGATGTGATCCAACTTCTCCGCCAGGCCCGCGGCGTCGGCAGAGGTCGCCTCCGCCGAGGAAAGGAGCCCCCACCGGACTTCGACGCCGACCGTTCGGGCGAGTCGCCGCACGAGAGACGCGACGAACTTGCGGCCGGAAGCGAGGCGCTCCGGATCCTTCTGAATCCATACCGCGCCGTCCCACGTCACGAGGTCCGTGTCCTCGCCACGAAGGTTTTCCGTGAGGTCATCGAATTCGATCAGGCTTTCGCAATCCGAGTCCATGTCATCCACCTCGTGTGACCCGGAAGAAGGAACGATACCGACCTCGACCGGCAGAGCCAGACGGCGACTGGGCGTCACGAGGGGGGCACATTCGATCCCTGTGTCTTGGATCGTTGGCCCCTCCACGGTGAGGAGCCACGGGCCTCCAGCCGTTCGGCTTCCCATGACCACTCCGCCTCCATTCACGATCAAAGCCGAGCCGGCTGTGACGAGGGATTGGCATCGCGGGAGCGACAGTCGACCGTAGGGGGTCTGCATCGACGGGGGAGGGCCTTCCGCCAGGGAGGCTCGCGCCGTCCATTCGAGAAAGAGCTTGCCGTCGGGAGCCGCTCGAACCGTCAAGTCCATCTCGATGCCTTCAGGGAAAGAAATCACCCGAGGATCGGCGATCGCGCTCTTCTCGGCCACCTCGACATCATAGTCCACGACCAAGGCGCGGCTGCGTTGGGCCGCCAGTCGTGTCGTTCGGCCGGTGCGAAGGTCGACCGAAATCGTGATGGGGGCCTCGCCCGAAAGGGTCTGGGCATCGCCGCGCTCGAGGACGATTCCAGGGATCGCCGCCTCGTCGATCTCGGCGAGGGACCGGAGCGTCGCCCTCAGAGTGCGCCGTCGCCGTTCCAGCAGGGGACCGAGAAGACGATCGACACGTTCTTGGAGAGCGGGCGGCCCTTGAACCCAGAGGATGCCATCGTTGATCCGACGCTGATGGCCCTGTTCGTCCCAAGACTGGGTGGCGCCGGTGTCGAGCATGAATTCGACGATGGGCGAGGTGTCCACGCTGTCTCCGGGGTTCAGGTGCCCGTTCATCGATCGGTTCCAATCCTCTCCGGAGGCTCGGAGCGAACGGGTGAGGGGCAAGGCGACGGGAACGCTGGAGGTACCGACGTCGCCCCGAAGGCTGCGGATGTCATGGGGAATGGGACGTGTCTGTCCCGGGGCTCCCACGTCAAGAATGAGTGCGAAGAGAAGAATGCAGGGGAAGAGTTTCATCGTGGCGGGCCTCCTCGTGATTCCGGTCGTCGGGCGTCGCCCGGTGGGGCGTGATTCCATGGAAGGGGACGCTTTTCCGGCGCTTCGGTAAAGAGAATCCGGGATTCCTCCGGGAGGAGGGCTTTTCAGGAGCTGATCCTGGACTACAATCGTGCCCGTTGCTTCACTCTTTGCCGGGAAAACCTCCATGCGGTGATGACTCCTCGGAATTGGTGGTCGTCCACCGACGATCGTTGAGCAGGTTGGGGGAAATCGAACTGATGTCAATGAATTATCGAATCGCCTTCCTCGCATGGATCGCGCTCCAGTCCGCGCTGCCGGCCCAGACGCCTCCGCAGTTCGTGAACGTGAACCTTGCCACGGGGATCACCCTGCCGCCGTCTCTGGGAGTCAATCGGGGCGCGGCCTGGGCGGATTTCGACGGGGATGGCGACCTGGATCTCTTCGCTCCGGAAGGGGTGAGTGCGCCCATTCACCTCTGGTTGAACCAGGGCAATGGGACATTCATACCCCAGGTCGTCGTGGCGGGCGGCGGTGCGTCTCGCCTGGATCAGGGCTGCGTCGCGGCGGACATCGACAACGACGGCGATCAGGACGTTTTTCTCTGTCAGGGCGGGAACCGCCCCTGCATGCTGTTCATCAATGACGGCACGGGACAGTTCACCGACGAGGCGGCCGCTCGGGGCGTCGACTGGTTGGGCTTCGGTCTCGCGGCCACGTTCGGCGACTATGACCGGGATGGCTGGCTCGACCTTTTTGTTTCCGAGTGGAATTTCGGCGGCGCAACCCATCGTCTGTTTCACAACGATGGCGGAGGTTTTTTCACGGACGTGAGCGTCGCCGCCGGCGTCGATCTTCCCGGCGCCTCCTATGCGGCCGTGTTTTGTGATGTGGACCGGGACGGATGGCAGGACATCTTCGCCACTCGTGACAACACGGGCACGAACGTGATCTTTCGGAACCAGGGCGACGGAACGTTCGTCGACATCGCTCCCACGGTGGGGGCTTCGCATCAGTTGGCATCGATGTGCATCACCGTGGGCGATCTCCACAACGATGGCGACTGGGACTACTTCATCTCGAACATCAACGACCACGATCTGCTCGTGTGGGACGGAGCCACGCAGAGCTTCCAGAGCTCGGGAGGAGTGTTCTGGGGTGTCGCCCAGAATTACGGCATCACGGGCGGCTGGGCGTGGGGCGGGCAGTTCTTCGACTATGACAACGACGGGAACCTCGACCTCTATTACAACTGCATCTATCAGTTCGGCCGCCTCTTTCACGGCAGCGGTTCGACGGCGCCCTTCGTGGAAGTGTCCCTCGCGAGTGGGGTGCAGACGGCCCTTCCACCTTCCTATGGTTTGGCTGTCGTCGACTACGACGACGACGGCAACCTGGATCTGTTCTCTTCGAGCGGGCAATCCGGGGGGCAACTCGCGCGGAATCTCGGCGGCGGAGGCCATTGGCTCAGAGTGAAACTGGAGGGTACGATTTGCAACCGGGACGCGATCGGCTCGGTGGTCATCGCCCGCGCGGCGGGCGTCACGCGCAGGCGCCAGCTCCTTTCCGGAGAAAGCTTCCTCTGCCAGGGAGACCGCCGTCTTCACTTCGGCTTGGGGGCGGCCACGACGGTGGACAGCCTGGAGATCCGTTGGCCGGACGGTTCGGTGAGCGTCCTCGAGAACCTGGCGGTGGATCAGGAGGTCTCCGTGGTGCAGCCCTCCTTCCAAACCGTCGGGCCCTTGGCTCCCGGGTCGACGAATCAGATTCACTTCGAGCCTCTCGGTGACGCGGGACGTGGTTACGGCATTCTCTTGACGAATGCGACGAGCCCTCCGATCGCGCTTGCCGACGGTCGATTCCTGAACGTCTGGCCGGGAGATCCCCTCGCGAACATCGTCGTGCAGCCGGGGAATCTCTTCTTCGGCCCATCTTCCGGCATCGTTCCCCAGGCGGGACCGGCCACGGCCTACTTCAACATTCCCAACCTTCCGGGGCTCAGCGGGTTCGGTTCTTATGCCCTCGCTTTCACGTTGGATCCGCTCTACTCTCCCACGCAGATCCGGTCCATCATGGGGCCGCAATTCATCGTGATCCCCTGAAGTCGGAGAGCGTCCGATGCAGTGCACCCTGACTCCCGTGCTCGGAAACTCTCAGCGCCTCGACGGTGGCGCCATGTTCGGGAATGCGCCGCGAGCTCTTTGGAGTCGCTGGTGCGCGCCGGACGACTCCAACCGGATCGCGCTCGCCAGTCGCGCCCTCCTGATTCGTGAGGAGGGGGGACGCAACGTCCTCCTCGAGACGGGCATCGGCGCCTTTTTTCCTCCCGCGCTTCGTGAACGGTTCGGCGTCGAGGAATCGGGGCATGTCCTCCTCGACAATCTCCAATCTCTGGGACTCGACGATGCGGACATCGACGTCGTCGTACTGTCGCACCTCCACTTCGATCATGCGGGCGGCCTTTTGTCTCGCTATGAGGAGGGGGCGGGCCCGCGCCTCCTTTTTCCGCGGGCGAGGTTCGTCGTGGGACGCAGGGCGCTCGACCGTGCTCGCCACCCCCATGTGAGGGATCGGGCCTCCTTCATTCCCGAGTTGCCGGGGCTACTCGAGGATTCGGGCCGGCTCGAAGTCGTGGACGGTGAGCGGTCAAAGATCCTGGGGGAGGACTACCGGCTGCACTTCTCCGACGGGCACACGCCGGGTTTGATGTTGACGGAACTGGACGACGGCGAGGGGCCGATCGTCTTCACGGGCGATCTGATTCCAGGCCGTCCCTGGATGCACCTGCCCATCACGATGGGCTACGACCGCTATCCCGAGTTGCTCATCGACGAGAAGCGCGCCCTCCTCGAAGATCTCATCCAGCGAGAAGGACGCGTGTTCTTCACCCACGATGTCGATGTGGCTCTGGCCCAGGTCGTCCAGGACGAAAGAGGCCGATTCGAGGCCCGAGCTCTTCCGCTCTGACACCGTGGATCAGGGCTTTCCTTTGCCCATGGCGTTCTTCAGGGACAAAAGCCCCATGGCCGTTCCATAACTCTTGCCCAGTTCATGGCTGTCGATGAATGAGCCGTCCAGTTCTCCGAGCGTCGTGAGGAACTTCAGCATCTTTTTCATCTGCGCCCGTCGTTCCTGAGAGGGCAGAGTCTTGATCGTTTCGGTCGTATGGAAAATGCCGTGCCAGAAGAAGAATCCGCCCAACTCGCCGTCCGTGTGGAAGTCGCACTTGCGAATCCGCTCCAGTCGGGGGAGGTACTTCCAGAAGTTGTCGAGGGCGGCCTCGATTTTGTTGACGTCGCCGGCCGGGTTCTTCGACCAAAGGATGGCCGCCTCGCAGATGGGGGAACGAGCCACGGAATTCTTGAGGCGCTCGGCGGCGAGCTTGGGATCGGTGCTGACGCGTCGTCCGGCCGAGTAGGAAAACGAGCCGTCCGGTGAGCGGGACGCAAGGAGGGCTTCCGCGCCGCGGAACATCATGCGCTGTGGCACCTTGGCGCCCCTCTCCTTCGCGAGGTGAAGCGAGTTCATGACCGAGGCCGTGCAGAACGCGTTGGGATACTCGTGGGCAAAGTTGCCGACCGCCTTCGAGCCCTCCGGACTCTGGAGTTGGTCGAGACGGGCGACGATGGCGTCCATCCTTCCGACGAGAGCTTTTCTTTGACGCGTTGTGCGTACGAGGTCGAACTTGCGGCACAGGTAGAGCAGTCTGTAGCCCTGGGCGTAGATCTCCTCGTTGGCGCCCTCGGACACATTGCGGTCGTCGAAAAGGTAGGCCTCTCCCCGCTCCAGGGCCGCTTCGACTCTCTCGGGGTCCAGGTCCTTCCACTCCAACAGCGCGGCGCACGAGAGGGCCGTCGCAGCCATCCAGACGTTGGGAGTGAGGTCGATCGTGCCCCAGTAGGCGTATCGGGAATCGGACCACGACCCGTTCGCGCGCTGCATGCGCAGCAGGAACTCGAGGCCGGTGCGCGCGAGATCCCTGGCTTCGCCGGGGGTCCTGGGCACCGAAGTGTCGGTGGAAGCACGTTGACCCTTGATGGGGGCAAAGGGGTCCTCAAAGCCGTGGAGCGCCGGGCCGAGAGGCGTCCGGTCCAGTCCATCGACGAGATTGACGGCCGCCTTCCAGGCCCAAGGGTCCTCCTCCCCCGCGAGAGCAGCTTCCTGAAAGGCCCGGACGGCCATGGGTTCACGACCGTCGAAGTACTCCAAGAGCCCCAAGAGATAGCGCGCCTTGGCCCGTGCCGGCGACCGCGTGGAGACGGACATCAGGCTTCTCCGCGCCTTTTGGATGCGACGAGTCAGAAGCTGGATTCGTCCGCGTTCCGCTGCGACTTCGCCTCGCACGCCTCTGACGGTGAGTCCTCGTTTGCGGTCATTCTTCGCCTTCTCCAACGCTTTGTCCGCCAGGCCCAAGTCGTCGAGGGCGTCGTCGACCCTTCCCATGCGGCGGTGAGCCTTGGCGGCCAAGATCTGCGCTCTGGCGGTGTCGATGGCGTCGACGCCGCGGAGCGCTCGGACCATCTTGACGGTCTTCTCGAGGAGCCCATCCCTCAAATGAGCTTCGATCCACGGGATCGCGTCGATGTCCTTGGCGCCGAATCGCTTCTTGGCCACCATCAAGGCGGCCGAGGGCGCATCGAAATCCTGGGCTTCCTCGCGAAGCACCTGCTCCAGCCAGGTGGCATTGAAGCTGCGAATGCGGTCGATCATGCGGATCACCTTGCCATCGGGCGCGATGATGACGATGGCCGGTTCGACCTTATCGGGCGCGGTGATGCCGAACCTTTTCCCCAGCGGAGCGTCGCAGAAGAGTCGCAGTGGAATGAAACGTCGATTGAGCAGATCGACGCATTCCGGGTCGCTGAAGAACACGCTTCGGGCGTAGAGGTCCGGCAAGGCCGGACGATACATCTGACGGCCTCCCATCCCGGACAGAATGCGGGGGATGAACCAAAAAACGGGACGATTCTTGGACTTGGACTCGGCGAGGGCCCGGTCCATCGCTTGAATCCGGTCGAAACCCTTGTTGGCCTTACGGCTGGCGTTGACCGCAGCTCGGTTGCGCCCTTCGGCGAGGAGGACGGGATCATTCACGACCCACGCCACGCCGGAACCGAGGCGGTCCGCCAGGGCGGCCCGGGCGGCCCAGTCGGGGCCCAGCCCGCGAGCTTCCTGGCCCTGCACGGTCGGGAGAAGTAAGGAAACACAAAGCACGGCGAGCGTCGCGGACTTGGAATTCATGGTCGGCATCCTCCTCAGAGGCCGAATCCTACCCCGGATCGCCAGGGATCGGGAGGTCCGGGCCTCGAGCCATCTACGCACGAGTTGACGGGGGCTTCGCCGGGAATTCGCCGAAGAAGGCGGCCGTTCGGGGAGCTTGGAGTGCCCCGGCCGCGCCTCAGTTGATGTCCAGCTGGACCGCGTTGCTCAGCCGAACGGCCGTGACGCTGTTGAAAATGGCGCTTTGGAAGACGAAGGACTGGCCGGAGACCGCCAGCGGGACGGAGAAGACGAGATCCGTCACTCCGACAGGGGCGATCTGGAAGAACATGCTCAGAGGATCCGGGTCCGTTCCCGAAGCGAGAACGTTGATTTGGGTGGGCAGGCCGGTCAGTGGGTCGTTGGGGCCGCCGACGTCCAACTGTTGATTTCCGATCAGCTGGAAGACGTGAGCGCCGATATTCTTCGGTCCTTCGAAGAGGATGATGGCCTGTCCCGGCTCGCCCTCGAAGTGAAACGTCACGTTGTCGCCGGGGTCGACGATCGCGTAATAGATGCCGCTCGCGAGGGACTCGACGGGGAAGCCGGCCAGGTTTCGCGACGTGTTGATGTCCAGGACCGCGGCGCCGGGTTGCGGGGGATGCCCTCCCTCCTGAATCCCCTCGTACACCGAGATGTCATCGATCGCCAAGTCGTCGAGGAAAAACCCTCCGTCCGTATTGCCCCGGATTCTCAACCGTACGGTCTGCCCCGCGAAGCTGGTGAGGTCGACGACTTGCCGCGTCCATTCCGGCGCTCCCGGACAGATGGGGCCGAGAAGATCCGACATGAGCACCTGCGACGAGGCGTCGAGCACGTCGACGGAAAGCTGGTTGTCGAAGGTGTCCGAGGCCCCGTTGAAATTCCACATCCAGAAACTCAGGGTGGGATGGACGAGGGTGGACAGGTCGAGGGGAGGCGTGAGGAGCCCGATGTCGGCGAAGCTGCCTCCATCCTCCAAATACCCGTAGTAACCCTGACCCGCCGTGCCCGTCGTGTGGTCCGCGTCGGGGCCGGTACCGATCGTGTCGGTGGGAAGATTGCGGAACAACCAGTCGCCGACCCCGCCCGCGCCGCCGCTGTCCGTCGGATCCTGCTCCCAGCACGGGGGAGGGACGTTCGTGTCGGTGGCGGGCTGAGGGAGGACATCGAAGGATTCGACCCATGGGAACGTGGTGATGGTGGCGGCGATTCCGGTGACGACGGTCCGGGACGTCTCGTCGTTGACTCCATCCCCATCCGGCGACGTGGTGCGGGCGGCGAGGAGGTGCGCTCCGTCGAAGGCCAGATCGATCGGTGTCGAGAAGGTATACGCGACGGATTCGCCCGCCGAGAGAGGAGCTGGAAGCACGAAGACTTCCGACACCGGTGAGTTCTGGTCCAACTGATACTCGACGTCGATGACCGTGCCTGTCGCAATCGACTCCGTGCCGTAGTTGAAGATCGTGACGGATACGGATTCGGCGGTGGAAAGTTGCGTTCCGCAGGTCGTCACGCTCACGGGCTGGTCGATGGACGTGACGCCGACATCGAACGCGACGGCTTCGCCGACCCAAACGTCATCGATGGCGATATCGTGGGTGAAGGAGCCTCCGTCCGACGACGCTCGGAAGCGAACACGAATCGTGCTGCCTTGCCACGCACTGAGATCGATGACGGCCTTCTTCCAAAGATCGCCCGCATGGCCGGTGGTGAAGACGTCGGGATGGAGGATCGGGCCGCCTCCCCCTGGGGGAAACTCCACGATGTCCAACGAAAGGGTGTTCTCGTTCGGACCACCGGGCCCCTGGCTGTTGTTGCTGTGGAACCAGAAGGTGAGGCGCGGCGCGGTCAGGACCGAGAGGTCCAAACATGGGGTGTCGAGAGACACGGCCGCATAGTTCCCACCCGAGTCCTCGACGTAGGCATAAAAGCCTGCCCCCGGCGTGCCGGTGGTGTGGTCGGCGGGAGGACCGGTCCCCGCCGTGACGGTCGGGCCGTCGAGGAAGGACCAATCGCTGTCCGCGCCGCCTGCATTGTCTCCGGGGACCTGTTCCCAATCCGAGGGCGGTGTGGTGGAGAAGGCGGTCGCGCCGAAAGCGTCGAAGGACTCCACGAAGGGATACGTGTTCACGGCGGACGTGGGGCACTGGCCGTGCAAGAAGGGCAGAGCCGTCATGCAGCAGATCACGACGAAAAAGACGATTCGGCAGCGGGGCATCTTCCGGTCCTCGGTCCACGCAAATCCCGGGTGAAGCGCGCACCCCGGGCTCGGATTTCAATCATAGAGAGACTGGGCCGACCATCCAAAAGAATCGGATTCTTCCCCCCCCCAGCGACGGGTGATTATGCGCCCCGCCCACGAACGAGACCCTCTCCCGAGTCGGCGTCACATCCTCCGCCTCCTCGGTGAGGGCCTCGAATTGGGGGCTCTCGTCCGTCGTTCTTACTTGGTCTTGGCCTGGTTCTTCTTGGGAAGGGCGGCGCCTGCCTTGGGAAGTTCGATGGTCAAAACGCCGTTCGCGAAGTTCGCTTCCACCTTGTCCACGTCGAGTTCGACGGGGAAACGAAGGATCTCATCGACCTCGATGCGTCGTTGGTCGCGGCGGTGCCAGGTTCGATCCTCGTGTTTGGCAATCTCGCGACGCCCCTTCACGTGGAGTTCCCGCCCCATCACGGTGATGTCCAAGTCGTCGATGGTGAAACCCGGGAGATCCATCTCCACGAAGTAGCGGTCGGTCCCCTCGCTGACATCCAACGGTCCGCGGCTCTGCTGCGGCGTGGAGTCGAGGGTTTCGAACAGGTGTCCGAAGGGAAAACGGAAGGTATCGGTGAATGTCGAGGGTTGTGTGGTTCTCATGGTCATGTCTCCTCGTGACGACCGTCTCCTGAATGGAATGGTCTGAGCCTTGGATCGAACGCCGTGTTTCTTGCACGTCTCGTGCCAAATCTCATCCCTGCGGCGAAGTCCCCGATTCCCCCGAAACAAGGCGGTTTCGAACCCTTGGCGAGGCGGCTCGAGGTCGGTGAGCGATGGACTCTGACAGCCTGTCGGTCCATCTGTCAGAGGTTGCCGCGGGGTGGTTGACCAAGCCTCGGCGGCGGGGCATCCTCATGGGCGTCCAACCACGGAGACGACCGCATGAACGACCCCTACGCACCCACCGCCGACGACCGATTCACCTTCGGGCTCTGGACGGTCGGGAATCCCGGCGCCGACCCGTTTGGTCGCCCCACCCGCGCCCCCATGGACCCGGTTCACGTGCTGAGAAAACTGGCCGAGCTGGGAGCCTGGGGCGTCAATTTTCACGACGAGGACCTGGTACCTTTCGGCGCGTCGCCCGGTGAACGGGAGGACATCGTCGGCCGTTTCAAGGCGGGGCTCGAGGAGACGGGGCTCGTCGTTTCCATGAGCACGACGAATCTCTTCAGCCACCCCGCGTTCAAGGACGGGGCCTTCACCGCCGACGATCCCGCGGTGCGTGCCATGGCGGTGACGAAGGCGATGGATGCCATCGACCTGGGGGCCTCTCTCGGGTCGCGCATCCACGTCTTTTGGGGTGGGCGCGAGGGCGTGGAGACCGATGCCCGCAGGGATCCCCGCCAGGCCATCAAGAGGATGCGGTCCGCGATGGATTTTCTCTGCGACTACGTGTTGGAGAGGGAGCACGACATGGTCTTCGCTCTCGAGGCGAAACCCAATGAGCCTCGCGGCGATATCTACTTTTCGACGACCGGTCACCTGCTCCATTTCATCACGACTCTCGAGCACCCGGAGATGGTGGGGGTGAATCCGGAAGTGGCCCACGAGACCATGGCGGGCCTTTCCTTCGTTCACTCCGTTGCGCAAGCCATGGAGGCAGGCAAGCTCTTTCACATCGACCTGAACGCGCAGAATATCGGCCGATACGACCAGGATCTTCGCTTCGGCGCGGCGGATCTCAGGGGGGCGTTCAATCTGGTTCGCCTCCTGGAAGGGACGATGGGCGGGTTCGCCTACCACGGTCCCCGTCACTTCGACGCCCACGCCTATCGTACCGAGGACGAGGAGGGCGTTTGGGATTTCGCCCGCGGCTGCATGCGCACCTACAAGATCCTGGCGGAGCGCGCTCGAGCGTTCGACACCGACCCGGAGGTGATCGCCTTGCGTCAGGAATTCCCGGAGGACCCGGTGTCGCCCATTCTCATCGACTACTCTCCACAGGCCGAGGCGAGTCTTCGCTCCATGAGCATCGATCCAGACGCCCTGGGAGCTCGCGGACTTCATCTGGAGAAGCTGGATCAGATCATGACGGAGTATCTCCTCGGCGTTCGAGACTGACCCGTGGCGACGCCGCTTGCTCTCGGCATCGATCTCGGCACCCAGAGTCTGAAAATCTCCCTCGTCTGCGGGGAATCCGGGACGGTCGTCGGGCGGGCCGCGGTTCCCCTGGAGCTCGACCAAGATCCCGGCACCGGACGTGCGGAGCAGAATCCCGGGGATTGGGCGGCGGCCCTCGAGGAGGCCCTGGCCGCGCTGCGGGTCCGCGTGCCGGATTTTCCTCGCCGCGTCGTAGGAGTGGGCGTCTCCGGCCAGCAGCACGGCGCTGTGTGGGTGGATGAGAACGGGGACGTGCTCCGGCCCGCGAAACTCTGGTGCGATACGAGCACCGCCGACGAGGCTCGGGAACTCTCTCGCACCCTCGGCCGGACGCTCCCCCCGGGTTTCACGGCGCCCAAGGTCCTCTGGACGGCCCGCCACGAGCCCGAAGTCTGCGCGCGGGCTCACAGGCTGCTTCTTCCCCACGACTATCTGAACTTCCTCCTCACGGGGGAGGCCTGGACGGAGCCCGGCGACGCGTCCGGGACCGGATTCTTCGACGTCGTTCAAAGAACCTACGACGAGGCGGCCATGACCGCGATCGACCCACGGCTTGCGGGCTGGCTGCCGCCGCTGGCGAGCGACGTCCATCGTCCGGGGGGGCGCGTGTCCCCGGAAGCCTCCGCGCGTCTGGGCCTTGCCGAGGGCCTTCCCGTCGCCCTGGGGAGCGGCGACAACATGATGAGCGCCCTCGGGGCCGGGGCGACGACCGAGGGCATCGTCGTTCTCAGTCTCGGGACCTCGGGCACCGTGTTCGGGTGCTCGGCCCGTCCTCTCGGTGACTCCGACGGCGCCGTGGCGCCCTTCTGCGACGCCCTCGGCGCCTGGCTGCCTCTGGTCTGCGTCATGAACATGACGGGCGTGACGGAAGACGTGGCGTCGCTCACCGGGCTCGACCACGCCGCGTTGACCCGCAAGGCGTCCAAGGAGGTTCCGGGCTGCGGTGGTCTGATCTACCTGCCGTTTCTCCAGGGCGAGCGCGTGCCGAATCTCCCCGCCGCCACGGGAACCCTCCACGGTCTCACCCCGGGCGGCTTGACCCCCGGTCGGTGGTATCGGGCCGCGGTCGAGGGGGCCTCGATGGGACTCGCCGAGGGGGTGGCGCACCTCGAGGCGTTGGACTATCCCGTCCACGAAGTCCGCGTCGTGGGCGGCGGCGCGGCCAACGCCCTTTGGCTGAGGACGCTGGCGACTCTCCTCGACCGACCTCTTCGGGTGCTCGAGGATGCGGACACGGCCGCCCTCGGCGCCGCGATCGCGGGTTGGAGGGTTCGCGACGGGGCTTACGATCTCGCCGCCGACTCCGACCCGTGGCTCGCTGCCGCCGTGCGCCTCCGAGACGACGTCTTCGAGCCGGAGCCATCATGGCGCACGGCCCTCGCGCAGGCCCGCGCTCGTCGCGGCGAACTCCTGCGCCGCCTTCACGACCTCGGCTGAGAATCAGGCCAAAAGCCCCGCCTCCACGGGTTCGATGCGCACGGGACAGACTTTCAACTCGGCCGTGTCCGTGATGGGGTCGTAGCCGGAGCCCGTGAGTAGGTTCACGGGCACGTTGCTGAACGCAAAGCTGCAAAACACCGTGCCTGGCCTGGACTGTTGGGTCGCCCGCACGCGCAGGGTCACCTCGCCTCGACGGCTCGTCATCCGAACCGCGTCCCCATCGTTCACGCCCAGGCGCTGGAGATCCTCGGGATGGACCTCCAGCCGCTCTGCGGGAAGCACTTCCCTGATCGCCTCCGAGCGGCCCGTCTGCGTGTGGGTGTGATACGACGTGAGGCGTCGTCCCGTCGTGAGCCAAAATGGGTAGTCCTGGTCCACGACTTCCGCCGGGTCCTGATAGGCGATGAGCTTGAACTGGCCGCGGCCATTGACGAAACCGTCCTCGTGAAGGCGGGGTGTTCCCGGATGTCCCTTCTCGGGGACGGGCCACTGGTAGCGCCCCTCCGCCACCTTTTCCCAATCGAGTCCCTGGTAGATGGGCGAGACGGCGCAGAGCTCGTTGAAGACCTCCGAGGCGTCTTTCCAGTCGAATCCGGCAAGACCGGCGCGACGCCCGATTTCGGCGGCGATCCACCAGTCGGGCCGGGCCTCGCCCGCGGGCGGCACCGCCGCACGGAGCCTCTGCACGCGACGTTCGGTGTTCGTGCAGGTGCCGTCGGTCTCTCCCCAGGACGTGGCGGGCAGCACCACGTCCGCCAGCTCCGCCGTCTCGGTGAGGAAGATGTCCATGACCACCAGGTGATCGAGGGCTTCGAGGGCGCGGCGGCAATGGTTGGCGTCCGGGTCCGAGACGACGGTGTTCTCGCCGTCGATGATCATCGCGTGGATCTGCTCGCCCGCCAGCTCGAGCGCCTTCACCTTGGTGAGCCCGACCTCTGGATCGAAGCTGCGACCGTAGAGACGTTCGAACTTCCGGGCGTTCTTCGGGTCGACGACCGGTTGAAAGCCCGGATAGTTGGCGGGGATGGCTCCCGAATCTCCCGCGCCCTGGATGTTGTTCTGACCCCGCATCGGGTTGATCCCGGTGCCCGGCCGTCCCACGTTCCCGGTCATCAGAGCCAGATTCCCCAGGCATTGAACGTTGCCGACACCCGTGATGTGTTCCGTGATGCCGAGGGTGTAGTAAATGGCACCCTTGTCGGCGCGCCCGTAAAGGAGGGCGGCCCGCTCGATGTCAACGGCCGGGACCTCGCAGATGGGAGCCGCCCATTCCGGCGAGAACGGACGAAGATGCTCTCGAAACGCCGCGTAGCCCTCGGTGCGTTCCGCAATGAACGTTTCGTCGACGAGGCCCTCCCGTTCGATGACGTGAGCCATGGCCAAAAGGAGGGCGGAATCGCTGCCCACGCGAAGGGGGAGATACAAGTCCGCCATCTCCGCCAGGCGGATGCGCCGCGGGTCCGCGACGACCATCACCGCGCCGTTGGCCAGGGCGCGTTTGAGGCGCGTGGCTGCGACGGGATGGCATTCGGTCATGTTGGTCCCGATGCAGAAAATCACATCCGGCAGCTCCATGTCCTCCAGCGGGTTGGACATGGCGCCCCGCCCAATCTGTGCCGCCAGACCGGCGACGGTGGGGGCATGTCAGGCACGGCTGCAGTTGTCGATGTAGTGGGCGCCGGAGAGCATGCGCATGAGCTTTTGCATCGCATAGGCGGCCTCGTTGGGCGCCCGGCCACTGGCGACTCCGTAGACCGACTTGCGTCCATGTTTGGCGATGCTCTCCGTCAGGCCTCGCGCCGCCCGGTCGAGGGCCTCATCCCAGCTCGCCGGCACGAGTTCTCCCGCATCGTTCCGCACGAGGGGAGTCTTCAGGCGATCCTCGTGTTGGACGAAGTCGTACGCGAACTGCCCCTTCACGCAGAGCGCGCCCAGGTTGGCGGGCCCGTCCATGGCCGGACGCACGCCGACCAAGCGGTCGCCCTTCGTGACGAGATCCAAAGAGCAGCCGACGCCGCAGTAGGCGCAGACTGTCCGGGTCGTCTTGGGCTCGGCCGGGAGCGATTCGAACCTCATGATCTGCTTGTCGCCGAGGGCTCCGGTCGGGCAGGTCTGCACGCACTGTCCGCAGTAGGTACATGTCGACGCGCCGAGGGCGCCATCGAATCCGGCGGCGATCTGCGTCGCAAACCCCCGTCCCTTGACGCCCAGGGCATAGTCGCCTTCCCGCTCGGCGCAGACTCTTACGCAGCGGTAGCAAGAGATGCACAGGTCGTAGTCGCGGAGAATGAAGGGATTGTCGTCCGCGGGACGACTCCGCCCCGACGTGGCGCCGGCAAAGCGACCCCGTTCGACGTCGAGCCGCCGGGCAAGATCGTTCATCTCGCTCGCGGCCAGTCCCCGGTCTGCCGAGACCTCCCGATCCGGATTCTCCGAGAGCACCATCTCGAGGAGGGTCTTGCGGACCCGATCGATCCGAGGCGTGCGGGTCTTGACCACCATGCCGGGGGTGATGCGCGTGGTGCAGGATGCCACCGGTTTGCCCATGCCTTCCACTTCGACCACGCACATGCGGCAGCCGCCAAAGGCCTCGAGGCGGGGGTCGTAGCAGAGGCTGGGAATCGCCGTCCCGACGCGGTGGGCGGCTTCGAAGATCGTCTCACCGTCCTCGAAACCGAGAGGGCGTCCGTCGAGTTCGAATGCGTTGTCGGTCGTCATGACTCATCGGCTCCAAGGTGTTTCAAACCCAGGTCTCCGGGGAAGCGACGGATCAGGCTCTCGGTCACGAGGGGGGCCGCCTGTCCGAGTCCGCAAGCGCTGGCCTGCTGCATCACCTCTCCGATGCTTTGGACCTCATCCACCCACTCGGCCTCCACGGTGGGGCCGGCGCTGCCTTCCAGCCGCTCGAGCAGGCGCTGGGTTCCGATGCGGCAGGGGAAGCACTTGCCGCAGCTCTCGTCGGCGAAAAACGCCATGGCGTCCCTCGCGGCGTCTCGCATGGATCGCGAGTCGTCATAGACGATGATGCCTCCCGCGCCCAGAAAACTCCCTCGGGCCCGGATCGAAGGGTCGTCGAGGGTGACCTCGGCGATGTCCTTGGCGTCCAGGAAACCGCCCGAGAGCCCCGCCATCGTGACCGCCTGGAAGCGGCGGCCTTCGGGCGGCCCGCCGGCCCATTCCTCGAGCAGTGTCGCGAGTGGAAGTCCCAGGGGGACCTCGTAGTTGCCCGGTCGCCGGATGTCGCCGCTCAAGCTGATCAGTTTCGTCCCCGCATGCTCGCCCAACCCCAGCCCGCGGTACCATTCCGCCCCCTCGCGAAGGATGGGCGGAACGCTGGCCAGGGTTTCCACGTTGTTGACCGCCGTGGGCTTGTCGCGATACCCGTGGGTCACCGGATACGGGGGGCGATTGCGCGGGAACGGGTGCTTCCCCTCGAGACTGTTCAACAAGGAGGTTTCCTCGCCGCAGATATAGGCCCCGGCGCCTCGTCTCAGATGGAGGCGGAAGGGACGACCGGGACCCAGGGCATCCTTGCCAAGGATGCCTTCCCGATGGGCTTCCTCGAGGACGGCTTCCAACGTGGTGAAGGTCTCCGGATACTCGTAGCGAAGGTAGATGAATCCCAAGCTCGCTCCCGTGGCGAGTGCCGCGCAAAGCATCCCTTCGAGGACGGCCCAGGGGTCGTGATCGAGGAGGGCCCGATCCTTGAAACACCCGGGCTCGCCCTCGTCCGCGTTGCAGACGACGACCTTGGGTTCGCCCTCGGCGTTTTTCACGGCGCGCCATTTCGCGGCGGTGGGGAATCCGGCTCCGCCGCGGCCTCGCAGCCCCGACTGTTCGACCCGTTCCAAAATGGCGTCAGGACC
This sequence comes from uncultured Planctomycetia bacterium, assembly GCA_964559135.1. Taxonomy (GTDB): domain Bacteria; phylum Planctomycetota; family DRQF01; genus DRQF01. The sequence goes on from CAZLGG010000036.1 coordinate 23,251, forward strand.
CGCCTCCAACGCCCAGGCCAGCCCGCGGAAACCTCCCGTCGCGCGATAGCCCTCGAGGGTCGCTCGATGGGGTTCGCGGATCTTGGCGAAGACGCACTCCTCCACGCCGTCCGCCGGGGGAGGCGGAAGGGGGGAGGAGCGGGCTTTCAAGCCGTCCGCTTCGAGACCGACGGTGAGTTGTCCTCGGCGCAAGACCGGGATGGGGTCGTCGCAGCGACCCGAGCACGCCATCGGGCGAGCCCCCGGCAGGGCGTTCAGGAGGGCCTCGGACCCCTTTTGTCGGCAAACGGGTCCGTCGCAAACCCGAGGGGCGTCCCAAGCGCCCGGTTCCAGCGTGAGGTGGTGGTAAAAGCTCACCGAAGCGAAGAGGTCGGCCAAGGGGATGCGGAGTCCTCGGCTGATCGCTTCGAGAGCCTGCTCGCAGATGTATCCGTCACGCTCCTGGAATGCGTGGAGAAGGGGGAGAAGAGGAGCTTCGGCTCCCTTCCAGTGATCGACGAGATCTTCCGGACTCTGATGACTCATGGCGCCTTTCCCTTGGACGCCTCGAGTCTATCACTCGAGAGCCCGACGCGCAGGTCGGGATCTTTTCCGAAAGAGGGAAGCCGCTGGGCGATCCAGGCGCTTTAGCTCACCAATCCGCGGATCACGTCGGAGTAGGAGAAGACGCCGATCACCTCGTCGCCCCGCATGACCGGCGTTCGACGAACGCCCGTCATCCGCATGAGACGCAGCGCGTCCCGCACCCTCATGCGATGGGGGACCGTGATGACGGGCTTCACCATGACGTCGTCCACGAGCATGTCGGCCAGGGCGGCTTCGCCCTCATGAACCAGGACTTGGACTATATCCTTGCGGCTGACGATGCCGATGGCGTCTCCGGGCTCATCCGGCAGGATGAACAACGCATGGACGTTTCCCTCGAACATGAGATGAGCGGCGGTCTCCAAGGTCGTGTTCGCCGTCGTGGTCAGGATGTCCTTCGTCATGAGGTCGGAGGTCCGCCGGTCGCAGAGGTTTTTGCAGAGTGTCATGAGCGCAGCTCCTCGTTTCGTATTTCGTTGGCTTCCGGGTCCCAAGTGAATCGCGTTCGTTTCTGGGCGTCGCGTAGCTTCAGTCGTTTGTCCGCAAACTGGATGACGACTCCCGCATGGGCCGTTCCCAGTATTTCGATGGCGCAGTGCTCCAGGAGTTCCCGTCGGCGGCGTCGAAGATCGAGGCGCCCCTTCAGGCGGGCCCGTTCCATTTCCAGCGCTTCCCGCCCCGCCTTGCCGCCCTTGCTGCGCCCGCCGGGTCCGGCACTCCGATGCTGATGCCTGCGCTCCTGCTGATGATGTCTGCGGCTTTGGCTTTCCATCTCACGTTCGAAGCTTTCCAGATCGGCCACGTGCAGAAGCGTCTCGGCGCCGCCCTCGCTGCCGACGTCGCGGGCGCGGATGAGTTTCTCGGCCTTGAGGTGACTGCCGCGGACCCGCCCGCGAGGGCCGTCGGCCAGGATCCTTCGCGCCTCGAGCGTCGCGTCCACCACTTCCGTTTCGATGTGGATCGCGCCCTCGGCATGGAGGTGGGCGCGACGCACTCCTCGGCAGAGGGCATCTTGGCCGGCGGTGTTGCGAGCTGCGCCGTCGCCGACCAGGAATCGAAAGACCTGGAGGCAACCTCCGGCACGGACCCGACCCCGGTCGACGTCCCCATGGATCACGAGGTCGTCCGAAGCTTCTGCCTCGAAGCCCGGGAGAACGCTCCCGGTGATCTCGAGGCTGCCCTTCATGCGCAGGTTGCCACTGGTCATGTCCACGGACCCGTCGTGGCGGTGGTGATTCGAGATCTCGATATGACCGTCGGCCGGTCGGGTGAAGACCCCCTCCCGCGTGGCGCGGATGGTGGAACCGTCGTCGTCCATGACGAGGCCCTCTCCCAGGATGAGAGGGAAGGTGGGACCGATCAGGCCCGGCAACTCATCGCCCGTCACCGTGAATCCCGAGGGACCGCGGGTCGGCGGGATCAACGTGGCGACCCTCTCTGCCTCCCTGACGACGGGCAGGAACCCGCGCTCTCGGAAGTCGATGCGGTCGCCATCGCGCAGCGCGCCGATCGGGTCGGGGAGGGGAACCTCGATGCGGAGCCGGCCGGGGCGGCCCTCCGTCGGCCTTTCTCCCCGGGCGATGAGGACGCCGTCGGTCTGGCCCTCTTCGTCTTCCAGAAGGGCCACGACATCGTCGATGGCGGAGGGGAGTTGGCCGCGGCGGACTCCCGCATCGTTCATGCTCCGCTGGAGATCTCCACGCCCCAGGGGCGGTCCGGGGGCCACGGCCGCATGGGCTTCCATCCGGTCCTCGGAGATCGTGATGCGGAGCCTTTCCTCCATGGATTCTTTATCGAACGTCCGGCCCCACCGGCGTGACCCATTCCGAGGGGCCTCCAGACGGCTTTGGCGGAGGTTCAGGGGAGGGGGATGTGGTCGAAGTGGAACGGCACCGTCATGAGGGCGAAGGCGGAGACGCTCCCCACCATCAGGCGGTCCGGCGCGGGGTGTCGGATGCGCAGGGTGAAGATCTCCTTTTCACCGCGACGACCCGGCTGCGGGCGCCCGAGGAGCGGGATCTCCATGCCTTCCGCGTCCAGCACCAAGAACGTCTGCTCCTGGATGGGGCGGGTCTTCCGCTCGTCCGCAAAAAGAGGAGGCCTGGACAGCGCCACTTCCAGCAGGGTCGTTTGTCCCTGCTTGCTCCGACGCAAGATCGTCACCGCGAGATCGCCGGACACCAGCGGCGAGGGATTGGTTTCGCCTTCCGCCGGAATGGCGGCCGTCACCTTGTCCCAGACGCGGGCGACGGCGACGCGCAAGGAGCCCTCGATGCGCGGGATGGAGGTCGCGTCACGGGCTGGAGGTTCCAGCCTCAACGACGTGGTGAAGCTCCGCCGTCCGGCCGTGGGGCTGAAGTACGAACGGTACGTGTCGGTCTCGGGAACGAGTTGGCGGCCCGTGGAGTCCTTGGCCTGGCTGAGCGTCGGGGGAATCCAGAGGCCGAGGATGGGCGCTCCGGGTTCGATGTCGATCTGCATCTGGATGTAGCAGTTGTCCTGAGGGGTGTTGCCGAACATGAGCGAGGCGTTGCGCGAGACGCTGGTGAGCGCCATGCGAAACGGGCCCTCGTAGAGGACCAACGGCTTTCCCGCGACCCCTTTGATCAGGCGGATGAGTCCGGAACCCCCGTCGATCATCCAGCGCAACCCCGCTTCATGGGCGATGATGTCGAGGGCTTCGAAAGCGGGGCGTTTGTCGATATCGACGCGGAGCCTCGCTCGCGTGCTGCGCGGTAGAGGACGCTGAAAACGAAAGCCTGTGAGACCTTCGAAGCGTGCCACCAACTCCTCGAGGGTCGCTCCCGCAGAGACGAGATCCACCGTCGTCTGTGTCAGGCGGACTTGCCTGACCTCCCGGTCGGCGGGCGGGAGGTTCTCGAGCAGGGTCTGGATCCTCAGCTTCGTTTCCGGGTCCGCTGTTTTCAGAGCCTCTCTCAGCGCTGCGGCCGCCTTCCGACCCAATCGGGTGAGGGCTTCGAAGGCTTCGTCCCGCTTGTGGAAGTCGTCGCTCGCGAGTTGGCGGATCCAGCCGGCGGCCTTCTCTTGGGGGGAGGGCGCCGTCGATCCCGCCGTCTGACACCGGATTCCCGGATAGGCGGGCAGAAGGAAGACGAGCAGGGACAGGAGGACTCTCATGGTCGAATGGTGACGTCCCATGGCCTTCCTGTCCAGGGAGGGGGCCTCCACGTTAGAATACGCCGCCCTCGACGTCCGGAAGGCGATCGAAGGCGCGTACCATCGTGGCGAAGGAAGGACCGTGGCGGCGTTCATCATCGAGAACAACGAGGGCATCCGACGGGTCGAGGTGCGGAAGACCGACCTGATCGTGGGGCGCGAAGGCGAAGTGGATCTCCTGCTCTCGGGCGATGACAAGATCTCTCGCAAGCACGTTCGCATCACCAAGGGACCGGAGTCTTGGGTCGTGGAGGACCTAGGCTCGGCCAATGGGACTTTGGTCAACGACGAGCGGGTCAAGAAGAAGCGGATCGAGCGGGGGGATGTGCTGACTCTGGGAGACACCACGTTGACGTTTCTCGGGGACGCGGTGGAGCCCTCGGAAGCGGAGTCGGCCGACTCGGCGGCGGCCGTCGACGAAGCGCCGGAATTCCCCTGCGATCCAGGCCCCCTCTATCTCCCGGGGAGATTCTTGGGATCGGGCGCGACCCACCGCGCCTGGGCCGCGCGCCGCACACGCGACGGCGCGGACGTGGCTCTCCGAATTCCTCATGAGATCTGGAGGGAGACCGCGGGGTTCGAGGAGTGGATTGAGGACAGGACCCTGCTTTGGGCGCGCCTCGATCACACCCATTTGCAACCTCTCGAACGAGTCGCCTTGCCGTCCGGCGGGTGGATGCTCGTGGAGCCCCTCATGCGTGAGGGGAGTCTTGCCCAAAGACTGGCCGTCGAGGGGCGTCAAGACATTCTGGCCGCCCTGGACATCGTCCGGCGAACGGCGCAGGCCCTGGGAGTTCTCCACGCCCTCGGCTGGACCCATGGCGGTCTTCGTCCGAGCGCGATTCGGCTGGATCTGGACGGCCGGCCCAGGCTCGCCGGGCCCGGTCGCCATCCGGAGTTCCTCGCCGTCGTGGGGGATTCTGGAGCCGAAGCTCTTCACGGTTCCGCCCCGGAGTGGTTCGACCCCGGCGGCCGGGTGGGAAAAAGTTCCGACATCTGGAGCTTGGGGGCTCTGTTGCACGAGATCTTGATCGGACGGGCCCCCGCGGAGGGAAAAACCGTGGAAGCCGTCGCCGCACGGGTGCGCAAGGGGCTCTACAAGCCGCCGCGCGAGTTCCGTCCCGACCTCCCGGCGGGGATTTCGGATTTCATCGAAGCCTGTCTGGCTCAGGACCCGGAGGAGCGACCGGCCTCCATCGAGGAGTTCTCACGGCGCTCGACCGAGCTCGAATCGAAAGCGAAAGAGCGTAAGTCCAAGGGTCCCATCCGGATGGAGGGGCGAGTGCGCCAACTGGGAGAGCGGCAGGAGGTTCCGAAGAAGTCCTTGCGCCATCGGATCCTGAGTTGGTCCCTCACGATCGTGATCGGAGTCATCTTGAACGTGGGACTCTATTTATACCTGACGAAGGACCAGGTAGACTCCCTCAGCGGTTCCGAGACCGCATCGGAGTTCGGCCCCCCACCTGCCCGGTCGGCGGAGGGGCGCCGACAGGAGATTCTCGACCTGTGTTCTCGAGATCTCTACGAGAAAGCGAACGAGCGGGTCCGTGTCTGGCAGTCGCAAAAAGATGTGATGCCGGACGAGGCGCGTTCGCTGCGTCGGCAGATTCAGCGTGCCCTGGAGGTCAGGGTCGCTCGCCTGTCGCAGCAGATTTCGGGGCTCGTGGAGAACGGGGACCGGCAACGCGCCCATGAGGGTCTATCGTTGCTCGAGCGTCTCGTTGGGAGGGATGCGCCGGTCAGCCGTCGAATGCGGCGCCTCGTCGAGGGGCGCTGACGGAGGCGGACGGCGTTTGGAAGAACAAACAGGTTCCGAGAGGGACCGGTTGGAACAAGGAGCGGAGTCGTTCGCGAGGCCGCTCTTCCATCACTGACGGTGACTCAGGTTGCCGCGACGGGTGCTGACGGTGCCAGCCGTTCCGGCGCTCGGGTTCCGTCCGGATTCCTCGACGACGACAGACATGCGAGTGGCGCGCAAGCGTCGAGGAAACCGATGAAGATCTCATTCTCGTTCGAGAATCTCTTTCCGGCTCAGACTCGAGCCGGCCGCAACATGGAAACCCTGGTGCGACGCTTTCACGAGCGTGGCCACGAGGTCCATGTGATCACGACACCCGTGTCCCGTCCTCAAGAGCCGGACGGCATCAGCGTCTTCCGTCTGAAGGAAACGCCCGGCACCAAGGGCCACGCGCGCAGCGACGGCTTGATGGGGAAGGCGATCTCGCGATACCAGAAACAAAACGAGATCCAGGTGCACTTCGCCGAGGGCGTGACACCTCTTTCGGCTCTCACCATCAAGGCGGCTCACCGTGCCGGCCTGAAGACCATCATCCGTGTGCTCTCGGATGACCATGGAATCGAACACAGCCTGGGAGGGGTGAGAAAACTGACTCCGTCGGCGCTCAAGAAGCGGGTGGCCACGATGCTGCAAAACGTCGATGCCGCGGCGGCTTCGTCCCGGCAATGCGTCGAATTGCTGAGCGAGATCTACGACGGAGAGGCGCGGGTCATCGAGAAGTCGGTGGATCTGCATCTGTGCAACCCTGAGCGGGTGCAAGCCGAGGACATGCAGACGTTCCGCGAGAAATTCGGGCTCAAGGACCGCCCGGTCATCATCTACTCGCGGGAGCGCATCCGTGGGGAGACGCTGATCGAGATCCTGCCTCTGGTGAAGGCTCTCTCCGAGACCTATCCCGACGTCGTCCTCGTCGTGGCCGGTGAGATCGACGGCTTGGCTGACGTGGAAGACGCGGTCAAGGCACAGGGACTGTTGAACGCCGTGCGTCTTTGCGGACCTCTCAGCCAACGGGATCTGTATGCCGCATGCGCCGTCGCGGAAGCCTATCTGGCTCCCATGAGCAGCCGTGCTTCGGCCGGAGAGCTCCTGGAGGCCATGGCGTTGGGGGCGGCCCTCGTTTGCTTCCCACCGAAAGCCGCGGCCGCGCCGAACCTGGTCCGCGAGAGCGGCGCCCTCGTCTTGGCCGGGGAGTCGCCCGAGTCGGACGCGGAGGCGGTGGCCGACCTCCTCAAGGACAAAAAACGCCTCTCGCAGTTGCAGGAGCAGGGCCGCAAGGTCGCCGCGGGCCGAGATATCGGCATCGCCGTGTCCGCCGTCCAGGAGCTTTGCGAAGAGGTCCTGGGTCTCCCGCATGGCGAGACGACGGTCGAGGAGGACTCCTCCGGGGACGCATCGACGCCAGACGCCGTCGAGCCCGCCGCGGACGTGCTGGAATCCGTCCATGTCGATCCTCCCGAGGAACTTGCCGGGGACCTGGAAGAGAAGGACGGAAACGGCTTCGGCAGCGGGGTCGAGGAGGACGTCGAAGGCACGTCCGAGTCCTCGTCCCGTCGCCGCCGTCGCCGCAGTCGTCATCGGCTTCGCCACGAGGCCTCGGATGAGTTGACCGCCTTGAAGCCGGCGTCTCGGGAAGGCGAAGAGCAGAGCGAGAGCTCGGACGACGCTGTCGAGACCCCGGGCACGAACGAAGAGGGCGAAGAGGTCGCCGAGAAGGCGAAAAAGGCCTCGGAGTCCAGCGAAGAGGAACTTCTCGACGCCGCCAACAAACGTTTTCGTGAATTGGGTCCGAAACTCAGCCTTTCGGATCTCTTGCCGTTCCTGCGTCCCCCCAAGAACGTCTTCATCCTGTCGTTGGCATCCGGCACCGGGCAACACCGCGCCGGCGAAGCCCTCTACGAGGCGTTCAAGTCGACGGACCAGAATCTCCGGGTGAAGCAGTTCAATATCGCCGACTTCATGGAGAAGAAAGTCAGCGCCGAAGACCTCGAGCGCATCGTCGGCATGGAGGCGCAGGGCGCCTCGGTGGCCGCGTCGTCGTCCGAAGCCGACGATGATTCCTCGGAGTCCGAGGCCGAGGATCTCCTTGGCCTGGAGAGCCTCTTCGGCGCGCACCTCGAGAAGCTGATTCTCGAAAAGCGGCCCCACGAGGTGATCCTCACCCACTTTTTGCCCTTGAAGGCCATCTGCGACATCAAAAAGGCCAACGAACTCAAGATGCTCATCAGCGTCGTGGTCACGGACTACGACTTCAACGAGCCCTGGCTGGGCGAAGGGGTCGATCAATACCTGGTGCCGAATGACAAGGTGCGCTTCAAGATGATCCGCCGCGGCGTCGATCCAAAGGCGGTGGACGTCGTCGGGATTCCGGTTCACCCGCGATTCGAAAGCGAAGTGGACCGCGAAAAGGTGCGACGCGCCTTGGGCGTTCGTCCCCAGGCGCCGGTTCTCCTTCTGCGACCGGGGGGGCTTGGGAGCAACGACGAAGTGCTGGATGCCATCAACGGCATGGCGGGTCTCGGGTTCCCGTTCACGATGCTGGTATTGGCGGGCAAGAACGAGGCGCTTCTCAAGGCCTTGAAGGGCCTCGACCTTCCCAAGGGAACCCAGGTGCGCGGTTTCGGCTTCGTACCCAACATCCACGAGATGATGTCCGCGTCGGACCTCATGATCACGCGCCCCGTGGGCCACACCGTGGCCGAGGCCTTCGCGGCCGGGTTGCCCATGGTGCTATTCCGGCCCCGCTCCGGCGTGGAGGAACGCGCGGCGGACTGGTTCGTGGAACGGGGCGTCGCTCTGAAGGCCAGGGACTCCTTGGACCTCGAGTGGATCGTCTCCGATCTCCTTCGCAACCACGGCCGGCTGCTCAAGCAAAAGCGCGAGGCGGCCATCGGCCGCGGTCGTCCTCGCAAGGGCGCGGCCAGCCTCTCGGTCCAGAAGATCTGCCGCGAGCTCCACTGACTCTGGAGTGGGGAGGTCATTGGGGGGCCCGGTCGCCCCGACCTCGTCACTCCAAGGGTTTCATCAGCGGGAAGAGGACGACGTCGCGCAAATTCGGCTGGTTGGTGATGAGGGCGCAGAAGCGGTCGATGCCCATGCCCCAGCCGGAGATGGGGGGCATGCCGTGCTCCATGGCGACAAGGTAGTCCTCGTCCATCTCCATGGCTTCCTCGTCTCCGCCCGACTTGAGTTGGGATTGCTCTTCGAGTCGACGTCGCTGATCGAGGGGGTCCACCAACTCGGAATACGCGTTGACCACCTCCCAGCCGTTCACGACCAGCTGGAAACGATCCGCCACTCGGGGATCGACGTCGTTGCGACGAGCGAGGGGGGAGAGGTCGATGGGATGCTGCGTGATGAAGGTGGGGGCTTTCAGTTTGGGCCGGCTCACCGCCTTGTAGAGATGGTCGATGAGGTTGCCGCGGCCGAGGTTGTCCGCATCCTTGAGGTCGATTCCCTTGCCGCGGATGGCTTCGCGCAACCCATCCGCGGTCTCGTGGAGGTCGATGTCGATGCCGCAGTCTGCGAGGATCATCTCCCGAAACGTGAGACGGGGCCAGGAACCGCCGAAGTCGATGGCCTCCCCCTGGATCTCCAGCTCCAACGTGCCGAAGAGATCCCGCAGAACCGTCTGGATCAGGGTCTCTGTGAACGCCATGTTGTCTTCGTAATTCCAGTAGGCACAGTAGTACTCCAGCATCGTGAAGTCCTGCAGATGCGAAGGGTCCATGCCTTCGTTGCGGAAGCAGCGGGCGAATTCGAAGACCTTGTCGAAGCCGCCCACGATGCAGCGCTTCAACCAGGTCTCCGGAGCGATGCGCAGATAGATCGGCATGTCCAAGGCGTTGTGGTGAGACTTGAAGGGGCGTGCCGCCGCCCCGGACGCCTTCGTCTGAAGGACGGGGGTCTCGACCTCGACGAAGCCTTCGTTTTCGAGGAGGCTTCGGATCGTCCGGATCAAACGGCTTCTCAAGAGGAAGCGGTCCATGGTCTCGCGATTCATCAGCAGGTCAAGGTAGCGCTGGCGGTAGCAGGTCTCCGTGTCACTGATGCCGTGCCATTTCTCGGGAAGGGGACGCAGAGTCTTGCCGAGGAACGTGAAGTCACGCGCGGCGACCGTCTTCTCGCCGGTGCGGGTCGTGTAGACGTCACCGTGAACGCCGAGGAAGTCGCCGATGTCGAGGAGTTTCTTGATGACCTTGTAGGCGTCCTTGCCGACGTCGTCCTGCCGTACGGACACCTGCATGCGCCCGCTCTCGTCCTGAAGAGTCAGGAAGCTGAGCTTGCCCATGACGCGTGCCGTCATGACGCGGCCTGCCACGCGAACGCCCTCCGTCCCGTCGTCCATCGCGCGAGCTTCTCCGAGCACGCAGGTGCGCTCGTAGCGCTCGGGGTAGGGGTTCACCTCCGCGTCACGCAGTCGTTCGAGCTTGGCGAGCCGGGCTTGGCGGTATTCGTTGTCCTCAGACGTGCTCATGGAATCCCTCCTTCGGATGAGTGGGCCCAATCTACGGGTCGAGGGGGCGGCTCAAAAGAGCTCGACGCCGTGGACGGGACTCTCGGCCCCTTCGAGGACCGGATTCGCCTCATTTTGACACCAGGGGTTTCGGTCCTATAATCCGCGCCAATCCAAGTCTGCCGGTGCGTCCCTCCCTGCCGCGCATCCGCCCTGAGGAGAAACTCCCGTGTTTCGGACTTCCATCATCGCCTCCGCCATCGTCCTCGCATCCAGTCTCGTCGCTTGGGGCCAGGACGATCTGGCCGCCGCCAAGAACCTCTTGGAACGCAAGCAGTGGGACAAGGCCATCGAGGTCTACGAGAAACAGCTGGAAGAAGGGAAATCGGTCTTGGAGTCCCGCATCGGACTCTGCCGGGCGTGGTTGGGCAAGCAGGACCCCGACACGGCGAGCTTCCATGCGGTCAAGGCCGAGAAGGCGGATCCGAAGAGCATCGAAGCGGCCCGCTTGGTGGGCTGGTGTTTCCTTCTGAAAGGGCAGGCGAAGGCCGCCCAGCAATCGGACCCCACGGCGGACTATGAGCAGGCCATTCTCTCCTACCGCCGATGCACCGAACTCGAGCCGAAGAACGTGGAGCACTGGGCGAATCTGGGTTGGCTCCATCAGCAGCTGGGTCACTTCGACAAGGCCCTGGCGGCGTACGAGCAGGCGGCCAAGTTGGACTCGGGCAATCTCAATTACACCTACTCCGTCGCGCTCAACGCCCTCAACGCATCCAACGGGGCGACCGATCCCGCCAAGAAGAAGGCCTTGAAGGAGAAGGCGGCGGCGTGGGCGTCGAAGGGCATGAAGGCCGCGAAAAAGAATCCGGGATTCCTCGCTCCCCTGGCCAATATCCTGAATGCAGCCGGTCATGGGAAGGAAGCGGCCGGGGCGTATCTCGAGGTGCTGTTGGCCAAGTCGGGCGACCCCAACGTCAAGGGGCCGGCGGCCCAGGGAATCTGGGGGGTTTTCGGCCCTGCGGGTCAGTGGGACGAACTGATCGGCGCTTACGAGAAGTGGGCCTCGGCGGAACCCAAGAACTATCTGCCGTCCTGGTGGAAAGGCTATGCCCAGCTCTCGGCCAAGCGATTCAAGGATGCCGTCACCACATGGAAGAAAGTGGACAAGCTCTCGGGAGGGCAGTGGGCTCAGGCCTGGCACTACCTGGGCGTCGCTCTTCGCGGAGCGGGGCAGATGGAGGAAGCGGCGCGGCAACTCGCCCGTGCGGCCAAGTCCAACTACCCCTGGCAGAATCCTCAAGACTCGCCCCAGTTCTATCTGGAACTTCTTGCGGGCGAGGCCTTCCAAGCCGGCAAGCTGGACCTGGCGGTGAAGATCATCGAACAAGATCTGCTGCCCGTCATCAAGCCGGACCGGAAGATCTGGGTGTTGAACAACCTGGGCCTTTTCCGTCGAGATCTCGGCGTGGCTCAGGAGCGCCAGGGTCTGAAGTCGGCGGCGCGCAAGAGCTTCGAGGCCGCGAAGAAGGCGTACGCGGACGCCGTCAAGCTCATCCCGAAGCATCCGGAGATGACGGCGACGCAGAAGGCCCAGCTCCTGAACGACTATGGATTGATGTTCCAGTACCACTTCGACGACTACAAGACGGCGCTCAAAAACTACCTGGCCGCCTTGGAGCAGGACCCGAATCTCCCAGACGCCTGCCTCAACGTGGGCCGCATCTACATGCAGCTCGGCAAGCTGAAGGAAGCGCTCGCGGTCTTGAAACGGGGTGGCGATCGTGCCGACCTCGTGGCGGCCCGCAAGCGGTGCGAGCAGATGCTGAAGAAAAAGCCGTAGACTTGGCCGCGGCCGCGTCCTAAACTGCACAAGTCGGTCACGAGTCCGTCCCTGCCAGGATCGCGACCTCGTTTCTCTCGGCGTCCACGTCGAGGGGAAAGGACCGCACAGTGTTCTGGCCTCCAACATTCTCCCGAGTTACGTCCTCGGCTCGATGTGCCGTCGGGCTTCGCACCGGAAATCTTCGATCCCTACGGGTCCGCTCCGCTGCTCACGCTGCTCAGCACCTTCGGAAGATGGCCGGCCTTGCTGCCGGGTTCACCGGTGCTCTTCCCGGCTCAGAGCCTCCAGGTGGCGAACACCGGCCCCATCCCCGTGCCGGTCAGCTTCTGGCTCCAGGGCTTCCTCACGGACCTGTCCAAACCGTGGCCGCACCTGTCCGTCACCAACGCCATCCGAGTGGTCGTCCGATGAACCTCCTGCCTCACGGGGGCATGGCATTCGAGCCTCTTTGATGTTCATTTTTTTCTCTCACGGAGGTACGGAGCCGCAGAGAGAGGTTCCAGAGCGTGACCCGCTCGCCGGATGAGTCACCGTGCCTCTGTGTCTCCGTGAGAGGACCCTTCTTCTGAACTCGGGATTTTCTCTCACTGAGGCACGGAGCCACGGAGAAGACGGTGGCAGAGCGCGACCCGCTCGCCGGATGCATCTCCGTGCCTCCGCGTCTCTGTGAGATGACCCTTC
>CAZLGG010000037.1:0-34148 GCA_964559135.1 uncultured Planctomycetia bacterium
GTCCAGGTCGGTGACCTGGATGCGTGGGCCGCTCGTCTGGCTGAGTTGGCGGAAGACCGCGATCGGCTTCGGGCATGGCGAAAGACGATCCCCGACGTTCCAACCCTGGCGGAGCACGTCAGTGGGCTCAGATCTCTCTATGACGATCTCGTAGGTCGAGGCTCTTCCGCGCCGTGAGAGGCCCCTGCGGTTTTGACGGCCGCAAGTCCATGGCGTAAGTTGCCGTCGTCGTCGCGCCCGCGGTGTTTTGACTCTTGTGACGACTTGGAGTGCGGCGCGTATGGCCCAAGGGATTGATGATTCCCATGACGATCTCGGCAGCGTGGATGGTATCCTCGGAGACATCACGGACTCCTCGACGCTTTTCACCGTGGACAAGGGACGGACCTACAAGGAGTTCTGGAACAACGTCTCGCAGACGCGATTCGGGGCGAACTTCGCTGTGGTCGGGACGGCGTTCGATGAGGATCCGACGGACGAGAGTTTGATCCTCCACGGCGAACCCGAGGTGCAGGTGTTGGTCGACAAGCTGCACATCGGTCGGGAATCCCGGGTGCTGGAGATCGGGGTGGGGGTGGGGAGGCTCGCCTGCCACATGGCGCCGCAATGCGAGAGTTTCGTCGGCGCGGATATTTCCGCGAACATGCTTCATGTCGCGCGCCAAAACTGTGCGGATGGCACGAATGTGGAATTCGTGGAACTTTGTGAGCCCTCCGGTCTTCCGTTCGACGCTGCCGAATTTGATGCCGTTTACGCCCAAGCCGTTTCCATCCACCTCGACCGGGAGGACTGTTACAGGTACATGCGCGAGACGTTCCGGGTTCGAGAATGACGAGACCGCTTCGCGTCTCGAGTTGCGAGAGCAAACTTCGATGGCCCCGTCCCCACGGTGAACTGGGACTACGACCTGGTCTCCGTCGGTGTGCGTCCCACGAGCGGAAAGGGCCCTCGCGCCCGGCTGCTCGGACGGGAGGAGCGCCAACGCGTCACTCGGTTCTCCGACGATGACTGCGAGCGTTATCGGCGCGCATGCATCGCCAAGATGATGGCCCACCCTCTTGCCGACGAGTTCAAGACGGCGGCGGATTTCTTCTCGAAGTTACCTCCGGCGGTGGCTTTCGAATGCCTGCTCGAGGTCGACCGGTCCGTCATTCGGATCTCGGACTCGGGGCGGGACCCGTTGCTCTTCATGCCGCTGTTGCTCGAGGCGGCGACGGTGGACGGCGAGACGGACTCGCTCCCCGAGCGGTTTCGGCGGAGTCTGGCTCGGTTTTTTCGCGAGAGCGAGCAGAGCTGAACGCCTTGTCGTGCCCTCACGGGGCCTGAGGGGGATCATAGACGGATTCTCGGCTGCCCCGTGCCATCGCGGTCATTTGCACCCAAGCCCAGTAGGGTGCGGCGAGGGCCCATGTCGTCTTCCAGAAAAACCCGTGCGCGGTATCGGCGAGGAGGGCGCGCCAGAAACGCCGGGTGGTTCCGCCCCATCGGCGCAAGAGGACGGCCGGGCCGGAAATGGGTCGGAAGTCCGCCAGTCTGGCCGCGAGGGCGTGCGCCTTTCGTACGCGATGGGAAAACTCCTCGCGATTCACCGCGTGAGCGTGAATGACTTCCGCCGCGGGGGTGAACGCGAGGGATTGTCCCCGAAAGAGTGCGGTTCTGGCCCAGGTGAGATCTTCTCCGAAGTCCAGCTCCGGAAAGGGACAACCCATGAGGAAGTCCCTCCGCACGATGCTGGACACGTTGTCGAAACGAATGCGACTCAAGCGTGTGATCGGCGAGAGATTCCTCCATGTTTCGGCATCGAGGGGGGGCTGAATGCGGGGAGCCCGTTCGCGGGCCTCGTCGCTCGGCATGTGCCGATTCAGGTTCAGAGCTTGGAAGGGGTGGACGTCGCTCGGTGCGATCTGCCTGGCGTAGGCTCCGACGGCGCCCGTCTCGAGAAGCCCGTCCACCAGGCTTCCGAGCCAAAACGGATTTGCCGGGAGAGCATCTTGGGAGAGGAACGCGACCAGGTCCGTTCGGCACAGGGAGGCCGCCAGATTGCGCGTCCGACCGTGCTGGAACTCTTCCCGCGGGATGACCTCATGAGGGACGGCTTCTCGCTCGAGAATCGCTCGGGTGGCGTCGTCGGATGAGGAGTCGATGACGAGGATCTCGGTCGGCCCTTCGTAGTTCTGAGAACGGAGGGATCGCAACGATGCGGGGAGCCACCGTGACCCATTCAAGGTGGGAATGACGACGGTCACGGACGGCGTCACGCGAGCGGCCTCACGAGCCGCCACCAGACGGTGAGGAACCGGCTGAGCGCCCGGAGCGCCCGGCCGGGGCGAATGAGCGGGGAGACGGTCAGGGGGTCGGCTCGGAGCAGGTCGCGATCGCGGACGCGGCGCGCCCGCTGGACGACGCGCCTTTGGCGAAGGAGGCGCGGGAGGGCACGAAGAAGCTGCCACTTGCCCAAGCACCAGGCGCCTCCATGGCCCTTTCGGAGCGCAAATGCAAGGTAGGCGGCCTCATAGGCGAGAAAGCCGGGGACTCCCAGGAGGAGCGAGCGCCAGGAGTGACATTTCAAAAGGACGAACCACCGGTTGCGGGAATGGAAGAGAACGCGGCGGGGCGAATACGCCTGCTCCGTTCGGAATGAGATGCCCGCCGTGCCTTCGCGGTGGTAGGCGATGGCATCCGGGACGTGTCGCACGACGTGTCCTCGTTGCCGCACACGGAGGGACAGGTCGTGATCCTCGAAGAGGATGAAGTGAGCGGGATCGTAGCCCCCGGCCTCCAGGACCTTCTCACGGTGAAGGAGGAGAGCGAAGGAGATGGCCGCGTCGATATCGCGGGGACGGTCGCCGGCGTCCCTCAAGGGAGTGTAGAAATTGACGAGCGTCATCATTCCCACGTAGTGAAAATGACCTCCGTCGTAGTGGATGCGATCCCGCTCGCCATCGAAGAGCGCACGGGGTTGGAGGATGGCGCATTCCTTCTCCCGATGGGCGAGAAGTCTCTCCAGGCAGTCGGAGGCGAGATGGACGTCGTTGTCGACCTGGAGGACCCATGTCGTATCGGCCGCTTCCAGACCGGCGTTGCGTGCGGGACAGGGCCCCCCGTTGACCGGAAGTTCCAGGATCTCGACGGAAGGGAAGCGTTCACGTACGAATTCGACGCTTCCGTCGGTGGATGCGTTATCGACGAGGATGATTCGTGACGGGACACGGGTTTGTGCGAGAAGCGAGCCGATACAGCCCTCCAGGTACTGTCGGCCGTTCCAGTTGGTGATCGTCGCGGTCACTTCCTCGGAGGACATGGCGGTTTTGTAACACGGGGGGGCGTCGGCGTGCTATAAGCCCCCTGTGGGGAACGATGCACTCCAGATCCTCTACGTCGTTCACGGCTTTCCGCCCAGCGAGGCGGCCGGTGCGGAGATCTACGCCTATCACGTGGCACGGGGCATGCGCGAGCGTGGCCACGATGCCCGCGTTTTCTGCCCAGGGAACGACCCGAACCTGGACGAATACGAAACGTTCGAGGAGACCTACGAGGGGATTCCCGTCCTTCGAGTGAACAATACCTGGCGCGACCTCCATCGCTTGATGGACACGGTGCACAACCGACAGGTCGCCGAGATCTTCGCGAAACTCCTCGACACGACGCAGCCGGATCTGGTTCACGTGCAGCACACGATCGGGACGACGGCCGAGGTTTTGCCGCTGGCGGCGGCGCGGGGCATCCCGGTCGTGGCGACCTTGCACGACTACTGGTTTCACTGCCCGCGGGGGCAGCGGTTGACGCCGAGGGGCCATCTTTGCGAAGAGATCGAGCCATGGCGCTGTAGCCTCTGCATCTTCAAGAAGCGGGGGCGCTATGGCTTCGATTGGAGCCGCGACTATCTCCAGGGGCGCTCGGTCGCCTGCGGTGATCGTACCGGACTCTCCCGTTTCCTCCGGTTTCCGTTTCGTCTCGCGGCGGAGGTGATTTCCGAAGTGGGGCCGAATGCGATTCGCCGCCGGAACGCCTTCATGGCCCAGTGCCTGAAGTCCGCGGATCTCCTCCTTTGCCCGTCCAAGTTCCTGGCCGAGGAGTACCGGCGACAGGGCGTACCCGAGGAACGCCTCGTCTTTTGGGAAAATGGCATGGATCCGGAGCCGTTTCGACATCTTCCGACCCGCGCGCTACCGCAGGAAGAGCATCGCCCGATTCGATTCGGCTTCGTGGGCACGCTCATTCCCAGCAAGGGCCCGGAAACCCTGCTTCGCGCGTTTCAATCCATCCCGCAGGGTGCGGCGACGCTCGACATCCACGGCTCGGGGGGAGGTCCGAACGCGGAACGTTTCGAGAAGAAGCTTCGCGACATGAACCGTCACCCGGACGTGCGGTTCCACGGACGGTTCGAACACGAGCGTTTACCGGAAGTGCTGTCTCGGCTGGACGTCCTCGTTCAACCGAGCGTCTGGTTCGAGAATGCGCCGCTCACGCTTCACGAGGCGGTGCTGGCGGGCTTGGCCGTCGTGACGTCGGACCTCGGAGGGATGGCTGAATTCGCCGAGCGTTTCGGAAACGCCCTCACTTTTCCACGGGGCGACGCAGCGGCGTTGCAGCGGGTCCTCGAGCGTCTGATCCAGGACGAAGAACTGCTGCCGTCGCTCGTTCCGGCCCAGCGCAGCGTTCGTACCCTCGACGACGACGTCGAGGGACTGTTGGATCACTACAGGACCTTGATCGCGGAGTGCGACCGGAGGATGAACTCATGATCTTGGGGCCGTTCAGAACTTGGCTCGTACTGCTGGCGATCTCCCTGCTTCCCCCACAGCAGCCCCTCGTGCGAGCCGTCGCGTTCGGGGACTGGGGCGTCAAGGAGACCCAGCGGCCCGCTCAACTCGCCGTCCGCGACGCCCTCGCCACGTTTCTCCGTCGTGAGCCCGCGTCCCTGGGCCTTCTTCTCGGGGACAACTTCTATCCCGACGGCGTCGAGTCGGCGACTGATTCCATTTGGAAGACCAGGTTCGAGGATGTCTACCGGGGCAGCACGTTCGACTTTCCTTTCTTCGTCGTTCCGGGCAACCACGACCACGGGGGAAGCATTTCAGCTCAGATCGAATACGGGCGTCGGCACCCTGACCGCTGGGTCATGAAGAAGACGCCTTGGGCCTTCTCTCGGGGGTCCTGGAGGGGACGTCCCCTCGTGGATGTCTTCATGATCGACACGGAGAGATGGCGCAAGAGTTCGAGGCAGCGTGTGAAGAGACGGGATGCCCTCAGACGTCTTCTGATGAAAAGTCACGCGCGGTGGAAGGTGGTGTGCGGTCATCACCCGATCTTCGGCAACGGGAAAAAGAAGGATGATCGAGTGCTCATGCGGGCGCTTCGGCCGGTCCTTCGCGAGTTTCAAGTCGATTTCTATCTCGCCGGACATCAGCACAACCTGCAGGTCCTTCCCGACCGCCTGGGGGGGGACGACGAACGTTTTCCTCTCTACGTGATCGCCGGCGGGGGAGGTGCGGGGCCGGCGACTCTCAAACGGAGAAAGGGCGCGTTCTTTCAGGCGGAAGCATTGGGATTCGCGGTTCTGGACTTCTTCGGAGATCGGGTTCGGGTGCGCCTCGTGGACAGCGCGGCCCGCACGCTGCATGATGGGGTGCGTCGGAAGGCCGGGCGCTATGAACCTGCGAGGAGCAAAGGAGAACAGCGATGACGCGGATGGACCGCAGGGAATTCGTCGGATTGAGCGTGGCTGCGGCTGCCGCGGGACGCTGGCCGGGGCGAGCGCCCTTGATTCTGGAGCGCCGCGTGAAGCCGGCCGTCGTTTCCAGCACCAACGGCTTGCCCTACATGGAGGGCGCCTTGGAGCGGATCGCGAAGGGTGAGGACGTCCTCGACGCGGTGATTTGGGCCGTGAACCAGGTGGAGAACGATCCCAATGACATGAGTGTGGGTTACGGTGGACTTCCCAACGAGGATGGGGTCGTGGAGTTGGACTCGTGCTGCATGCACGGCCCCAGCAACAATGCGGGCGCCGTGGGCGCCCTGCGCAACATCAAGAATCCGTCCCAGGTGGCCCGCGCCGTCCTGTGGAATCTGGACCATGTCTTGCTCGTGGGAGAGGGAGCTCTCCGGTTCGCCAAGGCGATGGGCTTCAAGGAAGAGAATCTGCTGACCGACCGCGCGCGCGCGCGGTGGCTGAAGTGGAAACGCAACCTCAGCCCCCGAGACGATTGGTTGCAGCCGAAGGACAAACGGCCCGCGCTCGACCCGGCAAAGAAGGAGGGTAAGCGGGAAACGGGCACCATCAACTTCAACGGCGTCAATGCCAAGGGCGAGGTGAGCGGTGTCACGACGACCAGCGGTCTTGCGTTCAAGGTGCCGGGGCGAGTCGGCGATTCACCCCTCATCGGCGCGGGTCTCTACGTCGATGGGAAGGTCGGCGCCGCGGGCAGTACGGGGCGCGGGGAAGCCGTCATCATCAGCTGCGGATCTCATACCGTGGTCGAGGGGATGCGCCAGGGCATGCATCCCAAGGACGCGTGTCTCTTCGGGATCAAGAGGGTGGCAGCCATGAACACCATGCCCTACCTTCTCGACGAGAAGAAGCGCCCGGCTTTTCAGGTCAATTTCTATGCGGTGGATGTGCAGGGGCGTGTGGGGGGCGCTGCGATCTGGCCCAGCCGCTATGCCCGCGGGGATGAGTCTGGAGCGACCCTGGTCGATTCCGCGCATCTTCTCGAGCGTTGAGCCACCGTGGCCAAGACACCGATCGTGATCTTCGACGGCGAGTGCAACATTTGCAACGGCGCGGTCCAGTTCATCATCAAGAGGGATCCCCTCGCCCGGTTCACGTTTGCCGCGTCCCAGGGTGATGCGGGGCGGGCCCTCCTCGCTCGGCACGGATTGACCGAAACCGGAAAGAGTTCCATGGTCCTCATCCAGGACGACCGAACACTTTTCGAGAGCGATGCCGTTCTCGAGATCGCGGCCGGCCTCCAAGGCCCGTGCCGGTGGCTCCGCGTCTTCAAGGTCGTCCCTCGATTCCTCCGGAACCCCTTCTATCGGCTCTTCGCAAAAGTCCGCTATCGCCTGTTCGGCAAGAGATTGACCTGTATGATTCCCACGGCGGACGTGAAACGCCGCTTTCTCTGACTCCTGAAACGGTCGATGCGCAACGCGATCTTCACGTGGTGGTCTTGGGCGTCCTCGACGACATCGGCCGTCGGGATGGGGCACTCACCACGATGGGGCAAGGCCTAGGGCGGAGGGAAATCCGACTGCGATCCCACAAGGGCGAGGAAGCGAGTTTGCGATCGTACACCCGAGATACATCGACATGTCTGAGGACACCCTGCGACAACTGCGTTGATGTCGCAGGGCCCGTCATGGGGATCCGGCCCCAGGGCTCAGTAGCTGAGGAGGCTGCGGGTGGGGAGGTCCGCGAGGGTGCGGCGGCCATCGAGGAAGGAGAGTTCGACCACGAAGAGGGCGCCGACCACCTGGGCGCCCGCCTTGGCGACGAGGCGGGCGCAGGCGGCCATGGTGCCGCCGGTGGCAAGGAGGTCATCCACGAGGAGGACGCGCTGTCCGGGTTGGAAAGCGTCATCGTGGATCTGGAGCGCGTCGGTGCCGTACTCGAGTTCGTAGGTCTCTTCGAGGGTCGTCCAGGGCAGTTTGCCGGGCTTGCGGATGGGCGCAAAGCCCAACGCGAGGAGTTGCGCGAGCGGCGTGCCGAAAATGAAGCCGCGCGCCTCCGGGCCGGCGATCATGTCGGCCTCCAAGTCGGCCGCCGCTTCCGCCAGAAGCTCCACGCTCGTGCGGAAGCCCGTCGGGTGCGCGAGAAGGGGACTGATGTCTTTGAAGAGGATTCCGGGCTTCGGGAAGTCGGGAACGTCCCGGATGAGTCCACGGATCAGTTCGTGGCGTGCGTCGCTCAAGGTGTCGTCTCCGAAAGATAGGCCGCGGCTTCGCGGACTATGTGTTTCAAATCGTCGAATTGCAGGGTATCCACGGCTTTTTGGACGGTCATCCATTCGCCGCGATCATGCTCGGGACTGAGGTGAAGCGTGCCTTCTTTGGACTCCCCAAGGAAATAAACGACCTCCTTGAGAGCCTCTCCGCCCCGCTCGGTCACCGGGTAGCGCGTGACTTGCCGAAAGCCGTCGACCCATCGCGGCGCGTCGAGGCCTGTTTCCTCGACAAACTCTCTGAGCGCGCACGTGCGGTCATCCTCATCCGGTTCCCGATGCCCCTTGGGGAAGCCCCACGTCCCGTGACGTGCGTTCCTGAGGAGGAGGAATCGAGGGCCGTCGGAGAGAACGCGATAGGTAATGATGCCGGCGGCCGGAACGATGGAACTCATGCCATGAGGGTAGGAAGGGCATGCGCGCTTGTCCACCGTCCCGAGTGGGCAGTAGTCTGGGGGCGCATCGAACGGGAACGGAAGACCGCCCTGCGTGGCGACGCGGCGGCGCCCCTGGAGACGAAGACATGTTTGAATGGCGCGCGTGGACGACTGGCTTGCTGTTGGCCATGGTCGTGGCCGGACTCGTCGCCTGCTCCTCAGCGAAGCCGGGAGGCTCCTGGCTCTACGAGAAGGGGGAGGGGGGGCGCCTGCTCGACAGCGAGATTCGCATCGAGACCCAAAGGAAGACAAGGGGCGACCGGCTCATGGACGTGCGCCGAATCCGGTGCAAGGATGGGAACATCACGGGATCGGTCGTCGCTCCCCGGCAGAAACTCCGCGGCGAGGGGCGGGTCTCCTTCGATGACTACGCCGCTATATGGGAGCGGTATCACAATTCGGGTTGGGGGCTGAACGTGGAGCCTCTGGACCCCTCCGGTGGTTACTACCACATCGTGACCATGAGACTGGGGGGGCATTCCCACGAATTCTCCGCTCAGCAGCGAACGAATTTCCTTGGCGTGGCGACCCAGGACATCGCGACGCGGCTGGAACTCGTGAGTGATGTCGTTCGCCTCCTTGACGATGTCGTGAAGCTCGAGCCGTACGAGCCGGAAGAAGAGGGCAAGTCCGTCGAAGAGAAAAAACCGTCGCAGGGAAACTGAGATGGAACCGTCGAGTGAGTTTCAAGGTCGGATCGACCGCTTCTTGATGGAGCTGAGGGCCTCGCTCCAAGGTGTGAACGTCGAGGACTACGAGGCCTTCCGCAGCGCTCTCGAGCAGGCGCGCAGGATCACCGTGTTCGGCATCGGACGATGCGGCGAGATCCTCCGGACTTTCGCATCCGGTTTGACCCGTTCCGGACGCCGGGTGGACGTCATGTTCACCCCGTCGTCGGGAAAGCTGAGCGATCAGGATCTCCTCTTACTCGCGTCGACGGCGGGGAAGCACCCCGCTCTGGCTGCTCTGGCCGAGGAAGCCGGGCGAGAAGGGGTACCGCTCGGCGTCATTACGGCGACCGCTCTCTCGCCCCTGTCGCGGCTGGCGGACGTGCGAATCGTTCTCCCACCTCTTCTCCTCGAAGGCGAGGTTTCGCCCGAGGAGATGTTGCGGCCCTTGGGCTTGCGGTTCGAGCAGGCTCTGCTCCTCGTTTTGGACGCCTTGGCCCTCGACTTGGAAGAGAACGGCCTGCTCGGTTGAAAGCCGTTCCGAGCGGGCGCTAACATCCACTCTACTGTCCGCTCGCGATCCCACCTCTACGGTAAGAAGAAGACATGCCAGACGCCTAC
This sequence comes from uncultured Planctomycetia bacterium, assembly GCA_964559135.1. Classification (GTDB taxonomy): domain Bacteria; phylum Planctomycetota; family DRQF01; genus DRQF01. The sequence goes on from CAZLGG010000037.1 coordinate 9,670, forward strand.
ATCATTTCGGCCGCTCGCACCGCGATCGGCAGGTTCCAGGGGGGCCTCGCGTCCATTCCGGCGGTGCAGTTGGGAGCCAAGGCTCTCGTCGCCGCCATCGAACGCAGCGGTATCCCCGCCTCGGAGGTCCAGGAAACCATCATGGGATGCGTTCTGCAGGCGGGGCTGGGTCAGAACCCCGCGCGACAGGCGGCCCGCGCGGCCGGGATTCGGGACGAGGTCGGCGCTCTCACCCTCAACAAGGTCTGCGGCAGCGGCCTCAAGGCCGTGGCCCTGGCGGCGCAGGCGATTCGCGCGGGCGACGCCCACTGCATCGCCGCCGGCGGCATGGAGAACATGAGCGCCACCCCCTACTTGGTTCCCGGCATCCGATCGGGGCTGCGGCTTGGCCACGGCAAGCTGATCGACAGCATGGTCCATGACGGGCTCTGGGACGTCTACAACGACTTCCACATGGGCATGACAGCCGAGCTGGTCGCCGAAAAGTACGACATCTCCCGGGAGCAGCAGGACGCCTATGCTGTCGAGAGTCACCGGCGCGCCGTCGAGGCCGCGACCCGGGGACGGTTCGCGGAAGAAATCGTCCCCATCGAGGTCAAAGGACGCAAGGGCGCCATCCATAGCGTCGACGCGGACGAGTCACCCCGTGGGGATTGCACCTTGGAGTCTCTGGCCCGCCTGCGCCCCGCCTTCAAAAAGGATGGGGGTACCGTCACAGCCGGGAACGCACCCGGATGCAACGACGGCGGAGCTGGGCTGATGGTCGTGAGCGAAGACTTCATCAACACCCATGGACTGAAACCCCTCGCCCGCATCGTCGGCTACGCCACCGGCGGCACCGCGCCGGAGTGGGTCATGATGGCCCCCGTGAGCGCCGTTCACAATCTTCTGGAGAAGACCGGCGACAAGATCGACGACTTCGATCTCATCGAGTTGAACGAAGCCTTCTCCGTGGCGGCCGTGGCCGTCTCTCGCGAACTCGGCCTCGATCCCTCCCGGGTCAACGTGGAAGGGGGCGCCGTGGCCCTCGGCCACCCCATCGGCGCATCGGGCGCACGCATCTTGGTCACGCTACTCCACAGCTTGAAGGCGCGGGGCAAGTGTCGCGGTCTGGCGGCTCTTTGCCTGGGCGGCGGAAACGCCGTGGCGCTCAGCGTGGAGGCATGTCTATGAACCATCGAAGACTGATGGCTCTTCTTCTTGCGGTTGGCGCGTCGTTGTTCGGCGGGTGTTCCGGCGAACAGCCCGCCCAGGACTACGCCGTGGTTGGAAAGGTCACGCCGGCGCCGAACTTGGCGCCGTCTCTGCGGCGCATGGTGCAAGCGGGGTACGATGTACGCGTCGTCATGACCGCGCGCACGAGCCCGAAGGTCGAGGACGTGATTCTCCAGCGTCGCTGGATGAAGGGCACTTTGCCCCTGACGTTCGGCCTCGGAAAAGGCCGCGGCACGAAACTCAAGGCAAAATACTCCTCTGTCTACCTGACGGTCCTCGTCGATTTTCTCGTGCCGCAGACCGGGAGACTCGCCAAGTCGTACGTGGGCTGGACGCCGGAACCCGTGGCGCTCGGTGCTGACGACGTGACGGTGTTCCTCACTCATGAGCTCGAAGACGGCTCGGCCAAGGCTTTGAGGAATTACCCCGAAGGCGGCTGGTATAACTGGGAGGTGCGCGAGGAAGCCGTGCCCCCCGGAGCTTCCGGCGGATCGCGCGGCGCCGTGGTTTTCGCGGGCACCGTCGACGTGAAGCCCGAGTCCGCGCGGATGCAGCTCCGCGGCATCAATCTCATGGTGCTGGCGAGAGAACGGAAGGACCGTGGTTTCCCGGAACTCATCAAGCCCGTGGAGTTGCCCATCTATCCCCTTCATTTCGCGCTCCGTCAAGGCGATCGGCAGGCGGGCGGCGATGATGACATCACCGCTCCGAAATTCGTCGAGGTTCTCATCGACCTGGATGGCAACGTGGAAACGAAGGATGATCGGTATCGGGCGGTCACATCCGAGCAGGTGAAACCGGGGACCAAGGACCTCCACCTCGTCATCGATGTGAGCCAACTCGTCGAGAAGGCGAACCAGGCCCAGGCCGGCGCGGCGGCCCCCTCCGACCACGCGAGCGGAATGCGAAAGCCCGTCGAGAGTGGCCGCCTCCTCGTCACCGGCGCCGTGGAACTCCCGAAGGACCTCGAATCGAAGGTCCAGCCCGGCTCCACGCTTTTTCTGTCGCTCCGGGATGAACAGGGCAAGTTGCTCATGGTCTTGCAACCGGCCGTGAATCCCGAATTCCCCTACGCATTCAAGATCACGGAGGGCAGTGGTGTCATGGGAGCGGGGGTCCCCGACGCCCAGACCAAAATCCGCGTGAAGGCTCTTCTTTCGAACCGAGGTGCCATGGCGAAGGCCAAGGATGGTGCGCTCATCGCGGTCAGCGAGCCGGTGAAGCAGGGAACGAAAGGCCTCATTCTCAGTCTTTCCGACAAGGACTGAACTCATCAAGGAGAGGGAAGACATGACGTTTTCGAAGGTAGCGGTGATCGGCGGGGGGACGATGGGCAACGGTATCGCCCAGGTCTTCGCAACGTCGAAGTCCGAGGTCGTCCTCGTGGACACCCAGGACGCATTCTTGGATCGCGCTCGCGAGACGATCGAAAAGAATTTGGGGCGCATGGTTCGCAAGGAGAAGCTCACCTCGGCCGAGGCCGCGGCCGCGATGGAGCGCATCACGTTCACGACGTCGATGGAAGGGGCGCGAGCCTCCGAGTTGGCCATCGAGGCCGTACCGGAAGTCTTGGAGATCAAAAGCGACATCTTCGAGAGGCTGGATGGCATCCTCGACGAGGGGGCCATCATGGCCAGCAACACGTCGTCCATTTCCATCACCGTGCTGGCTTCCAGGACGCATCGGCCCGATAGGGTCATCGGAATGCATTTCATGAATCCCGTTCCCGTGATGAAGCTCGTGGAGGTGATTCGCGGACACAAGACCAGCGATGAGACCAACGAGCGCATTCTCGCCGCCTGCAAGGAACTCGGAAAAACGCCGGCGGTCAGCAACGACTATCCCGGCTTCGTCGCGAACCGCATTCTCTTGCCCATGATCAACGAGGCCTGCTTCGCCCTGATGGAGGGCGTCGCCACCCGCGAGGACATCGATACGATCATGAAACTCGGGATGAATCACCCGATGGGCCCCCTGACGCTCGCCGACTTCATCGGCTTGGATGTCTGTCTCAATATCCTCCGCGTGTTGCACGACGGCCTCGGCGATCCCAAGTATCGCCCGTGTCCACTCCTTGTCCGCATGGTCGATGCCGGCCTCTTGGGACGGAAGTCCGGCCAGGGATTCTACGAGTACGGGAGCTGACATGGACTTTGAACTGGACGAGAAGCTGCTCGCCCAGCAGGCCGAGGCGCGAGCCTTCGCCAGCGAGAAAGTGGCCCCTGGGGCCGCGGACCGGGCCCGCCGGAAGGAGTTTCCCGAGGCGTTGGTGCGGGAGGCGGGCGCGAGGGGGTGGATGGGCTGCCTCGTGCCGGAAGCCGAGGGCGGTTCCGGCATCGGCAACCTGGGGCAGGCCGTGGTGCTGGAGGAGATCGCCGTCGCCTGTGCGGGAACCCACGTCACCATCAGCGTCCACAATTCCCTCGCGTGCGGAGCTCTCTACGCATTCGGAGGTGACTCCCTGAGGAGCCTCTACCTGAAGAAACTGGCGACCGGCGAATGGCTCGGTTGTTATATGCTGACCGAGGCGGACTCCGGGAGCGATGCCGCCGCGATGAAGACCACCGCCGTTCGTGACGGGGACGACTGGGTCCTCAACGGGGAGAAGATGTGGATCACCTCCGCCGACGTTTCCCAGTTCGCGGTCATCTTCGCTCGCACGAATCCTGATCCCGCGGTGAAGAACACGCGAGCCATCAGCGCCTTCGCCGTGCCTATGGACACCCCCGGGATCGAGGTGGGGAAGAGAGAGGAGAAACTCGGCCTCGCCGCCAGCACGACCTGTTCGGTCGCGCTGCACGACGTCCGGGTGCCCGCCGACCATCTGATGGGGGAGCAGGACGAGGGGTTCAAGATCGCGATGGAGATGCTGAATGGTGGGCGCATCGGCGTTGCTGTTCAGGGTGTGGGGTTGGCCCGCGCGGCGCTCGAGGCCGCGATCGACTGGGCTGCCGCGACTCCTTGCGGTGGGCGTCCCCGCACCAAGGACCAAAGGACGGCCTTCGCGCTCTCCGAGATCGCCACGGAAATCGAAGCCGCGAGGCTCCTCGCATGGCGGGCGGCCTGGTTGAGGGACGAGAAGCGCAATCATATCCGTGAGGCTTCCGAGGCGAAGCTCTTGGCGACCCGCATGGCGAACAACGTGTGCCGCAAGGTTGTCGCCCTCATGGGTGAGGCGGGATACGGCGATGCCCATCCGGTCGAGCGGTTGATGAGAGACGTGCGCGTCACCGAACTCTACGAAGGTACGACGGAGATACAAAAGCTCGTGATCTCTCGTCAGATTCTCCCGAGGTGACCGGTTGACGTCGTCCGCGGCACATCTCCGCGATCGAGTCCTGGCAGGGGACCGGCGAGCCGTCGCCCGCGCCATCACGGTCCTCGAGAGGGGCGGCGAGGACGCGGTCACGCTCCACGCCGCGTTGCATCCCCACGCGGGGAGGGCGCTTCGGCTCGGTGTCACGGGCCCTCCGGGAGCGGGGAAAAGCACCCTGGTCGATCGGCTGGCTCGGGAACTTCACGGAGACTTTCCCCGTATCGCGGTTCTGGCTGTGGATCCCTCCAGCCCGGTGACCCAGGGAGCCCTTCTCGGCGATCGCATCCGGATGGGGGCTCTTCAGGAACTTCCGGGTGTCTTCGTACGCAGCATGGCGAGTCGCGGTGTCCTGGGTGGGCTCGCGCCCGCGGCGTTGGAGGTCTTGGATTGCCTGGACGCGGCGGGGTTCGATTTGCTGCTCGTCGAGACCGTGGGGGTCGGCCAGTCTGAATTGGAGGTCGCCTTCGCCGCCGACCTCACCCTTCTCGTCTCGGCTCCCGGTGCGGGCGACGGGATTCAGGCGTTGAAGGCCGGACTTCTCGAGATGGCGGACATGGTCTGCGTGAACAAGTCGGATCTGGGCGGTGCCGAGAGTGTCCGGAACGACCTCCTCGCAGCTTTCGAGTTGTCGTCGAACGGCCCCGATGGGTCGCCGGCCATCGTTCTCGTCTCGGCGAGGACGGGGGAGGGGGTGGACGAATTGGCCTCCCTCGTGAGGAATCTCTCCGGGGAACAGGATTTCCGGATACGATTCAAGGAGCGCCGCGGGAGAGCCGCACGGCGCAGAATCGTGAGCGGACTTCAGCTGGAGGCGGGCCGCGAGGCGGGAGTGATTCTTGGAAACACTCCTGAACTCGTTGCCGCCGTCGTGGACGGTCGCATGACGCCCCGCGACGCGAGCCACGAGGTTTTTCGCCGCATCTTGAAGGGAGAGACGTGATGAAGAATGCGTTCCCACCCATCCGCGTCCTCGTCGCCAAGCCGGGATTGGATGGGCATGATAGGGGTGCGAAGGTCGTTGCCGCGGCGCTTCGCGACGCGGGTATGGAAGTCATCTATACGGGGCTCAGGCAGACGCCCGAGATGATCGTTCGCACGGCCCTCGATGAAGACGTGGACGCCATCGGCCTTTCCATTCATTCGGGGGCCCACATGGTGTTGTTTCGGAAGGTCATGGCGCTTCTTCGAGAGGAAGGCATGCAGGATGTGCTTCTCACCGGGGGCGGTATCATCCCTGACGACGATGCGAAGGCACTGGCGAAGGAGGGGGTGGGACGTCTGTTCGGGCCGGGGGCGCCCCTTGCGGAGCTCGTGGAATACATTCGAGAAGAAGTGGAGGCGCGACGCACGGCCTCTCAGAAGAAAGAGAGCTGATGACTCTTTCCGATTACATGCATCCAGCCTTGGACGAAGAGCAAAAGATGCTCGTGGACACTGTCGGTGATTGGGCCCGAGAGCGATTGGAGCCCCTCGCGGCCGCGATCGACGGGGAGAACACCTGGTCTGACGGCCTCTTGGGCGAGCTGGCGGAGATGGGACTTTTCGGAGTGTCGATTCCTGAAAGTGCCGGAGGCGCCGGATTCGGTCACGTGAGTTACGGCCTCGTGCTCACGGAGTTGGCGGCGATCCTGGGCGGGGCCGCGCTTCACGTTTGGAATCAGACCAGCCTCGTTCTGGGTCTGCTCGCTTGCGAGGGCTCCTCCCGTCCCGAGTTGGCCGATGTGATGAGCGGGAGCCGACAGGGGGCCCTCGCACATCTGGGGGCAGCCGGAAGCCCGCGGCCCGAGGACCTGGAAGTTTCGGTGGATGAGAATCTCGTTCTGAACGGGGTCTCGCGCTTCGTTCTGGACGGCGAGTCCGCGAACTTCGTCCTCGTCTTGGCGGCCGAGGCGGCCGGCCGCTCGGTGTTCCTCGTTCCCACCGACGGTAAGGGGGTTCGCGTGTCGTCGGAAGGCGCACGCATGGGCATGCGGCCACTGGGGTCCGCGAGGGTCGAGTTCGAAGGCGTCGATCTTGCGGAGGCGGATCGTATCGGCGCGCCCGGCGGGGGCGATGCTCTGCTGAACTCGGTTTTGGTCGAGGCCCGCGCCGGCTTGGCCATGATCGGTGCCGGCCTCGCGCGCCGCGCCCATGAGGAGTCGCAGCGCTACGCCGAAGAACGGCGCCAATTCGGTGCCCCCATCGCGTCGTTCGGCGCCGTCGAGCAGCGGATCGAACGGTGTCGCAGCGCGTTCGGGACGTCGCTCGTCCTGGGTACGACGGCACTCAGATCGCTGGACGCAGGCTCTCCCTCCGTCGCCGCGGCGGACCTCGCCCAAGCGACCAGCGCGCACTTGGTGATGACGGCAGCCGACGATGCCTTGCAAGTCTTCGGTGGATACGGCTTCAGCAAGGAGTACGTCGTGGAACGCATCTACCGCGATGCGCGCTATCTGGGATGCGCTCTTTGAGAACAGGGCCGCCCCTCGGTAGCGATTCCGCCGCCTCTCTGGCAAGATGCGCGTGGCGAACGGGTTCGCCCCGTTGTTCCTTCCCGCGAGGAGTAAGACCTTGAAGATTGGCGATTGGTTCGTGGTGCCTCTGTTCGAGGGGATGGTGGCGATCGACGGAGGCGCGGCCTTCGGCGTCACGCCGTGGACCGACTGGTCGCAGTGGATGACCCCGGATGCCAAGAATCGGGTCGACCTCTCGCTGTGTTTCTTTCTCGTGCAGGGGCGCGGACACAATCTTCTCATCGATACAGGCTTCGGCGACAAACGATCGCCGGAAGAGATGGCCGCGTTGGGGATCCGGAAGCGAGCGACGACGGGAGAGCTCTTGGCGTCGGTCGGTCTCAACACGGAGGACATCGACACGATCATCCTCACTCATCTCCACGCGGCTCACGCGGGAGGTCTCACCCGGTTGAACGCGGAGGGAGCCGTGGAACCCGCGTTTCCGAACGCGAGAATCGTGGTGCAGAACGGGGAGTGGGAGCGCTCCATCCACACGAACATCCGGACGCGATCCCTGTATCACAAGGAGGATTTCGAGCCCCTTCTTTGGCATCGCCAATTGGATTTCGTGGATGGAGATGACGAGATTTTCCCCGGCATTCATCTGCGGACGACGGGCGGTCATACGAAGAGTCATGAAATCGTGGTGGTCGAATCGGAGGGAGAGGGAGCGATCTTTTTCGGAGATCTCTTGCCAACGGTTCATCATCTCCGCTTGAACGCCATCAGCGCCTACGACCTCTATCCTCTCGTGACGATGGAAAAGAAAGCCGAGTGGCTGGACATAGCGTTGCGTCGCAGTTGGATGGTTTTCTTCGGGAGCGACCCCGCGATCGCCGCGGCACAACTTTCGGGAAGTGTCCGTGCGGCCGAGGGCGTGGCCTTCGAGCCGCTCTTGATGCATCCTGTGGATGAAGCCGACACTCGAGGATCGTGAGAGAACGCTCTCAGATTTCGAAGACGTCCAAGTCCTTGGCCATGACGAGATCGGGGAACACCTGCCGCCCCTCCCGTTCCAACTCCTTGATGCTCTCCCGATCGAAGCGGGTCGAAAAGTGCGTGGCCACGAATCGTTTGACCCGCGCCGCTTTCGCCACCGTGGCCGCCTGGCGCAGCGTGGAATGGGTGCGTTCCCATGCCATGGTATGCATGGCGTCGTTGAACGTTGCCTCGTGGATGAGCAGGTCCGCGTCCTGAGCCAGACGCTTGGCCTGGAGGCAAAAACCGGTATCCGTGCAGTAGACGAAGACTCTTCCCGGGCGAGGCGGTCCGACCACGTCGTCCGGTGTGACGAGGCTCCCGTCGGGAAGCGTCACGGATTCTCCCCGCACGAGAGCTCCTCGGTCGGGACCGAACGGGACGCCCAGGGCCTCCGCGCGAGCGGTGTCGAATCGCCCGGGGAGAGGTTTCTCCTCGAAGCGGTAGCCTTGGCTGGGCAAACGATGGAGGAGTGGGCGCGTGCGGACGACGTAGTCTTGGCCCTCCAAGACGTCGCCCACATAGCCTTCCGGAATCTCCTTCACGCGAATCTCGAAGTTGAAGCGGATGGGGCGTGGAAAGGTCTGAATGAAATCGACCCAGCGCGCCGTGCCCCTTGGTCCGATGACGAGGATCGGCTTCTCCCGCTGATTGAGATTCATGGAGGACAAAAGCCCCGCCAAGCCGTAGCAGTGGTCACCGTGGAGATGGGTGAGGAGGATCGTCCCGAGATGGCCTCGCCGGGCGCCCGCGCGCATGAGTTGGAACTGGGTCCCTTCGCCGCAATCGAGGAGGAACGCCTCGCCGTCTCGCTCGAGCAGGGTGCCGGAGAGCGATCTTCGAAACGTCGGGACGGCTGAGCTGGTTCCAAGCAGAGTGATGCGCAAGTCGGACCTCCTTCGGGCTCATCTTCTAACATCGCAAGGGCGTTCAATCTTTAGCCCCATCGTCCCGTCTGTTAGAGTCTCTCGCCGCGAACCGAGCGACGAACCCACCGGGAAGAGGTAACCCAAAGGTTTTTGAGTAAAGGGCTTATATGTCGTCCGTCGTCATCACCCACGCCCTGAGAACCCCCATCGGCAAGTTCCTGGGCTCCCTGGAGAGCCTGACGGCCGTGGAGCTGGGTCGCCAGCTCGTCACGACCCTTCTCGAACGTTCCGGCGTCGCCGGAAACGAGGTGCAGGAATTGATTTTCGGAAACGGCCGTCAGGCCGGCGCGGGGCCGAATCCGGCGCGTCAGATCGCCGTCAAGAGTGGTCTGTCTCACAGCAGCACCGCCTACACGGTGAATATGGCCTGCGCCTCGGGTCTGAAGAGCATTTTGCTCGGCGTCGACGCGATCCATTCCGGGGACGCGCAGATCGTGATCGCCGGAGGGACGGAGAGCATGAGTCGGCTGCCCTATCTGTTGCCGAAGGCGCGGGACGGCTATCGCATGGGACATGCCCCCGTCGTGGACGCCATGTACGCGGACGGCTTTCTCTGCCCACTCGCGAACCAGCTCATGGGGCGAACGGCGGAGAATCTCGCGGAGCGGCACGGGATCGATCGGGAGGCCCAGGACGTCTACGCGACGGAGTCCCAAAACCGATGTCAGCGCGCCCGTGAGGCGGGAGAGTTTGCGGACGAAATCGTTCCCGTGGTGGTTCCCCAACGCCGTGGGGATCCCGTCGTGGTCGATCGAGACGAACATCCCCGGGACAACGTTACGCCCGCGGCGCTCGCGAAGCTGAAGCCCGTCTTCAAGGAGAACGGCACGGTGCATGCCGGGAATGCTTCCGGCATCACCGATGGCGCTGCGGCCGTCCTTTTGATGCGGGAGGAAGAAGCGCAGCGTCGCGGCCTGGAGATCCTCGCGCGTGTCGAGGGCGGGGCCGCGGCCGGGGTGGATCCTCGTTTCATGGGAATCGGCCCCGTTCCGGCGACGAAGAAACTCTTGGAGAAGTTGGGAGTCGGCCTCGACGCCTTCGACGCCATCGAATTGAACGAGGCTTTTGCCGCCCAGGTGTTGGCTTGCCTCGAGAGCTGGAAGATCGGCAACGAGAAGGTGAACCTGAAGGGGGGTGCGATCGCCCTCGGTCATCCCATTGGGGCCACCGGGGCGCGCATCGTCGTGACCCTCCTCCACACCCTGCGCCAGCGGCATCTGAAGCGCGGCCTCGCCACGCTTTGCGTCAGCGGCGGGTTGGGTTTCTCGGCGGCCTTTGCCCGCGACTGACGACATCCATGGAACGCCGACGCGTTCCTCCTACAGGAGAACACCATGTCCGAAGAGAAGAAGATCGTCGCCAAGCTCGTCACCAACAAGGGCGAGATGGTGCTGGAACTCTGGCCCGACAAGGCGCCCAACCACGTGGCCAATCTGAGGAAACTGGCGGACCAAGGCTTCTATGACGGCCTCATCTTCCACCGGGTCATTCCGGGGTTCATGATCCAGGGTGGCTGCCCTGACGGCACCGGCCGCGGTGGTCCCGGCTGGAACGTGGACGCGGAATTCAACGACGCCAACTTCGAAAAGGGCGTCCTCGGGATGGCACGCTCCGCGAGCCCCAACAGCGCCGGGTCTCAGTTTTTCATCTGCGTGGACAACGCTCCCCACCTGAACGGTCAATACACGGCCTTCGGGAAGGTCGTCGAGGGGCTCGACGTGGCGGACGCCATCGGGGCCGTCGCTCGCGACCGAGGCGACCGGCCCCTGGAAGACGTACGCATCGAGAAGATGACCGTGGAGGAGGTGTCGGCATGAACTCCTTCGAGAACTTGCTCTGGGAGGAAAAGGAAGGGGTTTTGTGCGTCAGCATCCATCGTCCACGGGCCCTCAACGCCCTTTCTTCGGCGGCTTTGAGGGAGATGGAACGGGCTTTCAGAACGTTCGCTGAACGGGACGATTTGGGCGCGGCGGTGGTCACGGGTGCAGACACGGGCAAGAAACCTTCCTTCGCCGCGGGCGCCGACATCGGGGAGATGGCCGCGATGACGGGGCTCGAGTTGAGGGAGTATTCTCGACTCGGGCAACGGACTTGCGACGCCATCGCCGCCTGCGGAAAGCCGGTCGTGGCGGCGATCAACGGTTTTGCACTCGGGGGAGGTCTGGAGCTGGCCATGGCGTGTCATATCCGTCTGGCCGCGGACACCGCGCGTCTGGGACAACCGGAGATCAATCTCGGGATCATTCCAGGGTTCGGCGGAACTCAGCGGTTGCCGCGCCTGGTGGGCCAGGGGGTGGCGCTCGAGTTGCTGCTCTCCGGCGACAATATCGACGGCGCACGAGCCCAACGGATCGGTCTCGTCGATCGGGTCGTCGCCGCGGACGAATTGGCCGCGGAGGCCTTCGCCTTGGCGGCCCGCTTGGCCTCCAAGGCGCCCATCGCCCGGCGACTGATCCTGGATGCGGTCCTCAGAGGCGAGGATCGCCCCCCGGCGGACGGCTTGGCGTTGGAATCCGACCTCTTCGGCGTCGTGGGCGCCACGGAGGACGTCCGAGAGGGGCTGGCCGCCTTTCTCGAGAAGAGGAAACCCACCTTCAAGGGCCGGTGAGTTCACCGAGCCCCGAGGAGATCGAACGATGAAGGATATTTTCATTCTCGGCGGCAAGCGCACGCCGATGGCCGAGTATTGCGGCACTCCCGGTTTCGGGAAGTTGAAGGACCTCTCGGCGAACAAGCTGGGGGCCCATGCCATCCGGGCGGCCCTCGAGGACTCAGGTGTCCCGGCCGACGGGATCGAACACGTGGTCATGGGCAACGCCATGCAGACGTCGGTCGACGCTCACTACGGAGCGCGCCACGCCGCGTTGGAAGCGGGCATTCCCATTCGTGTGCCGGCGCTCACCGTGAATCGGATCTGCGGGAGCGGCATTCAGTCTGTGGTCAATGCGGCACAGATGATGATGCTCGATGAGGCCGAGACTTGCGTGGCAGGTGGCATGGAGAACATGTCGCAGGCGCCTTTTTGCATCTACGGAAACAAGGTCAGGGCCGGTATTCGGTTCGGCCAGGAACCGAAGATGACGGACTACCTGTTCTCGGGGCTCCATGACTCCTACTCCGACACGTTCATGGCGGAGACCGCCGACCGGGCGGCGCGGAAGAGTGGTATTCAAAGAGAGGACTGCGACGCGTATGCCCTTCGCTCCCACACGTTGGGTGCGAAGGCGGTACAGAGCGGTATCTTCGGTCGGGAGATCGCTCCGATCGTGATTCCCGGGCGTCGCGGGGACGTCGTCGTGGACAAGGACGACCACATCAAACCGGAGACGACACTCGAAGGGTTGGCCAAGCTTCGTCCTGCCTTCGGCAAGGAGGGGCTCGTCACCGCCGGGAACGCCTCGGGAATCGTGGACGGCGCGGCGGCGCTCGTTTTGGGTACGGAGGATTCCGTGAAGACTCACGGCGTCCGTGCGCGCGCCGTGATTCGGGGCTGGTCCATCGTCGGGGTCGATCCCGGCGTCATGGCGTTGGGGCCCGTTCCCGCGATTCGCGCCCTTTGGAAAAAGACGGGCGTGGGGCGGGACGACGTGGATCTTTACGAGATCAACGAGGCCTTTGCTCCCCAGTATCTCGCCTGTGAAAAACAACTCGAACTCGACCGCGAGCGCGTCAACGTGAACGGCGGAGCCATCGCTCTCGGACATCCCCTGGGGGCCACCGGTTCTCGCATGATTCTCACCCTGCTTCACGAGTTGGAGCGCAGGAAGGGACGCTACGGCGTCGCCTCGGCGTGCATCGGCGGTGGACAGGGAATCGCGATGCTGATCGAACGCATCGATTGAAACGGAAAGAGACGAAATGAGCTACAAATTCGGTGTCATTGCCGGTGACGGGATCGGTCCGGAAGTGGTCCGGGAGGGCCTGAAGGTTCTGGATCGGGCGTCCAAGATTCACGGGTTCGAGTATGAATTGACGGAGTACCCTTGGGGAGCCGAACACTATCTCGCCACCGGCGAGACCATGCCGGTCTCCGCGTACGACGAGTATCGATCGATGGACGCCCTTCTCCTGGGCGCCATCGGCGATCCGCGTATCGAGGTGGGGCTTTTGGAACGGGAGATCATCGCGGGGATTCGCTTCACGTTGGATCTGTTCGTCAACCTGCGCCCCATCCGCTGTCCCGCCGACCACGTCTGCCCGATCAAGGAGAAGACGGCGAAGGACATCGACATGCTGGTCGTACGGGAAAACACCGAGGGTGCGTACAGCCAGGTGGGCGGCGTTTTCAAGAAGGACACGCCGGACGAGGTGGCCATCGCGGAGATGATCTACACCCGCAAGGGTACCGAGCGCGTCATTCGGTATGCCTTCGAGGAAGCCATGAAGACCGAGCGGAAACACCTCACGATGGTGGACAAGGCGAATGCCATTCGTCCTCAGGATATTTGGACACGGACGTTTGAGGACATGGGTCGGGAATATCCCGAAGTCGCGACGGACCACGCCTACGTCGATGCCGCGTGCATGTGGATGATCAAAAACCCCGAGGCCTTCGATGTCGTGGTGACGACGAATCTTTTCGGCGACATCCTCACGGATCTCGGTTCCGTGTTGCAGGGAGGCATGGGGGTCGCGGCTTCCGGCAACATCCACCCGGGCCAGGTTTCCATGTTCGAACCGATTCACGGATCGGCGCCCAAGTACAAGGGTAAGAACAAAGCGAATCCACTCGCCACGATCTTGGCCGTGGGAATGATGCTGGAGCACGTGGGAGAATCGGTGGCCGCGAAGGATGTGGAAGACACCGTGGTCGAGTTGATCGCGAGCCGCAGGATCCCCGATCTCTCGTCTCGCTCAGGTCTGAAAACCAATGAGGTCGGCGACCTGGTCGTCGAGACACTTTCTTCGACCGCAACCGAAAGATGAGGGGCGGCCGGGCGTTTTTCCCCTTGACGAAGAAATCGTTGACCCCGATCGAAGAGGTCTGGTAAGATGCTTCCGCCCGTTGCGTTCGACTCAAGTGAGGAGTCCACCGCACCTTAGGTGTGCGCTTTTTTCCCAAGAGCCGATTTTGAGAACTCCGATTCATGCTTTCGTTTTGCCCGTTTTCCGGGGCCGTAAGGAGGGGGAATGGAAACCCGTTTCGAGTGCATCTTCGAGGGCAAGAAACTGTTTCGTGTGGTGAATAACTCCGCCACCCTGTTCACCGGGACTTGGTCCCAATGTGAACGCTTCAAGGACGTCTACAAGGAAAAGGTTCGCAAGAGCCGACTTCGCCACTCTCGTGCGGGGGATAGGCCGCTGAGGCCCGGACGTTTCTGAAGGAACAGCTTAGACCCAAGGGAAGGGGGCGAGGCCGGTGGCTTCGCCCCCTTCTTGTTGCGTTCAGTGGGGCCCCGTCTTCGATCAGACCGGTATCGTGCGAACGAGTTTTTCCCACTTTTTCCGACACCTTGCCTCCAAGAAAGGCATCCGGAAGTAGAAGGGAGATGCGAGTGACGGACGAGCGGGACATGCGAGTGAAGGAAAACTTCAACGACGCGCTCCTCGTTCAGGAGGCGGCGGCCGGGTCGGAGGAAGCCATTCGCGAACTCGTTCACCGCTATCAGGAGCCCCTGCTGCGGTTTGTGGAGAGTTTCCTCCATGACAAGGATCAGTCAGAGGATGTCGTACAGGAGTCGTTCGTGCGTGCCTTGGAAAAAATCGACCAACTCCGAAACCCCGGCTCCTTGAAGAGTTGGCTTTGGGCGGTGACCCGTTCCATCGCCGTGGATCGGCGGCGCCGAAGGGAGCGAGACCGAGAGCGAATGGGATCGTCTCGTGTCGTTCAGTTCGAGGACATGGATCTCCAGATGTCGTCCGATGCTCCGGCCGATGTGTGGATGGCACGACAGAGCTTGATCGACGAGATGCGGGCGCTCATTGCGTCGCTTCCTCCCAAGTCGCGGGAACTGTTGCGGCTGAGATACCATGAACAGTTGTCCCACCGGGAGATTGGCGCCTTGGTGGGAGCGGGGGCCGTCACCGTGAAGGCGCGTCTTGCCCGCGTGCGTCAGCGCTTGAAGAATCGCCTGGAACCTCTGGCCCGGGAGTGGATGCAGCTTCGCGATGAACTGTTCTGAAACCAAACGACTGATCGTTCTCCTCGAGAGCGAGCTGGATCTTCGAGAAAGGGAGATCCTCCTCAAGCACCTGAAGCAATGCGACGGGTGCCGGGCCTGCTGGGACGAAATCACCGCCCAGCAGGAACTTCTCCAGGAAGCCCTGCGACCGGACCGAGCGCCTGACCTGGCTGACCGGGTCGTCGAACGACTCCGCCGCAGAAACGATTGAGACCGAACTCGACTCGGGTTCCGCGGGACAACCCTGTCCCCGGGAGCCGCCCTAGGCACGGCATGCAATGAGGATGAAAACCATGTTCGTGCAACGATTGTTCTGCATTGTGTTCTCCGCCGTCGTACTCCTCACATCCTGGGAGACCGCCACGGCGCAGGAAGACGCGAAAAGCATGCTTCAGGTGGCTCGCAAACAGGAGTCCCTGGCTCGAGGCAAGAAAGGGGAGGAAAGGGCGCGCATTCTCCGAGAGGCTTGTGCGGTCTACAGGAAGGTGCCGGAAACCTGGCCGGAGTCGACCGGGGAATGCGCCCGGGCGTGGCTGGCCTTGGGACGTCTGAATGCTCGATTGAATGACACCGCGTCGGCACGAGACGCCTACGAGGCCGTTCTCAATGCCGACGCTTCAGCCAAGTTGAAGATCCGGGCTCTCGAGGGATTGGCGGGGATGGCCCGCAAGGCGAAGGACTGGAAGGGGTGCTTGGATGCGCTCGAGGCCATCGTTACCGGCTATCCGGATCACCCGAAAGCCGTGGCTTCCGCCTTGTTGGCCCAGGGGAAGACCTATCGCCGGAGGAAGCAGTGGCAAGCGGCGATGACGAAGGCCGACAAGGTCCTCTCCGCCTTTCCCACGCTCTGGCGGAGCAACGTGGCCGCCGCGGATCTTGCCCTGGGAGTCCTCACGGACACGCGGCACTGGCCGGAAGCGATTGCCAAACTCGCGGAGTTCGACCGGCTCTTGGAGAAACGTTTTCAGAACGAGGAGTCCTGGCCGAAGGTTCAGGCCGCGATGGCGAAGATGAGAGCGAGGAAACGCCTCACTCCCTTGCCGTTCTGAATCCTTGCGTCGCCGTCGGCGTCACGACGGCGGCGCGAATTCCTCTCCTTCGCGTCAATAGGACCAATTCTCCTGATTGGCCCGCATTTCGAGACTGTATCGCGGCGTGTGTTCGTATTCCGTCCCCGTCTTGCGCCTCCAAGCCAGGGCGGGAATGTCGAGCAGACGTTCGAATTCCATGCCCGCCGGCATGGCGGTCGGGTCCGAGAAGACCCCTGCGTAAGCCTCCCGACCGCTCGCCACGACAACGCATCGGCAATAGAGAAAAAGATCTTCGAACTGGCCGGAAACCCCCGCCTGCTGGGCCCAGGCTTCTCCGTCCAGGTCATACAGCAGCTCGCTCATGATGTCATCGAACGCCGTGATCTGCTCCTTGGGCAGCGAGGCCAACGCCTTGATCAAAGGTTCGGTGACCGGGTCCGCCTCGCCGTCCTCGATCTCTTTGTCCAGAGCCGAGGCATCCAAAAGGGTGATGAGAGCCCAGAATTCATCTTTCGTCATGCCGGATTCTCACGTCAGGGGGGCGGTGGGACAACCCGGGACATGAAATTCCCTCAGAGAACGTCGGCAACGAGAACAAGGGCGATGGAGCCCAGCCCATTGACCGTCTGCGGACTCCCCACTGACGTCAATTGCCCGGTATTGTCGTCGATGCTGAACACGCGGACCGAGCCTACACCGCTGGCGTTGAAGTCGGTGACGTAGACGTAGTCCGACCTGGGGTCGACGGCGATGGCCCGGGAGTCACCGCCTACGGCGAGGGGGGTCCCGACCTGCATGAGGGCGCCGGTCACGGCATCGATCGAAAAGGCTCGCACGTCACCGGACGTCCGGTTGACGACGTAGGCGTAGCTCCCGAAGGGCTCGACGGCCAGTCCGAAGGGCTGTGAACCCGTCGACGTGATCGATGACGACGTGAGAGTGCCCGTATCCGGGTCGGCGTCGTAGACGTAGACGTCACTCGTGCCTCGATTGACGACGTAGACCCATTTGCCCGTCGGATGGACGGCGATCCAGATGGGAATGACCCCCGCCGTGACGGGAGAGCCGACCGCGGTGAGAGCCCCCGTCGAAGGGTCGATGGAGTAACTCTGGACGTTGTCCGATCCCTGGTGGATGACGTAGAGGAATTTTCCGTTGGGATGGATCGCGGCCATCACCGGCGCCACCAAGGTCGGGGTCAGCGATCCTGTCGGGGAGAGAGCCCCGGTGGAGGCATCCACGGAATAGGCTGAAATGGTGTCATCGTCCGTGTTGATGGCGTACGCGAATCGCCCCGAGGGGTCCACCACGATGGCGGATGGGTTCTGTCCCGTCGGCACGGACGCGGCGATGCTCGTGAGGGCGCCGGACGCGGCATCGATCGAGAATTGATCGATCGATTCCGAAACCTGGTTGACGACGTACATCCGGTTGCCATCCGGATGCAATGCCAGATGAACCGGGTCCGTCCCGACGTTCACCGGGGACCCGAATGGCATGATGAGACCGGTCGTGTCGTCGACGTCGTGGGTGGCGACATCGCCGCTCGCCTTGTTGACGACATAGGCGAACTTGAGCACGAACCCGAGCGGGTTGGCTCCGCTGCCGAGAGCGATCGCGCTTGGGCTCGCTTGTGTGATCGCCGTCGAGGACTCGGTCAGAGCTCCTCCTGACCCAATGGCGTAAGAGATGAGTTGGTTGGCGCCCTTGGCCACGAGATACACGTGATTGACGGCGGCGTCGACGGCGAGCCCCGAGGGCTGCGAGGCCGTCGTGAGGGCCGAGCCCACCGGCGAAAGTGCGCCCGTGGAGAAGTCGACTCCGTAGGCTTGGAGGCTGTTCGAGGAACTCCCTGTAGCGTAGAGGTATGCGCCATCGCTGCTCACGACGAGGGAGTCGGCTCCCGCCGGCGCCGCCACCGTGGCGAGACTGGTCAGGGTGCCGGCGGCGGGATCGAGGGCGAAGACGGAGATATCGTTGGAGCCGGAGTTGGCGACGTAGACGAAGAGCCCCGAAGGGTGAATGGCAAGAGCAGCAGGAGCCGTTCCTGTGGCCGCCGTCGCAACGCTGTTGAGCGCACCGGTCGTGCTGTTGATGGAGTACACCCAGATGTCGTTGCTGCCCTGGTTGGCCGCGAGAAGGAATTTGCCCGTCGGGTCCACGGCGAGGTCCACGGGGGATGTGCCAGCACCGACGGGCGAGCCGGAACTCAAACTTCCGTCGGTCGCGTTGATCAGGAGGACGGAGATCTGATTGGACCCGGAGTCCGCCGTGTAGAGGAACTTCCCGTCGGGGTCGGAAGCCAGTCTCACGGGGCCGGTGCCGGTCGAGGCGGGTGTCCCGGCGACGAGATTACCTCGAGGATGCTGGATCGAATAGAGGGCGACCTGGTTCAAGCTCGTCTCGGCAACATAGACGCGATTGCCCGTGGCATCCACGAGAAGGTGGGTGGGATTCCCACCGGACGGAATGAATCCGTTGGCCCTGGGCGTACCCGACGTGACGTCGAGCTGGTATGCGGTCAGTGTGTTGTCGAGCTGGTTCGTGACGAAGGCATAGCGCGAGAAAGCAAAGTCGGCGCGCTTGGCAACATTGACCGTGACGACGGTGGGGTTCCCGGCCACATCGGTGGCTGTCACCGTCATCGTCAGTGTTCCGTCGGAAAGAATTCCGACGTCGAGGGGAGCATGGACTGCCGATCCGCCGCCCAGCGGGGCTGGGGTGGCCGCTCCCGTCACCGTGGTGTTTCCGTCGCTGAATCGCGCCGTTGCGGATTCGGTGCCATCCGCGGCGGCACCCCAGACGGAAAGTACGCTGACCGAACCGACCGAGAAGGGCGAGATCGTGTCCGCGGGATGACTCGCCGTCGCGGGGATGGACGCTGATGTCAAGTCCGGAGGCACCGTGTCTTTCGTGGCCTGCGTGCCCGCGAAGGTGGCCTGGTTTCCCGCCCCGTCCACGACAGTCATGGAAAGGGCGATGATCCCATCGTTCAGTAGGCTTGCGTCGGCACCGGGGAAGTTGACGGTTCCCCCTCCGGAAGGGATCACTGTGCCCGGGAGAACCACGTCCGGATTGACGCCATCGGAAAGGGTCACCGTGGCTGTCTCCGTGCCGTCGTAAGAGCCCGGAAAGGTGGCGCTCACGGTCACCGAGGCTTGAGTCGCGATGTTCACGTAGTCCGCGGGGTTTTGGGGGCCGGACGCCACTCGGAACGACGTGGGCGCCACGGGAGGCCCTGTGTCCTTGAGCACGGGGGTGCCCGAAAACATGGAGGTGTTCTGGTAGGCGTCCGTGAGGGTGATCACGAGGGTGAGTGTGCCGTCGGCGAGACTGGTGGCGTCGAGTCCCGTGAAGGTCAACGTCGTCGCACCGCCGGGGGCGCTCGATGTCCCCGAGACGACTGAGGCGCCCAGACCGTCCGAGAGCGTCGCCTGGAGCGTGTCGGACACGAGGGACCCCGCATCCAGAGTCACGTCGATCGACACCGAGGCTGCGTTGGAGGGATTGATGACGTCAACGGCGTTGGATGGGCCCGCCGCGACGTGAGCGGCGAGGGGGGCGTCGGGGCCCTGAGTATCCAGGATCGCGGGCGTTCCGGTGAAGGCGGTGGGGTTCCCGGCTTCGTCGGTCACTGTGATGGTGAGAGTCAGGTTGCCGTCGTTGAGTGTCGAGACGTCCAGGGCTGGGAAGGTGAAGGCCCCGCCGCCGGCCGGTGCGGCAACGCTGGGGGATGCAATGGAACCGCCGCCATCGCTTGCGAGGGCGAACTGGATCGAATCCGTGACGACGATCGACGCGGCGAGAGAGATTTCGATGATCGCTGAGGTGACGTTGTTGGAGTTG
Organism: uncultured Planctomycetia bacterium; assembly: GCA_964559135.1. Taxonomy (GTDB): domain Bacteria; phylum Planctomycetota; family DRQF01; genus DRQF01. The sequence continues at coordinate 29,602 of CAZLGG010000037.1, forward strand.
ATGATGGAGATGGCATTCTGCGCCCCCATGGCAACGTTGCCGGAAAGCGCGGCGGCGGGAGGGGCGGTGTCCTTCGTTGCGCTGCTCCCTGGGTAAGTGGCGCCGTTGGCGGCGGCGTCTACCACTATGATGCTCAGAGAAAGGACCCCGTCGGCGAGTCCCGATGCGTCGATCCCGAAGATCGTGACAGACCCGCCGCCCGGAGGAACGGTGGCGGAGGCGCTGGTCACGGTCGGGTTGATTCCGTCGTCGAGTTGGACTGAGAACGACTCCGTTCCCACGTAGGTGCCCGGGAAGATCACTTCGACCGCCACCGAACTGCTCGTCGCGAGATTGACGAAGTCGACCGGATTCTGGGAGCTACTCGCGACGTGTGCGCTTGAAGGCGCCGCCGGAGCCGAGCTGGACTTGGTTGCCGTGGTCCCGACATAACTGATCGAGTTTGCGTTGACGTCCACGAGCTGAACCTGAATCGAGATCAGTCCGTCGGCGAGCGAGGTGGCGTCCAATCCGGAGAATGTGAGTGTGCCGGCTCCTGCGGTGCCGGAGAGGGTAGAACTGGTGATCGAGTTCGTGGCGTCCGAGAGGACGACGCTCACCTGGTCGGTCATGACGGAACCTGATCCCAAGTCCACCTGGATGTTGACGGACGACGTGTTCGTGAGATTGATACCGTTCTGAGGATTGCCGGCCCCGGCCGTGACGAAAGCCGCCAGGGGGGCGGACGGGCCGGTCGCGTCCTTCGTGGCGGGGCTTCCCGAGAAGGATGTCGTGTTGCCGGCGGGATCGGTCACCGAAATCGCGATGGCGATGGCGCCGTCCGCAAGAGGCGATGCGTCCAGACCCGCCACGGTCGCTGCACCTCCACCCGCAGGTGCCGTAACCGCGGCCAGCGTGGCGACGAGCCCACCTGTGTCGGTCGCCGTAATGTCGGCCGATTCGTTGCCGGTCATCGTTGCATCCCAGGAGATGTCGAAGACCACGTTGCCTTCGTTGTTCGAGTTCACGAAGTCGGCGGCGTTCAAAGCCCCTTGGGCGACAGCCAGGAGACTTGGGGGGAGCGGAGCCGTGACGTCCTTCGTGGCGGGGGTCCCCGCCGCGGATATGGTGTTTCCAGCGGCATCGGTCACGGTGATCTGAAGCGCGAGCCCTCCTTCGAGGAGGGATGCGCTATTCAAACCGGAGGAGGTGACGACGCCGCCTCCGGCCGGGACATTGATTGTCGGGGTGGAGATGGAATTCCCCGCGCCGTCGGTGATCTGCACCGTCGCCGTCTCTCCACCCCCGTAGCTCGTCGGGAGAGTGATGGCGATCGTGAAGGAGTTCTCGGTGGCGGCGTTGATGAAGTTTTCCGGATTGCCGGCGGTCATCGCGACCACTGTCGACAGCGGAGCGGCGGGCGGCGTCGTGTCCTTGACGGCGGTTCCGACCTGGGAGTTCGTGACGTTGCCGTTCGGATCCGTAACCAGAACGGAGATCGTGATCGTCCCATCCTGAAGAGAAGAGGCGTCAAGGGGGCCGAAGGAGAGATTTCCTCCTCCCGTGAGCGACGCCAAAGGAGGCGAAGTGACAGTCGTACCTCCGTCCGCAAGGACGACCTGGACCGAGTCGTTGGAATTCGACGCCGCCGGCAACGTGACGTCGACGAAGACGCCGCCTACGCTCGATGTATTGATGTAACCCGCGGGCTGACCCGCGCCTCCAGGCACCTGTCCAGCGGTCGCGGCCGGAGGGGAGGTGGTGTCGAGGAGGGCGGGCGTTCCGTTGAACGTCGCCGGGTTACCGTATTGATCCGAAAGCGTCAGGACGAGAGTGAGGACACCGTCCGAGAGCGCCGTGAGGTCGAACGGACCCAGGGCCTGAGGGCCTCCACCCGACGGGACCGTGAGGGGACCCTGCGTCAGGGAAGCTCCACCCACGCCGAATGAGATCAGGGCGGTCTCCGTGCCGTCCATCGATCCGTCCCAGACCACATCGAGTGTCACGGCCGCCACGGTCAGTCCATTGACCACGTCAACGGCATTCGATGCGCCGGCTGACACGCGGAGGAGCGAAGGTGCGGAGGGAGGCGTGATATCGAGGATGCCGGGCGTTCCAAGGAAAGTCGTGGTGTTCCCGGCGGGGTCGGTGATCGCGATGGATAGGGAGAGGCTCCCCTCCGCGAGACCGCTCGCATCCATGGGGCCGACAGTGAGCGCGCCTCCGCCCGGGGAGGCCTGGACGGACGCCGATTGCACACTGAGCGAGGACGAGTCCGCGAGAATTGCCACCACCTGTTCCGACCCGTCGTAGGACACCGGAAGCACCACGTCCACGAGAACCGCGGAAAGGCTTCCCGCATTGACGGTGTTTTGCGGATTGGTGCTCCCGGCCGAGATGGAAGCCGCCGAGGGCAAGTCCGGAGCGACCGTGTCCTTGACCGCGGGAGTTCCCACCTGCGGCACACTATTGCCCTGGGGATCGGTCGTGGTGACCGTGAGGACGAGGGTGCCGTCGAGAAGGGACGAGAGATCGAGGGACGAAAACGTGACGGTTCCAGATCCGGACGGGGCGGATACGGGGCCAAAGGTCAGTGTCGTCACTCCATCGGAGATATCGAGGAGAACCAAGTCCCCCGACGACGAGCCGGCGGCGAAGACGACATCCACGTCGACGGCGGTTTGGCTGGCGGCATTGACGAAGTCGATGGGGTGAGTCGACCCCGCGAGAACGTGAACGGATGTGGGCGGGAGAGGCGCCGTGGAATCCTTCTGCGCCTGGGCGCCTTGAAAGACCGTGACATTCCCGGAGGAGTCCGCGAGACTCACCGAGATGTCGATGGGCCCGTCGGCAAGTGCCTGGACGTCGACGGGGCCGAGGGTGGACGATCCTCCGCCCGCTGGGGGGGCGAGGGAAGGGATCGAAACCAGGCCGCCGAGGGAGTCTGTGAGTGTGACGAGCGCGGTCTCGGTTCCATCCAAGCTTGCGTCCCACTGGACATCCAGGAGAACGGCTGTCTCCGAGAACTGGTTGATCCAAGAGACGAGATTGCTTGGGCCGGCGGCCACCTGGAGGAGGGCCGGTGGTGCGGGAGCCACGGTGTCCTTGGAGAGCGCGCTGCCATTCGCCTTGATGTTGTTCCCGGCGAGGTCGGTCACTGACACGATCAGGCCGAGGTTTCCGTCCGCCAGGGCGGAGAGATCCGGTCCCGTAATCGTCATGGGGCCGCCGCCGACTGGTGCGGCTGCAGCCGAGGAGAGGAGTATCGGCCCGGTCCCATCGGTGAGGATGAGCGTCACCGTCTCCGAGCCAGCGTACGAGGCCGGCAGAGCCACCTGGAACACCGGGTTGTTCACGTTGGCGAGGTTGACGACGTTCGGGGGATTCGTCGAGGAACTCGGCAAGAAGGCAGACGTCGGCAGTGCGGGCGGAATCGTGTCCTTCGTGATCGCGTTTCCGGGGGTCGACGTCGTGTTGGCATTGGAGTCGACGATGACCACGGTCAGGGTCAAGATCCCGTCCTGAAGTGCGGTGGTGTCGAGACCGCTGAACGTCATCAGGCCGCCCCCTACGGGTGCGGTGAGCGAGCCGCTTTGAATCGTGCTCGTCCCATCATCGAGCCGCACCTGCACCGCGTCGCCCGACGTCGTGCCGCTAGGCAGCAGCACCTCGACGGACACATTCGACTGATTGGAGGCGTTGATGACGTTGGAGGGGTTACTGGGCCCCGCGCTCACGAAGGCTGTCGAAGCTGGCGGAGGGGGGAGGGTGTCCTTGATCGCCGGTGTGCCCATGGCTCCGGCGGAATTCCCGACTGCGTCCGTGACCGTGACCTGGAGGGTGATGACGCCGTCCTGAAGGACCGTCAAATCGACGGGGCCCAGAGTGAGGACTCCGCCTCCTGGAATGCCAGCACCCGTGGGTGTGGTGACCTGGGTCGTGCCGTCGGTCAGTGTGCAAGTGACGATGTCGGAAATCGTACTCGTGGCGTCGAGGGCGATGTCGATGAACGCACTCGCCTGGTTGGTCATGTTCACGACGTTCGCCGCGTTCTGCGTTCCGGCCGCGACCGAAGCTCCCGTGGCGGCGAGTGGGGCCAGCGTATCCTTGACGGCCGGCGTGCCTGCAAAGACGGTTGAGTTTCCGGCGGTGTCGGTGACCGTCATCTGCACAGAGACGTTGCCGTCCTGAAGGGAGGATCCGTCGATGGGGCCGACGGACTGAGACCCCGAGGCCGCCGGCTGAAATGGGGCGCTACTTGCGCTGGAGGCAGCGCTCGTGAGCTGCGCCGTGGCGAGAGCGGTCGCATCCGAACCCGTGGGCCAAGTGACGTCGAGAATGACTGCTGCAGCCGTGGCTGCGTTGATCCCGTTTACGGGATTGGTGGGACCCGCCGCGACTTGCAGTGAGGTCGGCGCGAGGGGCGCCACGGTGTCTTTGGTCGCCGGCGTGCCCAGGTAGGAAGCGGGATTTCCAGTGGGTGGAGTGATGATTGCGGTCAGGGTCAACGCCCCGTCCGCGAGAGTCGAGGTGGCGAGTACGGAGAAAGTCATGAACACGCCACCCGA
>CAZLGG010000038.1:0-33470 GCA_964559135.1 uncultured Planctomycetia bacterium
AAGACCTCGGGCGAGACCAACGTCACCTATGCAGGCGCCATCCGCGCCGCCATCGACAATATTTGCGGCGGGAAGAACGGCGTTCTGTGGGGCGAGGACGTGGGGCGCCTGGGCGGTGTCATGACCGCGACGGCGGGCCTCAAGAGTCGTCATCCCGATCGCATCATCGACACGCCGCTGAACGAGCCGCTCATTCTCGGCACGGCCTGCGGCGCCTCGATGCACGACGACCTCGTCCTCCTCCCCGAAGTGCAGTTCGGCGACTACACGCTGAATGCTTTCCACTGGTTCGTTCACATGGGGAACGTCTATTGGGCGACGAACGGGGGCATCACCTACAACGTGATCATGCGCACACCCGTCGATCCGTTCGGGGGCGGAGCCATGTATCACTCGATGAGCCTGGATGGTTATCTCTCGCCCATCCCCGGCCTCGTCATCCTCATGCCGTCCACGAGCTTCGACGCCTACGGGCTCCTCCTGACCGCCGCCGACTACGACGGCCCCGTCATCGTCCTCGAACCCAAGTGGACGTATCGCTTGGCCCTGGGGCCGGCGATCCCCGGGGAGCCGACGGACCCCGAAGACATCAATCTTCTGAAGAAAGCCGTCATGAGGGGTGATGTGCCCGCTCTCGATCCGGACGTCCGCGTGCCGTTCTCGAAGGCGGTCACGCGCCGCCGCGGCGATGACGTCACCTTCGTCGCCTGGGGCCGCGCCGTCTGGACGGCCATGGAGGCAGCGACGAGTCTCGAGGAGGAAGGCATCTCGGCCGAAGTGATCGACCTGCGCACGCTGGTGCCGCCGGATTTGGACGCCGTTTACGAGAGTGTGGCTCGAACCGGCCGTCTCGTGGTCGCCTCCGAGGACCGTCCCTTCGCCGGTTTCGTCCGGACGATCCAAGGTCATGCGGTGGAGCGGTTCCCGGGGCTCCCTTCGAGAGCCCTCGGTCAGAAGAACGTCCCCGGCATCGCGCAGTCGCATCGCCTCGAATCCGCGACGATCCTCAACGCGGATCAAATCGTTGAAGCCGCTCACGAAGTCATGGAGGAATCCGGCGGCGGGCCCGGCGGATTCTGCTGGATTCCCAGTCGGTTTCACCAGTTTTAGGACAGGCCCCCCATCATGAGCGTGCAAAAGAACAAACCCGCCCGCCGCCCTTCGATTCACGACCTTCGTCGCATGAAGGAGCGGGGCGAGAAGATCGTCATGCTCACCTGCTACGACTACGGATCGGCCAAGATCCTGGACGAAGTGGGGATTCCTCTGCTTCTCGTCGGCGACTCCCTCGGCATGGTGGTGCACGGTCACGACTCCACGTTGCGCGTCACCCTGGACATGATGATCCATCACAGCGCCGCCGTGGCCCGCGGGGTAAAGAGCGCCATGATCGTCATCGACCTCCCTTTCGCGACCTATTCCTCCTCGGACTTGCCCCTGTCGCTCCGGTCCGCCTCGCGCGCGGTCTCCGAGGGCGGAGCCCACGCGGTCAAGGTGGAAGGAGGTCGACGCATGGCGGGTGTCGTGGGCACCCTCGTGGCCTCCGGCATCCCCGTCATGGGGCACATCGGCCTGACACCGCAATCGATCCACATGATCGGCGGGTACCGGGTCCAAGGGCGTTCGAAGGAGGCCGCCAAGCGACTCATGGCCGCCGCCCTCACCTTGGAGAGGGCCGGGGCGTTCGCCATCGTCCTCGAACTGGTTCCAGCTCCCTTGGCGGCCGAGATCTCGAGAGCTCTCACGATTCCCACCATCGGCATCGGGGCGGGCGTCGGCTGCGACGGCCAGGTGCAAGTCTTTCACGACATCATGGGCCTCGACGAGAGTTTTCTTCCCCGCCACGCGAAGAGGTACGCCGAATTGGCCAGCGCGCTCAGAGACGCCGCCCGGGAGTACAAGGAAGATGTGGAGGCCGGACGGTTCCCGACCGACGAACACTCCGTCGACACGAACAAGCAACTCAATCTCACCGATGAGGACCTGAAGGAGCTTCGAAAGGAGTTCGGAGCGTGAACCTCAGGCCGACCGACCGAGGGCACGGCTCTCCCCCCGCGCGCGACTGAGCGCGAGGTAGATCTTCGACAGGCGATGCCGGTCGTCCTCGTCCGGGTGGCGAAGCTTTCCGGTCATCAGAGCCCGATCCTCGGGGCGAAGCCCCACCAGGCAGACGCGGTCGGCCTCCCGTCCGCGGGCCGTCGCGGCGGGATGCACGTCCATTCCCAAAACGCTCGTCCACCGCTTCGCCTCCGGACCATCCATGGCGAAAAACAGCGTGTCGGCGGCGGCGGCGATACGCCTTGCCGCATCTTCTTCCGCCGCCGCATCCTCGAAGAACTCCGGGACGGGACGGTCCGGCAACTCCGCGACCTCCAAGGCTCCGCCCATGAGGTCATCCCACGCGACCCCCGCGAACATCAGCTCCCATTGCGGCGCCGAGGACGACGGCCCGCGTCGCGACTCGGTGAGGTCGGTCAAATGCACGTCGCTCTCGAAGACCTGAGTCAGATCGACGGGGAAGCCCCACAAGCGTTGTCGAGGGTCGGCGGCCAGCGTCAGTCCTTTTTCGCCTTCGACGCAGAGGGCGGCGAGCAGACGCAATTCACCGGGCCGGAACTCCTGGGCTTCATCGGCGAATACGCCGACGAACGGCGGAGCCTCGTGCCCCTCCTGGAAAATCAATCTCGCCTCGCGGAGGAGGTCGCCCCACTCCGTCAAACCTTTCGCTGTCAAGACGTCCCGATACTTCATCAGGACCTCCCACACTTCCAGCTGCTGAAATCGATCAAGCCTCTGCGTGCGCCCGTGGCGGCGGGACTTCACGTAGGCGTTGCGACTCACGATTTCTTCCACCTGAACGACACGCTCCCATTCCTCGCGATAAAAGGCGAGCGGGAACGACGTCTCCGGCGAGAGATGCAAGGCTTCCTCCCAGGCCGCCCGCACATCCGCGGCCTTGGCGAGCACGGCCTTGCCCAGCCGCGGCGCCACGAGCTCTCGGGCGAAAGGATGCAAATTCTGAATGATCACCCGCTCCAGCGATTCCGGCGACAGCGTTGCAGCGAGGAGCCCCTTCAACTCGGTGAGACCGCGAGGCGAGAACGACGTGACGAAAAGGCGGCCGTCGGGGCTTGCGTCCAGCGCACATCGGACCCGCTCGACGAGAAGAGCGGTTTTCCCCACTCCCGCCGCCCCCCGGATCAATGCGGGCCCGGGCGGCGAAACGTCGGAATGGTCGTGGGACGAGTTCATGGCAAGGTCCTCGGGCGGGAAGCGGGCCGGATTCTATGGCCGATCTCCAAACCGCTCAACGGGTTGCGACGATATTCAACGGCTCTTTTCTCGGGAGCCCTCATGTCCGAGGTGCATCGCGGTCGATTTCATCTATGAGCTCCGGTTTCGGGGCGTACGGAGCGGCGCGAGGTCGGCTCCCCATCCATGATCAGGTCCCTGAGGATGCTCAAACGACTCCCACCACCGTGTAGGGCTTTGGCGCTCGGCCTGCCGATCGCCCTCGGTTGGCTCGTCGCCGCCTACGCCACCGGGTCCCCATGGCTGGTGCTGGGACTCGCGGCCCAGGTCGCCTGGATGCGGGAACTTCGCAAGCAGCTCTCATGTCGTCTGAATTCCAAGGACGAAAAGGAGATCTGCCAGGCTCTCTCGGTCCTTCCCGAGGCCCCTCTCGCATGGGAGGAGACCCTCGAAGACCTCCCCGCACGACGTCCCGAAATCACCCGGAAGCTCGAAGCGCTGGGCGAGCACCTGCAGAAGGAGCGCGCCGAGTACGAACGACGCGTAGCCGAACTCGAAGCGAATCTCGGTGAGGAGACCGGCTTTTTGGCCCGCATCAGCCATGAGATCCGCACTCCTCTCACTTCGATCCTCGGCTATTCCGACCTGCTCATGACCGAAGAGATGGACGACGAGAGCAGGCAACACGGGCTCGCGACGATCCACCGAAACGGAGAGTTCGCACTCGCCCTGCTCAACGACATTCTCGACTTCGCCAAGATCGAATCGGATGCCCTGAAGCTCGAGCAGATCCCATTCGATCCACGTCAGCTCGCCGAAGATGTCGTCGACACGCTCCAGCCGGAAGCCAGTCGCCAGAACGTCCGAGTGCAGGCCCGCGTCTCCTCCGACGTCCCTGATTCGGTCGTGGGTGATCCGACGCGCGTCCGCCAGGTCCTCCTCAACATCCTCGGCAACGCAGTCAAATTCGCGCCCGGCGGAGAAGTCCGGAGCGAGTTCCGATTCCTCGAGGCTGGTTCCCAGGGTGGCCTCTTGGTGATCGAGGTTCGCGATACGGGCATCGGGATGAGTGAAGAGCAGCTCTCCCTTCTCTTCCGGCCCTTCCAGCAAGCGGATGCTTCGACGACACGCCGCTTCGGAGGCACCGGCCTGGGACTCGCCATCACGAAACGCCTCGTGGAGGCCATGGAAGGCGACCTTCACGTCAAGAGTTCCGTGGGCAAGGGCAGCGTCTTCACGGTTCGAATCGCGGTCGGAAAACCCGACGAGCACAAGGAGGGCACCACGACGTCCCAAATCCTCCTCCGAGACCTCGCGCCGACCGTGGCGGAAAGCCAACCCAAGGTCCTCTTGGCCGAAGACAGTCGGGACGGGCGAAAACTGATGAGCCTGATCCTCCAGAAGAGCGGCGCGGAGGTGGAATGCGCCGAGGACGGGAAGATGGCGGTGGAAGCCGCTGCTCGTTCGGAAGAAGACGGGGCGCCTTTCGACCTGATTCTCATGGACATGGAGATGCCGGTCATGAGCGGATACGAAGCGGCCCGCTTGCTCCGAGAGAAGGGGTGGTCCGGCCCCATCATTGCCATCACGGGGCACACGGGCGCCGAGGAAAAACAGCGATGCATCGAAGCCGGATGTACCGACGCCCTCTCGAAACCCGTGGACCGCGCCCAACTCACGAATCTGCTCAAGCGCTACACGGTGGCCAGTCGCCGACCGAACGTCTCGGGAGTCCCCGCATGATGAAGATCCTCGTCTTCATGACGGCTTTCCTCACCGCCACCTCGTGCTCCGGCGTACTCATGACCCGCCAGCCCGACGCCTCGAACGAGCGCGTGGCGGCGGCCGATTTGGAAGCGGCCATCAAACTCCGTTGGCACGACGCCCGTCTGCGGGACTGGGAGCGCCTCGACGTTCGCATAGATGGCACGACGGCGATCGTCACCGCGCCTGCGGCCCAGGGCGATCTTCTCCCGGACGCCGGCCGTCTGGCGAAGGAGGTCCCAGGCGTGGAAGCCGTTCGGACCGACATGACCTGGAACGATTGAATCCGGGATGAACTCTCGGTTCGCCTCAAGAAATCCTGAGAATCACCGCATTGGAAAGTCCGAGCCCCCCCCCGCCCGTTTCCACGATCGCCTGCAAGGTCATGAGGGCGGGATAGGGAATCCCTCCGCCCACCGTGAGCGACCAGGGAGCGAGCGTGGCCGCGGCCAGCGGTGAACACGGACCGACGTAGAGATTGTTGGCCGCGACGAAGAGAAACGGCGCGGCCCAAGGGGCGAGATCGCAGGGCAAAAAGGCCGCACGGCCAATCCCGTACGGGAGCATCGACGCGTCCGTGAAAGCCGGTGCCGCCAGAACTCCGAAAATGACGAAGGCGGCCGGCTGGAGGTTGCCCACGGGCTGCAGAAGATGCAGGGTCAAGGGTTGCCCCATGGCCGCATCCACCCGGCGCGACGCCCCGCCCGAACTCCCGTTCACGCTCAGGATGTCCTGCGCCAGGGTGCCGGCGCCGGCCGGGCCGAGGAGAGGGCTCGCTGAGAACAGCGTCACCTCGCCCAGGGAACTCAAAAGGTCGGGAGCCTGAGGCGCACCCGCCGCCCATTCCCACGCACCGTCGCCGTCCAAGTCGAAACCGGAGGCGAGAGCCGCCCCGAATCGTGAAAAGTCGGAGGATCCCTGGACAGTCCGCGTCACCTGGCCCGTGAGGATGTCCACGAGCCGCACTTCTCCGCGGGAGCTCCCCGCCCCCGGCGCCTGGGGCGCGCCCGCGGCCACCTCGGGCAGACCATTCCCGTCCTGGTCGCCGACGAGAACGATGGAAGTGCCGAATCCTTCGTTCAGGAACGTGCCGAAACTCGTGGTCAGGACCGCCCCCGGGCCGGCCAGGGAGAAGAAGCGAACCGCCCCACCGTTGAGAGCACCGCCATCATGTCCAGGCGCTCCGACCGCCAGGTCCGGGACCCCATCGGCGTCCACATCCCCCACGGCCGCCACGGCGGCTCCGAACGCGTCTTGAGGCGAGTCGCCGGGCAGAAGACTCAGAACAGTCGTTGTCGCTCCGGAGACGAGGACGACTTCTCCGGTCCCGTCCAGAAAGGACCCTCCCTGACTCGCATTGCCCCCCGGAGCGCCGACGGCCCAGTCGGGGACGCCGTCACCCGTCAGATCGCCCACGGAGACAAGGGACTCCCCCAGGTTCGCCTGGGGAGCGAGTCCGGAAAGGGTCGCAACGAGAGTGCCCGCCGCGCCGTCGAAGACATCCACTCGCCCGGCAGCCATCCCCGGCGTCCCCGCCCCGGGACTGCCTACCAGAAGATCCTGAATGCCGTCGCCGTTCAGGTCTCCGGCAGCGGCAAGAGCGAAGCCGAAGCGATCCCCGGGCTGGGCACCGGCGAGAACGTGAACGACGCTTCCGGTCGCCCCAGACAAGACAACGACCTCACCGGCTCCCGGAGTGGCCAGATGGGGCGCGCCCACGGCAAAGTCCGGAAGACCGTCCAAGTCCACGTCGCCCAAGGCGGTCAGCGAGAAACCGAAATCGTCCCCTCCCACCCCGGACACGCCATACAGAAGACTCCCATCCGCCCCGGAGCGCACCTCGATCAGATCGTGTCCTCCGAGCACGAAATCCGGCCATCCGTCACCATCGACGTCGCCCGGACTCGTCAAAGCGGTCCCCAGACGCGCCGAAGACGCCCCGCCGGACATCCGATGCGTCACGTGCTGGGCGACCAGGTCGCCACCACAAATCAGGACAAGAAGGGTTGCAAAGAGGCGTGAGTGCATGACCGAGCTTGGCCGCGACGAGACCCCGTTTCAAGGACGGACGAAGTTTCCGCGGCCCCCATTCCCCAGAAAACTTCCCAGTGATCCCCCACCGGCATCGTCAAGACGGCATGGATGCCAACGATGCGGAACGCCGCGGAAAAGTTCAGCGGGGGCCCCCGACTGGGGTCCGCCTCTTGGGGGGCTTGGCTCTGGCTGGCACCGGGCCACCCCTCGGTGGGGCCGAACCCGCCCGCCGCGCGTCCGGATGGGCAAACCGCGGACCGCGTCGAGGCATCGCGGCCGCGGATGCACCGGGCTCGGCCGACCGAGAACGGGATCGAACTCAACGCGGGCCCCGGGAGACTCATTGACGTCACATCACCATCGGATTCATCGACTCGATTCAGGAGACAGAAACATGAAACACCTTGCACTCGTCCTCGTCTTGGCCGTCGCAGCCTCTCCAGGATTCACCCAGGGGGTCGAGGAGGCGAGCCCCAAGCCCACGGGGCCAGCGAAGAAAGCCAAGTCGAAGCGCATCGACGTCGTCAACGCGGAGGCACTTCGATTCGTCTACTACCGGCCCCACGCGGCCTCGGCGCGGCAAGTCGCCGGAGCCCTCCAAGACCTCTCCCTGAGCCATCTGTTCGTCGGAACCGATTCCTCGAACTCACGCAGAGTCCGCGAGGTGCAGACCATCGGCGACTCCCTCGTGTTCTACAGCACCCCCGACCGCATCGAGAAACTGCAAGCTCTCACGAAGAAGATCGAGGAGGCCTTCGGCGGGCACGATGCCCGCGAGGGTGGGGAACGCTTCGTCACCGCCCGCTATGCCCCCCGATTCATCTCGATCAACGACGCCCTCCAAGCCCTTCAGCCGTTTCACCGATCCATCACGGTCGACCCGTCTCGGGGTCAAACCGCTCGGAACATCAGCCAACTCTCGGACCGCGGAATCGTCATGCTTCGCGACACGAAGAAGAATGTCGACGAGATGCTGGGGATCCTGAACGACCTGGATCAACCCCGCACCCAACTCACGCTGGACTGCCTCGTGATCCGCGGGTGGTCCAAGAATGAATCCGTGAGACTCCCCTCGGACCTCGTGGAACACATGAAACGGATGACGGAATTCTCCGGCTTCGAGCGCCTGACGGGCGGAATCGTCCGCATGACCGCCACCGGGCCTTCCGTCTTTCTCAGCATGGCGGGAAAGGACGGCCTCGACGCCTCGCTGGACATTCGCCCGAGCGGCTACGACGCAACGACCCGAACCCTCTCTCTCTCCCGGGTCGACTTCCAGGTTCAACAACGGCCCGCGCCGGACCAACCCGCGGTCCGTCAGCGGCTCTCCACGAGCACATCCCTTCCCGTGGATCGCTACACGGTCCTGGGCGCGATGGGGGAACAACCCATCTTCCTGGTCTTCCGCATCCACCCGGACTGACCGACACTGGGGAATTCTCACCGGTCAGCAGGGGGGAGATCCCCCGGTCGGCGCCCTCGCTCCCTCGCCAGGGCGACGAAAAATAGGAAGTTGAGGGCAAATCGTGACGCATTGTCGCGATTCTGAGCATGGCATGGGACGTGCAAGAACTCCCATGTCCGTCCGAGGACATCCTCGAATCCCCTCGATCCTCGGGTCGCGTCCCCCCCTGCGACCCAAAACATACGAGCCCGCGCGTTCATCCCCGCGCGGGCTCGATCCTTTTGTCCAAGCTCCCGGACAAGCGACCGAAACATCGTCCGGCCGCAGTCCACGTCAGGACTGAAGCTTCTCGAAGAACTCGTGGGCTCGCCGTTTCAGGTGATTGAACACCTCCCGCACGGCTTCCTTGGCATCATTCGCGCTCTCCGTCTGCACGAGGACTTCGTCTCGAACGAGATGCAATACGCCCTTCACAGCGTATTCGCACGTGCCGTTGGGAAACGTCTTGGCCAGCTCCACGGTGACGACGCATGAGGTGACTGAGGGTAACTGGCTGTCGAGCTTGGACATCCGCTCCTCCACGAGAGCGCGTGTGGCGTCGTCCTCTTCCATGTGACGCCAAACGATCTGCAGGGGCTTTTCCATGGTTTTCTCCATCCCATTGAGGTTCCAAGGATCATGCCTGCAAAAGGCGTGCGCCAAAAGACCGCGTTTCATTCGATGGACTCTTCCCCCCCGAAAGGCATGATGGTGTCCATAGGCGGAACAGCTTTTGCTATTTGCGACTCATCCCGCTCCAAGAAGATGGAAACCACGTTTTTTTTTCCGAGGAGAACCATGCACGAATCCAGGCCAAGCCCCACCCGTTGGTGGCCGTGGCTCCTGGTCGTGTTGGCACCGGGCCTTTTCTTCCTCCCGCTCAGGGAGGTGGAAGCCGGTGCGCGCGACACGGCGGAGCCCCCTCATCTCGAACTGACCGACTGGCCTCTGAGCACCGTCGAGAAGCAAGGTCGCCAAGTCTTTGAACTCTACTGCATCGGCTGCCATGGCGACGAAGGGCGGGGCGACGGCGAAGCCGCCCAGTTCCTCGACCCGAAGCCTCGCAATTTTCAACACGGCGACTTCAAGTTCAGGAGCACGCCATCCGGCAAACTCCCGAAGGTCGAAGATCTGATGCACACGATCACATGCGGTTTGCCAGGCTCCGCGATGCCGAGTTTTCCGCTCGTGAGCGAGACCGAGCGCCGTGCGGTCTCCCGCTACGTCCAGAGCCTCGCACTGTTCGGCAAGGCGAAGATCGAACTCAAGAAATGGATCGCCCGGCGCAAGCCGATCGACGACTTCATGGAGTCGCTCCCCGACATCAAGGCCAAACTAAGGAAGAAGCGCCTGGATGACGTGGCTCCCATTTCCGTTTCCTCTCCACCCAGAGTCACGCCCGAATTGATCGCCAAGGGCAAGGAACTGTTCATGCAGCTTTGCTACAAGTGCCACGGCGAGACCGGTCGGGGCGATGGCCCTTCGTCCCTCACTCAACGTGATTGGAAGGATGCCGAGGTCAAGGTCCGCGACTTCACCCAGGGCGTCTTCCGCGCCGGCGGACGGCCGAGAGATCTCTTCCTTCGCATCCGCACCGGACTCGACGGGACATCCATGGGCTCGACGACGTACGGCACCGACGAGGAGATCTGGGGTGTCGTCCAGTACGTACTCAGCTTGAAGGACCCGAATGCGAAGCCGGCCCGTCAGCCGGCCGGGTGTTCCACTTCGGAGGAAGGACGATGAGTGAAGCCGCAGCCATCAGCATCGACGACGTCCGCGACGAAGCCCATCCTCTGGTCGACAAGGATCTCGTTCGCTGGCATCTCATAGCCGCCGTTTTCTTCATGTTCACGGCCATGTTGGGGGGATTCATCGCTTCCCTCCAGTTCCTGAACGAGTACCCATTCAACGGCATCTCGTGGCTGTCCTATGGTCGCCTTCGTTTCCTTCACACGAACGAAGTCGCCTTCGGATTCCTCGTGAACTCGTTCGTGGGAATGCTCTATTACGCCGTTCCGCGTCTCACGGGCCGCCCCCTTTTCAACAGGACACTTGGCTGGCTCATCTTCTTCGTCTGGCAGGCACTCGTGCTCCTGACGAGCATCGGGCAGCTCCTGGGCAAGGCCCAGGCGGTGGAATGGGGAGAGACTCCCACCGGCTTCCGCCCCGGAACGTTCGAACTCAACTACGTTCCGGTGGATTTCCTCATCGAGGTGGGAGCCGTCCTCTTGGCGATCAACCTGCTCTATCCCATCGCCAAGTCGATCCACAAGAGACTCTACGTCTCGCTGTGGTACATCACGGCGGGAATGATCTGGCTCATCCTCACCTACGTCATGGGGAATACGCTCCCGGAGTGGACCCTCGCCGGGAGTTCCGGTGGTGCGACCGCAGGTCTGTACATCCATGACCTCGTGGGACTCTTCGTGACCCCCTTCGGATGGGGCCTCATGTACTTCTTCGTGCCCATCATTCTCCGAAAGCCCATTTGGAGCCACGCTCTCAGCGTGATCGGCTTCTGGGCTCTCGCGTTCTTCTATCCGCTGAACGGCGTCCACCACTTCCTCTACTCGTCGATTCCGATGAGCGTCCAATATGGCGCGATCATTGCGACGATCGCGGTCGAGATCGTGGTGACGACGGTCGTCGTCAACTTCTTTGGAACGATGTGGGGCCGAGGATACGCGCTGCGACAGAGCATCCCGATCCGTTGGTTCTACACGGGAATGGTCTTCTACTTCACGACCTGCCTCCAGTGTTCGTTCCAGACGACGCTGACATTTCAGGAAATCATCCACTTCACGGACTGGGTTCCCGGGCACGCTCACTTGGTCATGCTCGGCGTATTCGCTTTTTGGAACATGGGCATGATCATCTGGTTGTGGCCTCGACTCACAGGACACGAGTGGTACAGCCGCCGGCTTCTCGGCTGGCACTACTGGCTCGTGATGCTGGGTCTGTTGATCATGTTCCTGGACCTCACGGCGGCCGGTCTGGTCCACGGCTTCATGTTCAAGAACATGGCGCCCTGGATGCGCATCGTCGATTCCCTGAAACCCTTCTGGTGGTTCCGCACCTTCGCGGGCGCGATGATCATCACCGGGGTCTCATGCTTCATCTACAACCTCTGGATGACCGCCAAACACGACAAACCCTACGACTATCGCGTGGACCTCGTCCACGATCCCAAGGAGGCCATCGCAAATGGATAGGTTCCCCAGCATCATTCTCGCGGCGGCTTTCGGCTGCTTCGCGATCTCCATGCTCCTTTCAGCCGTCTATCCGTGGGCGATCACGGACGCCAGTCAAGCAGAAGCCAGTATCGCGGACGTGGCCGCGAACATCACCGAGGAATTCGCCGACCTGAAGAAGAGCTACCCCGTCTCCTTTCGACAGAAGCTGGGAGAGGCTGCCGCCGCTGCCGACGCTCCTCTCGAAGCCATGCAGGCGGCCCACGCCGAAGCTCTCCAGCGAGGTCGCGATCTCTATATCGCCGAGGGGTGCTGGCATTGCCACAGTCAGTTCGTTCGTCCCGTCGCCAACGAAGAGGCGAGATTCGGCCACATCCGCACCCCCGCGGAGGAGAACAACGCGCTTCAGCGACCCGTCCTTTGGGGCACGCGACGCGTCGGACCCGATCTCACCAACGAGGGCGGCAAACGATCCAATGACTGGCACGTGGCCCACCTCCACAACCCGCGGTCGACCTCGCCGGGATCGGTCATGCCTGGATACACATGGTATTTTCGCAAGGGGTTTCAGGTCTTTCGCCGCATCGACCCGAACAAAGCCGAGGTGGCGAACATCGATCCCGACACCTCCTATCCGTATCCGGGCCTATACGACACGGAAGAGGAGGCACGTGAGGCTCTCGAAACGATCAAGGCCAACCTCGACCCCACGGTGGCGGAAGAGGGTGACCGACTGTTCGTTCGAGAATCCGTCGGTCCCGACGGCGATGCACTGTGCATCATCGCCTACTTGCAGTGGCTGGGAACCTGGTTCCCCGAGAAACCGACGGAGGAGTGACCATGAGTGATTCCAAAAACCAGGACGCCGAGTCCGCTGCGAGTCGCAAGATCGAGCGATTCATGATGCGTCTCTTCGGAGTCGTCGTCATCTGCTCCGGAGCCGCCTTCGTCTTCAAGCTCTACGAGTTCCTCCAGGACCTGACGAACAGGGAAGGACTCCACTTTGCCGGAGCCCACCTCCTCACCTACGTCCTGGTCGCCGGGGGTTTCGCGCTCTTGTTGATCTACGGATTCCTGAAAGGCCAGTTCACGGACATCGAAGAGCCCAAATTCGAGATGCTCGAAAAGGAGATCGAATATGACCGAGAAGAATTCGACCCAGTCAACGGCTGACGTGGCCGGCGACGACGACAAGATGTACGAGTTTGGATACGGCCACGGCCGGATGCCCTTGTTCATGAAGATCGTCTGGATCGGTTTCCTGGCGCTTTCCACCTGGTACATCGTGGCCAACCTGCTCCCCGCCCTCACGGGGGACATCGGTGGCTGAGCCCGACCGGGTTCCCTGTTCATTCTGCGGGTTGCCCACGAGATCCAAGAGGTCTCGGGGCGGCCCGCAGTCTCGTTCATCCCCGTTGTTTTGCTGCATCGGGTGCCGTCTCGCGTCCGAAATGACACCCGGCCCCGACAAGAGTCGGCGATTCCTCGAGATGCGTCTCCTCCTCTCGGCGTTTTTCGCCATGGGCGTGATGACGTTCTCCTTCATCCAACACGGCGGCGCCTTCTACGACCTGGACGACTCGGCGGCCTCCGTCGTCCGCGGGATGATCCAAGTGGCCCTCGCCGGTTTTTCTCTTCCCGTGCTACTCCTTCTCGGCATTCCGATCCTCCGGGGAGCCGGGTTGGACTTGGCCCGGGGCCTCGTCCGGATGGATGGCCTCATCGTTCTGGCGGTCTCCGGCGCGTGGTTCCTGTCGGTGAGGAACTCTTTGTCCGGCGCCGGCGACGTCTACTACGATACCGCGGCCATGGTTCTCGTCCTCGTCGTCTTCGGGAGAAGACTCGAAGTCGTCGCACGAGAAAAAGGGTTTTCCGCGACGCGGCAATTGGAGACCCTGCTCCCGCCCCTTGCCCATCGCGAAGGGGAGGACGGCAAGTGGAACGACGTTCCGCCACTCGAACTGAAGCGGGGCGACCGCGTCCGCGTGGAGCCGGGAGAGTCCGTTCCCGCCGACTTGCGGATCCTCGACGGCGAAAGCGAGGTCATGGCCTCCCACCTCACTGGGGAGTCCAAGACTCTCCCGATCGGGCCGAACGGTCGCATTCCGGCCGGCTCCGTCAACGGCTACGGCACCCTGATCGCACGGGTGGAGGAGACCGCAGCCGAAGGCAGTTTGGCCCGCATCCGACATCTGTTGGAAGCCCCCCTCCAGGCCACGCAGTCGATGCGCCTGGCGGACCGTATCGCCGGTTGGCTGTTCGGACTCACACTGGGCCTCGCCGGTTTGGCGTCGTGGAAGGGATGGGCGAGCGGTGGGTCTCCGGAAGCCCTGGAGAGAGCCCTCAGTGTCCTTCTGGTCGCATGTCCCTGCGCGCTCGGCCTGGCCATCCCGCTGGCTTACCGTGCAGCACGCGCGGCCTTGGTGGAGAAGGGCATCCTCGTCCGAGACATCCCCGCCCTGGAGCGAGCCGCGGTGATCCGTCACGTGATCCTCGACAAGACGGGGACGCTCACCACACCCTTGGGCCGGCTCCGTGCCGAGTCCGGTGCGTCCACGGACGACTTCCTCAAGCTCGCATCCCTCGTGCATCATTCCCGGCACCCCCTCGCCGCGACCGTCGATGCCCCCGGTTTTCGCCCGGAGGGGTTGCGCGTCCACGCGGGAGCGGGCGTCGAAGGACGATTCGATGGTCACGCCGCGCGCGCCGGGAGTCCACGCTGGCTGGATGCTCACGCGGCCCGATGGCCCGATGCCCTCGCGAAGAGCCGACGTCGCCATCAGGCCGAGGGCAACACCCTGATCGCCTACGCCGAGGACGGCGAAGTGAGAGCCCTCGGCGTTCTCCGGCAAGAACTCCGCCCTTCGGCCCGGGAAGCCATCGCGTCGCTGCGTGCGCAGGGTCTTGACATCACGGTTCTCTCCGGCGACACCCCGGAGACGGTGCGCAGCATCGCCGACACCTTGGAAATCCACGGATTCGGTGGGCTTTCACCGGACGAGAAACTCTCCCGAATCCAGAAACTCGAGCGAGACGGCTGCCCCACCCTCATCGTGGGGGATGGAGTCAACGATGCTCCGGCCCTCAAGGCCGCTTCAGTGGGGATCGCGATGGGATCCGGCACCGAAGCCGCTCGGGCTCACGGGGACATCGAAATCCTGGACGACGATCTGCGGCGGGTGCCTGAGTTCCTGGCGACAGCCCAACGCCTTCGCCGCGTCGTCCGAGGAAACCTCGCCTGGACCCTCGCCTACAACACCGTGGCCTTCGGTCTGGCCGTGACGGGGCGACTGAACCCCATCGCCGCCGCCGGCCTGATGATCGCATCCAGCTTGGTCGTGAGCCTGCGCTCCCTCCGATTTCTCGACAACGCGCCCGGGACATCCTCATGATCGCATCCACGTTTTGGGTGGAGGGATTCCTCCTCGGTCTTGGCAGCGCCGCCCACTGTGCGGGCATGTGCGGAGTTTTCGCGGTCCAAGCCACCGGTCTTCGACGGGGACGCACCGCGGCCGGGCGAGTCCTCGCCTGGTGGGCGGGCAAGTACTTCTCTTACCTGTTTATCGGGACTCTCGCGGGACTTTTCGGCCAGGAGATGTTGGCCTCCGCGCCTCGACTCCAGGGTTGGCTGGGATTGCTGACCGCCCTCATGATCCTGACTTCGGGGGTCTTCTTCCTCATGGGGCCCGCTGCCGCCCGTGGAGGCACGATGTCTCGCCTGGTGGCCCCCGTCTTCGCCGCAGCCAGAGCGGCACTCGGACGGGGCGGGCCGTTCGCTCTCGGAGTGCTGACCGGCCTACTCCCCTGCGGCCCCGTCTACGTCGCCGCCCTCAACGGAGCAGCCGGAGGTCACGCCCTGACCGTCGTGGCGATGATGTCGAGCCTGGCCCTGGGCACACTCCCCATTCTTCTCCTTGTCGGGCTGGCTGGGCGTGGCATCATTGAGCGAAGCCGCGGCCGTATATTCCGCATCGCCGGCTTTGCGGCGATTTTGGCAGCCGGGGCTTTGGCTTTGTACCGCGCTCTTCCGAAGATACTGATGGCCTACAATGCGACGGGAGTTCCACCGTGCTGCCACTGAAGGAAAAACACCGGGTGCGTATTCTCTCGGCGGTCGCCAAGAAAGGACCGTCATATCAGACGATCCGCATCCTGGTGATCAACGTTTCCCTGGCCATCTTGCTCTTTATCCCCCTCTCGGGAACCGTCCGCGTCGACGTCTGGAGAGGACGCCATCTGCTGTTCGGTGAACCGGCAAACCTGACCAAGGCGCTCAGCGGTTTCATCATCTCCATGGCCATCCTCTACGGTCTCACGTTTCTCTCCAACATGATCGTCGGCCGGTTTTTCTGCGGCTGGGGCTGCCCCGTGGGGTTCGTGAGTCGGCTCGGAGAGGAGGTGGACGTCAAGGGGAAAAAGAGCCGGATCAAGAGGGTCATTTCCCACGCGGCGGGCGCGGGATTCGTCGCGACATTCGTGGCCGCCGTCATGTTGTGGTGGGTCGATCCGCGCGTCCTCATCGATGGCAGCACCAGAGCCAAGGTCATCACGCTCTCGGTTTTCGCCGTTCTCTGGCTGGGCGGCTATCTGCATGCATTTCGATGGCGCTTCGGCTTTTGCCGTACCGTCTGCCCGATCGGACTCTACTACCGATACGTGACCTCGCAGGCACCTATCGGCATCGTGTTCTCGGAAGTTCCCGATCCCTGCATCGAGTGCGGAGCCTGCGAGACGATTTGTCCCGTCAACCTCGACCCGAAGCATCTGGGGGAATTCACGGGAGCCCCTCAGGACGACCCGGACGCTGAACCCGATCGCTATGGGGACGCGGAGTGCCTGCGTTGCGGCGACTGCATCGAAGCCTGTCGCATGGTTTTCAAGGGAAAACCCGACGTTATCCCGCCACTGCGCTTCGGGCATCCGGAGACACACAAACCCGACGACGAGAACGACTCCCTCGATCCGGCGGAGACGAAGGCCCTTCGTCCCCCGACGGCCGTGGGATAGGGCGACTTCGATTCACGGCCCACGATTTGCGGGAGTTCCCGCACCATGAACCACAACGCACGCACAATCATGAAGCCGGCTCTTACCGTCGCCCCCGAGGTCGGTTTGGCGGAAGCGGCAAGAACGATGGACCTCCACCGCATCTCGAGCCTCCCGGTGATCGACACGGGAGGCGCGCTCGTCGGCGTCATCACGAAAACGGATCTGTTACACTATGCGCTGTCGCGCGCTGACGATTTCCAAGGGATCCTCGTCGGTGAAGCCATGAACCCGTCCGTCGTCACGATTTCTCCGCAGGAGAAGATCAATGCGATGGCGGCGCTCATGGAGCAGCAAAAGATCCACCACCTCTTCGTGGTCGAGGACGGCCGCCTTCTGGGGGTCGTGAGTTCCTTGGATCTCACGCGAGTCCTCATGGACGTCTGTTCCATGTTGGGGGATGTGGGGCGCGGCTGATGGGAGTTCGCGATGCCTCAGCGGGACATCCTCGACATTCTGAAGGATGATCATCGAGTCATCGTGAGTTTCCTGCGTGCCCTGGATACCTACGCGGACAGCTTGGACTGCGACTCGGCGGACCCGGACGGGGCCAAGGAGGCTTTGAGATTCGTACGGGAATTCGTCGAACAGGGGCATCACACTCGAGAAGAGGGGATCCTCTTTCGCTTCCTCGCTGAAAAGGGACAGGGCCAAAACAGCGAAGGGCGTCACCTCATCCATTGTCACGACGAGGCCCGGGACCAATTGGAAGGTATGCGGATGGCCACGCCGCCGACGACCCCCGACGCCCGGACCGCTTTCGTCTGGAACGCACGGGCCTTCACCGCTCTCATGCGAGAACACATGGTCCTCGAGGAATCCTGGCTTTACCCCCGCATCGACGAACTTTTGAGCGCCGCCGACAGGAAACTCCTCACGGAGCGTCTCCAACGGCACGAATTCCCACGAGAGGCATCGATGGAAACGGCCCGCCGCCGAATCGATGCCTTGATTCGAGCGGCAGGCCGGGGATTCGCGGAGGGAGCGGGGCAGCATCCCGCCTCCTACTGAGGATTCAGACTCCAAACTTTGCGAGGCAGGAACAAGGCACCGATGCCGGGTCCGAAGGTTCCCGTCGGGCTGAGAAGCTCCATGCTCTGGAGATCCACGAACTTGGTGACGGGAGCAGCTGCGGGGTTGGAACCGAAAAGCATGGCAGGGCTCCCGCCCGTGTGCCCCACGCCCGTGAACACGAAGAACGGGAAGTCGTTGGGCAGGCAGTTGTCGACATAGTGCATGACCCCGTAGTTGAGACTGATCGAGCGCCCTGTGGGGAATGCGTCGGGATTAATACCGACGTAGGAGCCGATCTCCATGCTGACCATGCCGGTCGGGAAGATCCCGGGAACCGGCACCGTGTCGAACGGAATTAGAACGGTCAGAGGGCCGCAGGATACACTGCCATGGATTTCCTGATCGTGCCAGATCGCTGGGCCCGCCCCGATGACTGGGCCGCACCCGTAGCAATATTGGAAGTTGTCCTGAACCGTGCCGAAGGTCGCCACGTGAGCCTCTCCATAGCACTGATAGAGGCCGGTGGAAGAGTTGAACAACGCGGAGCGGACCGACTCCCCGATGAGGGGGGTGCCTGACGGCACCGTGGAGGGACCGAAAACGAAATTCGCGGGCGCAACCAGACAGTAGGTGCGGTTCGTATGCGCGGGAGGGCCGACCAAGGGGCGAGCGCTGAACGAGGCGTGATTCAGACATCCCGTCACATGGTTGAGGTTCAGGGCAATGTGCCAACTGTTACCGGTCACACCCGGCAAACTGCAATCGAGCGCGTAGTCGATGTGTCCGGTGAAGTGGACGGGAAGGCTGGCCGGCGGCACGGCACAGGGCGGCACGGGGCAGGGAGCTCCGCTTCCGATGGAACTCAGGGTGTAGTTCAGATCGCCGTTCACCAAGAACCGCCAGACCTGCCGCATCGCGCCCGTGGAGAGGACCTCCATCCAGGTGCGCTCATACTTGGCCAAGACGAATCCGGAAAACGAGGGGGCGGTGGCGGTCGCGCCGGTGACGGTCACCTGGATGATGGCCAGGTCGCATGTCACGAAATTGGGAGCACTGAGCATGACGGACTCATTGAATTGAGCCTCCAAACTGCAGTCCAGCAAACAACCGTAGGTTCCCGACTCCGTGAAAGGGGGGAAGGAAGGGAGATTGGGCTGGGGTGGCAGACAGCACCCCACATCGAATCCGTCGTCCCCAGGGCATCCGAACCCGATCACCTGGGCTGGGAGGGGGGCCCAGGAGCAAAGGGCAAGAAGCATGAGGGCCATCCAAATGCGTTTCAACGTCATGGACTCGGTTCCTTTCTTATCCGGGTTAAAGGGCTTTCCGCGCTGAAATCGACTTCGAACGCGTCAGCGGAAGCAGTTTTTCGGATTTTCTTCCAAGACGCCGCTCTTGGGGTTCCCAGGCCTCCCTTCAAGTCAAGCTCCATGCGTCATTCGGTCGAGGGATCGAAGAGGGGCGGGAGTTCGGCCATGACCGCAGCCAGGACGAGACGAATTCGCTGGGCCGTCAGTCTCGAGCAAGTCCTCGTGACGACGACTCTCTTATTGCTTGCAGCCATCGTCATCCCTTTGGCCGACGACGTCGCCATGTCGAGACGTGTGAACCTCGCCAAAAAGCAGACCGACGACATCCTGGAATCCATCGCGACGTTTCGAGACCTGAATCGCACCTACCCCCCGGGCCCCCAGAACTCCCCACGGTACAACTACCGCCGCGGCCGCGATGGTGCGGCGGTCCTCAATCCATGGCTCGCAAGCGGTGACCCACCGCTACTACGCCGGCCGATTGCCCGAGATCCTTGGGGCAACCCGTTCAGCTATCACATCTTCGAAGGGGATGACGACAGCCCGGACGTCGTGGTCTACTCCTGGGGTCCGAACGGAATCGATGAATCGTGGGATGTCGATCTGTGGAAAGCACGGCGGTTGGGAGGCGACGACATCGGAGGGTTCTACGAACCCTGACCCAAATCGTAGAGATGCGCGAACAGTCCTCCCTGCTTCAGCAGCGTGTCGGGGCTCCCCTGCTCGACCACTCTCCCGCCTTCGAGAACGACGATGTGATCGGCGTGCTCGATCGTGCTCAATCGATGAGCGATGACCAACGCTGTCCGCCCCTTCAAGAGCTCTTCCAAGGCCGCCTGCACGGCTCGCTCCGAAGCAGAATCCAGACTGCTCGTCGCCTCGTCGAGCAAAAGAAGCGAAGCTCCCTTCAAAATCGCACGGGCAATGGTGATGCGCTGGCGCTGGCCCCCCGACAAGGTTTCTCCGCGCTCCCCCAGGATCGTGTCGTATCCGTCGGGGAGCCCCAGAATGTCCTCGTGGATGTGAGCGAGCCGTGCCGCGCGTTCAATATCGTCCTGGGTCACATCCGGGCGTCCGTAGGCAATATTCTCCCTCACGGAGGCGTTGAAGAGGAACGGGCTCTGCTCGACGACCGCCACCTGACGCAGGAAACTCTCCCGACGAATCGCATCCAGAGGAGTACCGTCGATGAGAATCCGTCCGGCGCGAGGGGAATGGAAGCGAAGGATGAGATCGGCCAACGTCGACTTTCCCGCTCCCGACGGCCCGACGAGGGCGACCGTCTTGCCTGCGGGAACGTCGAAACTCACGTCACGCAGGACATCGACCGGACCGTCGTCACCGTCCTCATAGGAGAAACTCACGCGATCGAATCGAAGGCCCTCGCGAATCGCACCGATGTCTTCAGCGCCCGCTCGGTCTCCAGGCTCCCCGGGAGCGTCAAGAACTTCGAAGATGCGACCCGCGGCCGACCCCGCCTCCTGGATCTCTCCGTAGGCGCGGCCGAGCCGTCGGATGGGGCGGTACATGGTGGCCAGAGCCAAGAGGAAGGCGGAGAAGGTGTCGACGTCCAATCCCCATGTGCCTTCGATGACGAGATACCCTCCCAGACCCATCACAGCGACCAGAGTGACAGCATAGACGAGCTCCAGCACGGTGCGAGCCGTCGCCTTGGACGCCCCGACCGCCACCTGCCGCCGGAACCAGCGATGATTCACTCGCTCGAATCGTTCGAGCGCTTCGTCCTCGGCCTGGAAGGCCTTGATGACGCGAAGTCCGGAAAGGGTCTGACTCATCGCCTCGAGACTGTCTCCGAGAGACGCCAGGCTTTTCGCGGATCGCTTGCGGATCCGACGACCGACGAGGACGGCGAGGACCGCCAGGACCGGGAGGAGTACGAACGAGGCCAAGGCGAGTCGCCCGTTGAGCCAAAGCGCCGCCCCGGCTGCCCCGACGATGACGACCGGCTGAGGGAGAGCGACGAGGAGAACAAGGCTCACGCCTCGATACGTCAACTGGATATCATTTGCGAATCGCGAGATGAGATCCCCTGTCTTGCGACGCCCATAGAATGACAGGGGAAGAGCCATGATCTGCCGCACGAAGGCCGAGCGCAGGTCCGCAACCACGGCTGCCGAGAGGCGGCGACCCAGATAGATTCTTGCATAGGACGCAAAAGCGCCGACGACGCCGACAACGAGAAGCAACAAGAGAGTCAGGACCAAGGCAGCGATCCGAGTGTTGTCCGCCGACATCCCGACGGCTTCGAGCAGAGTTTGGCCGCCGTCGATGAAGAGGACGCCGAGGTCGTCCCCCCCCACCCGGCCTTCACCCATGAGGACCTGCTCGACAAAGACCTTCGCGACGGCGATCGGCGCGGTCTCGACGACGCCGGAAACGAGGACGACGACCAGGACCAGGGCCATATCGCGGCGTCGGTGCGCAACGAAGCCGAAGAGTCGGCGCAAGGGCGACGGTGAGCCGTGGAATCGTTCAACCATTCCGTTCGTCTCGTACGAACAGGGCGTATCGGGTCTCGCGCAGGAATCCAGTCCCACGCTCCGCCTCCAGGCGCCAACCCTGGTCACGCAGGCACCCCTCGATCCAACCGGCTGTGTGGGAGAATCGGTGAGACGCTCTTCCCGTCAAGAGACTCTTCAGACGACGCTGGGCATAATGGAGGGCCAGGGGGTGGAAATAGGTGAAGATGACGGCGCGTGACGCCGTACGCGACGCCTCGCGGACGACGCGGACACGCGTGGGCGAAGGAAGGTGATGGAGGAGACGAAGACAGAGAACGACGTCGAAGGCGCGGTCCTTCAGCGGAAGGGACTCCAGATCCCCGCGAATCCATGCGACGTTGTCGTCGCGACGACGTTCGACGGCGCCTTCCAGCATGGCCGAAGCCAGATCCACTCCGGTATAGGGGATCGTGTTCAACTCCGGGATCGCAGCGACCCGTCCGACACCGCAAGGGGCATCCAGGAGCGATTCCACGGGCGACAGACCGCCGAGCAGATCGAGAAGGACTCGATTCTCCCTCCCGCGACGTCCCTCGGCTTCTCGCCGATAGCGTCTTGCCACGCGACGATCGTACTTGGTTCGGGCGGCGTATTCCGGAACGGTCATGAATCACCCTATCAAGGTGCCGGCGACTCCACATACTTCGCCGCCCACCCGCCCGGGAGACCGGGAGGAGGCCCGTCCCTTGACGGAACCCCGCCGGGGGAGCCACACCGTCGCGTCGTCGCCCTCACGACAAGCCATGCTTCGATTCCGAATTCTATGCCTATCATGCCTGTTGATCGTCGCCCTGGGGGCATGCTCTCCCAAGCACCAGGCGCCGCCGCGCCCTGCGAGAAACCGAGAAGACGGGCGCGGCTCTCGACGTGCTTCGGTCAGGCCCCTTGCGTCGCCATCCCGAAGACTTCGGGTTCCGACTCATGGAGGCCTCCTTGACCTTGGATCTGGCGAAGAATGAGAAAGCCGCGGAGCTTCTCGAGGAGTTGGTGCGAAGTCATCCCGGACATCCGAAGCTCCTGCGACTCCAGTCGCTCGCCCTGAACCGACTGGGGCGGGTCGACGACGTCGTCACGATTCAACGGCGGCTTCGCGGCCAGTTCCCGAAGGACCCCGTCCCAGCCCGCCTGACCCGAGCGTGGATGGCTCGTGGCAACCGCACCGCGGCGCTCAAGGTCGCACGCGACCGGGTGCGGATGACCCCCACCGACGCGGAGGCGCAGCGCGAACTGAGTCGTATCCTGCTGGCCGCGGGGCAGGCGGAGGAGGCCTGGTGGGAGATTCGTCGGGCAGTCGACTTGGCCTCGACCGACGTAAAGACTTATCTGATAAAGACTTGGGCCGCCATCAAGACCAGTCGTTGGGAGGCCGCCCGCGAAGCGCTCGCTCAGGCCCGGGAGACAGGCGGCCCCACCGAGGAAATCCAGAGGATCGAGCGGACACTCCGCACGCCCGACCAGGATCGAAAACCGCGGCGGTGGCGGCGTTCCTTGAAAACGAAAAAAACTTGGATCTCGACTCGAACATCGCTTTGATGGACGGATATGGGTCGGGCGACACGCTCGACGCCTCTGGATCATTTGTCAAACAACCAATCGCACTTTCGGAGTTCCCTTGATGAAGAAGTCCCTTCCTGCCTTTTTGGCCCTCCTGATCGCCATCGCTCTCAGCGGCCAGATCAGCGCTCAGCTCACAATCAACGACGCCAACGCGGCCCTCGACATCAACGGCATGCAGCCGAGCGTGGTCGACCCCGCCAACCACCTCATCCCCCTCAACGTCACCAACGTGACGAACCTGGACATCCACATCAACAGCGGGCCCAACGCCAACGTCGGCGTCATCCTCCTGGCGAGCGGCAGCTCGATCACGGGCCCCGTCCTCCCCGTCCCCTGGGGCGACTCCATCGACATCGGTATGCTGAACGGCATGGGTGGCCTGACAAACGTGGCCTTGGTCACCGACGGCGTGGCCTTTTCGGCGAACCCGCTGCTCGATCCTTTCGCAGTCACCGACATCAGCGGCGATTATGACTACATGGGCACCGTTTCGCCGGGTCTCGCCGCCCTCGCCGATCCCAGCGTCGCGGTTCAGGCCATCCTCCAGGATCCCACGGCAGCTCCGTTCTTCTTCGACAACACCGAGGCGGGGGACATGAGCTTCTTCGCGGGCCCCGCTCTCACATCCTATACCCTGGGCGACGACGCCAGCGTCACACACAACCTGGGCATCCAAATCGATTTCGGAGGCACCCTCTACAGCTCCGTCATCCTCAACTCCAACGGCTTCATCACTTTCGTCGCGGGGTCCGGTGATTTCACCGAAAGCATGCCTGAATTCTTCGGAGGATGGGGGACCCCCAACAACCCCGGCGTGGCTCTCGCCTACAGCGACTTGAACAATGGTGGTACGGGTAGCGGCGCCACCTACGACGTCCTCGAAGACCCTGTCACCGGAATGGTCGAGTGCCAGTTCAACAACCAGAACTGGTGGAGTGCAAATAGTCCCGCCGGAAGCTTCAAGGCCATTTTCAACGACATCGGCACCGTGGCGGCGGGCGGCGTGATCGCGGACCTCACCGGCCTCACCCCCGACCCCACCAACGGCGACGACTTCATCATCGGCGTGACCGACGGGGATGACTCTTCGCTCTCGGGTGTGGGCACCGACACCGACTTGTCCGACGGCGCCAACACCGGTTTCGTCAATGCGATCGCAACGGGCTACACCAGCATCGGCCTGCCGGACTCCGTCGGCGAGCTGTTCCAGTCCGCCCTCACCACCGGAACGACCGGCGGGGCAGGCGATCCTCCCGCGGTGATCAACTTCCTCCACCTCGGAAGTTTCCAGTGGTTCATTTTCTGATCTCGACCTCGTCGAGCTGAAATGAGGTGGGCGTCGCCTTCAGGCGGCGCCCTTTTCATTGGTGCACATTGGAGAATTCGGAACGCCGATTGCAAGCTGAAAGCCGTTCAAGACAAGGAGGTCGTCATGAAACAGTTACGACGTATCCTCGTGGCGACGGATTTCAGCCCTCTCGGCGACCGCGCCCTGAATCTGGCCGCACACCTCGCGCGAAAGTCGAACGCGCAGGTCACTGCTGTCCATGCCATGGCTTATCTTCCCCACGGTCACCCCTACGATCAATTCGAGAACGATCTCACCACCGAATTGAAGTCGAGGTTGGGAGCATCGAACGCCCCTCTTCAGCCGGAGTGGGCCGCCATCGTCCGTGTGGGCAAGCCGCACCGCGTGATCGCGGCGTGCGCCGAAATCGTGGACGCCGACCTCGTCGTCCTGGGCGCCGGCTCGGTCAATCGCTGGGAAGAACTGAATCTGGGAGCGACGGCGGATCGCATGCTCCGAGTCAGTCATCGCCCCGTACTCCTCGTCGATCCGCGAAAAGACGCAAGCAATTTTGGCCGTCTGCTCGTTGCGGTCGACCCGTTGGAAGACCAGACGAGGCTCCTCGACCAGGCCTCGACCCTCGCCGGCGTCACCGGCGCCGACGTGGAGGTCTTGGGCATCGAGGAGTTGCGCTCGCACTATCCCCATCTCGACAAGGTGGGGCCCGTCGTCTCGGACTTCTGGCATGCTTTGGGCCAGGCCCGAGTGCGCGACGAAGGTGCCGGGCCCAACGAGTTCGAGGGAGACCTCATCGCGAGGCTGGAGAAACAGGTGAGGACAAGTCCCCTGGCGAAACTCGCCACACCCGTGGGGACGAAATTCATCAAGGCTCCAACGGCGCACGAGGGGATCTTGCAGGAGGCAACCTCGGTCGGTGCCGACGTCATCGTCATGGGGACCCACGTTCGCAATCCCATCACCTCGGCCATCCTGGGGAGTACGGCGGAGCGCGTGGCGAAATCCCTGCCGTGCCACCTTCTCGTGGTGCCGTGACCGACAGGTCAGGCCGGGGCGGCGGCTTCCAGTTCCCCTTCCAAAGCCAGGTCCGGGATCTGGTGGACGTGTTCGAGGAATACGAATTCCATGTCGCGCCGGGCGGACTCGGGAAGGTCGACCAGGTCCTTCTCGTTCCGCTTCGGCAAAAGGACGCGTCGAAGCCCCGCGGCCTGGGCGGCGAGGACTTTTTCCTTTATCCCTCCAACGGGAAGAACGAGTCCCCTCAAGCTGATCTCACCCGTCATGGCCACGTCGTGGCGCACCTTTCGATCGAGCAAGAGGGATAGCAGAGCCGTGTAGATCGCGACCCCCGCGCTGGGTCCGTCCTTGGGGACTGCGCCCGCGGGGACATGCACGTGAATCTCACCCTCGTCAAAAAAAGCGAGATCGATCCCACGCTCGTAGGCTTCCAGCTTGACCAGGCTGAGCGCCGCACGGGCGCTCTCCTTCATCACGTCGCCCAACTGACCGGTGAGGACGAATCCGCCCTTTCCGGGAATACGCGTGCTTTCGACGAAGAGGATCTCTCCCCCCACGGGAGTCCAAGCCAATCCGGTTGCGACTCCCGTCACGGAGGTGCGAAGGGCGATTTCCGACTCGTAGCGACGCGGCCCGAGTATGCGCAAGACATCGTCCGCGTCGATGGTCACCGAAGCGGTTTCTCCCTCGGCGATGCGGGTCGCGACGGAGCGAGCGAGGGCGTGGAGACTGCGCTCGAGAAGTCGACAGCCCGCCTCGCGGGCGTAGCCCCGAACCAGCTCAATGAGCGCTGCGTCCGTGACCCGGCAACGGTCCTTGTCCAAGCCCGTGGAGGCCAAGGCCTTGGGGAGAAGATAGCGCTTGGCGATCTCCAGCTTCTCCTCGTGGGTGTAACCGGGGATCTCGATGATCTCCAGGCGGTCACGGAGGGGGCCGGGAATCTGATCGAGGACGTTGGCGGTCCCGATGAAAAGGACACGCGAGAGATCGAAAGGGACTCCCAGATAGTGGTCGCGGAATTCTCGATTCTGTTCCGGATCCAGGACTTCGAGGAGGGCTGCGGCGGGATCACCTCGAAAGCTTGCCCCCAGCTTGTCCATCTCGTCCAACATGAAAACGGGATTCGCCACTTCCGCCTTGCGAAGACTCTGGATGATGTTCCCGGGCATGGCCCCGATGTAGGTCCGCCGGTGGCCTCGGATCTCCGATTCGTCGTGAACCCCACCCAGGCTCAGGCGGATGAACGGCCTATTCAAGGCGCGGGCGACGCTCTTTCCGATCGAGGTCTTCCCCACTCCGGGCGGCCCCACCAGGCAGAGAATGGGGCCCTTCCCCTCGGGGGCGAGTTTCTTCACGGCGAGGAACTCGAGGATGCGCTTCTTGACCTTTTCCAACCCGTAGTGGTCCTCGTCGAGGATCCTCCGCGCTCGAGCGATGTCCAAGGACTCCTCGGCGAATCGGGACCATGGGAGTTCGATCATCCACTCGAGGTAATCGCGAATCACGGAATTCTCAGGACTCGATTCCGGAATCCGGCCCAGCCGGTCCAGTTCTCTCATGGCTTCGCCAAGAGCTTCCTCAGGTAAGTTCGCGCCCTCGATGCGCTTGCGCAGCTCATCGACTTCAGCGCCCCCGCGCTCTCCGAGTTCCTTCTGGATGACCTCGAGCTCCTTGCGCAGGCGATACTCCCTTTCGGCACGACTCATCTCACCCTGGGCCTTGTCGCGGATCTCCCGCGATAGAGTCAGGACGCGTCGGTAGTCGTCGAGTTTCTCGATGACAGCGTCGATGCGTTGGGGGAGGTCGGCAGTCTCGAGCAGGGCCTGCTTCTCCTCCGGCGTGATGTCGAGGAGGTTGGCGAGAAGATCCGTCAATTGCGCCGGAGAATCCACAGCGCTCAGCATCTGCGCCATGCCTTCGGGGGGGTGGGGCATGAGGCTCACGATCTCACCCGCCTTCTCCTGCATCACGAGATGCCGCGCCTTGATCTCGTCGGTCAGTTCCTCGGAAGCATCACCCTCGAGCCAGCGAACGCGCGCCTCCAGAACGTCATCTTCGCGAACGAACGCCTCGATCCGGAAGCGTCGCCGCCCCTGGACAATAGCGCTCCCGGTGCCATCCGGTGCCGCGACGTAGCGGAGAATTTCGCACGAGGTTCCGACCGCATACAGGTCCTCCGGTCCCGGGTGCTCGACGGAGGAATCTTTTTGCAAGACGATGCCCAAGCCCCTTTCTTCACCGATGGCCGTCTGAACGGCCTTCAGTGAGCGGGGTCGCCCGACGGCAATCGGAAGAACGACGCCCGGAAAAAGCACCGTCTGACGAACGGGAAGAATCAGCAGGAGATCTTCGGAGTCGCTTCTCGAAACCTCCGGAAGGCCTGTCTGCTCCCCATGCGATTCCGTGGTGTCACTCATTGGCCGCCTCCCCTCTTGAGCACCAACATCAAGCATCCGTCGCAAAACCGCGGGGCCTGGATCTCGAAGGAACCGGAGGGAAGAGGCACGATGCGCTCGAACTCGCCGTGAGGAATCTCCAAGCGATGAACGTGCGCCCCCCGAAGCCCCATCGGCAGGCGACGCGTCCCGCGAATCACGACCCGCCCCGCCTGAACTCCGACGTGGACCTGTTTCGGATCGACTCCAGGCAGCGCGGCCAAGACGATGAGCCCGTCGGGGACCTCGAAGACATCCACGGCGGGGCGCCAACAGCGCCGAGAAGGCCGACCGGACCCTCTATCGAGCAGACGGTCCTGAAGCCTGTCGACCTCGTCCAGCAACCTTCGTGCTCGTTCCCACATCCAAAGTTCCGGATCGATCGCCATGAGGAGTCCTCCCAGACAGGTGTTTCGCTTCCGAAGGGTCGCCATCCACCTCCTGCAACCCCGACGCGGGCCCATGGGTCCCGGGGCCTGACCCCCACTGCCAATGCAGCACCCCCTGGCCGCAAACCTCCAGGCAACTTCCGCAGCGCGTGCAGTCGGGGTCATCGACCGCGGGCTTTCCCGCCAAGCTATGATCCTCCATCACGCGAATTCCCATGGGGCAGTGTAGCGTACAGCGATGGCACGGCGCCCGTCCAGCGAGTTCTCGACGAATGCCGATCCGAAGCCACGCCCTTTGCCCGAGGAGGGCCAACCAGCCGCCCAGAGGGCACAAGGAACGACACCAAAGCCGAGGGGCGATCCATTCCACCACCGCCAGGATGCCCAGAAACACAGCGGCCGATGTCACGCCCCACTGCAAGGTCCATACGACGAGATTGATGGGAGAGAGAGTCTGGAACACCGGAAACCGCCCGACCAACGCAAAGCCCACGACCGCGCCCAGCATGAGGGCTCGGGTGACACGGGGAAGCATCCACGAGGGCATCTTCCGACGCGTCTTGAGCACGACTTTGACAGCCACGCGCCGCCGGAGAGCTCCATTGAGATCGAGCAGGAAGCCGAGGGGGCAGATCCAGCCGCAGAAGACGGGACCGAAAACGATCGCCAGAAGCATGAGAAGCGCCGCACCGAGGGCCAGCGTTGCCGTGAAGGCTCGCGAAGCGATCATCACCTCGAGAGCCGCGAGGGGGTCCGCGAAAGGAACGACGCCGAAGAGACGCGTCGACGTCGCCGACCCGACGAGCCAGTGATGTTCGCTCCGCACACCCAGCACCAACAGCGTCAAGAACGCCGCAGCCGTCACGCGACGCGCCCATGTCCACCACGGCCGTCGTCGTGAAGACTTCATGATTTCCCTCCCTCGAAATCGACGGTCGGCACGATGCGAATGGCGCTGGGCTCGGCCAGACAGGCCTTGTCACAAAGACCGCACCCGATGCATGCGTCCTCCACGATGACGGGTCTGAGCATGGAGTCGAACCGGATGGCTTGGTTTGGGAACGGGCACTTGTGCCAGCACGCCCTGCAAACGACGCCGTTGTATGCCAAGCACGTCTCCGGGTCGATGACGGCCACGCCCATGTCGATGGACTCGACGTCCCCGGGATCCGTGAGAGCCCCTGTCGGGCACGCATCGATGCAACGGAGCGAATCGTAGCCCTTGCACAGGAAGCAGGGGGTCTCTCGAGGGACGAGGTACGGAGTCCCGCGGTCGCGCAGACGCCCGTCATCGTCATGACGCAGGGTCCCATAGGGGCAGGCGACGATGCACTGCCCGCACCGGATGCAGGCGGCCAAGAAATCCTCCTCGGTCAGCGCCCCCGGGGGGCGCAGACGATGGGGCCCCGTGTGCGCCCCATCCATGGACCTCCAGAGTCCGCCCGCACCCGCCCCGGCGACGACACCGAGGACGCCAAGAAACTCCCGTCGACCGATCATGGCTCAATGCCTCTTGGGGTCGGAGTCCAACACTCTCACCTGAACGTGACAGGTCCGGCATTTCGCCTTCAAGGCCAGAGGAGGCAACCCCTTGTGGCGCACCTTCGGCGCGCCCATGAGGCCGTCCTCGTGGCAAAGCAGACAATCGTCCTTCCGCCACGCTTTCCGGTGGTGTGCGGAAGCCGGAATCATCGGTGGAAAGGCGAAGTCGGCAAACCCGGCGTCGATGGGGGAACGCTTCCTCTGGGTCGGTTTCTTGCCGGGTTCGAAAACGTGACAAGAGCGGCATTTCGCCACCTTCAACAGATCGGGCATGCCCTTGTGCCGCACCTCGGGGGCCTCGCCGACACCCGTCTCATGACAACGCAAGCAATCGTTGCGGCGCCATGCCTTCCGATGCTGCTTCGTATCGGACAGGGTGGGAGGAAAGGCGTTGGCCGCAAAATCCTCGTCATGGGGCTTTGCCTGCATGACGGGTTTGCGCTTCGCTTTCGACTTGTCCTGATCCTGAGGTGTAGCAACCGAGCGTGCGGGCGACGCTTTGGGTTTGTCCTCCGTCGCCTCGGCGATGACGGGGCGAGGGTGCGGGTTGACCGACAGCTCCGCCTCGACCTTGGCGGGGATCGCCTCGGCCTCCTCATGGGCAGCGGGCTGCGCCGCGGGTTTCTCGGTCTCGACGGTGGTGGCCGGTTTCTCCGAGCCCCAGCACCCGTCGCTCCCGCAACTGGGCGTCAGCCAGAGCGCCAACAGAGCCCAGACGATGAATTCGGGGCACCATCTCATGGTGATCCTCCTTTCGCGCTTCAGGCCTTCTCGAGCTTGACAGCGCAGATCTTGAACTCGGGCTGCTTCGAGCCCGGGTCATAGGCATCAATGGTCACGCGGTTGATGAGGCTGGGGTCGTCCTCCCAGCAGAAGGGGACGAAGATCATGCCCTCTCTGGGCCCCGCAATCAGTCGGGCCTTGGCCCAGGCCGTCCCGCGACGAGACGTGATCTTGACCCGAGTGCCGTTCTTGATGCCGAGACGTTTCGCATCCTTGGGATTGATCTCGCAGAAACACTCCGGGTAGGACCGACGCAACTCGCGCGCGCGCATGGTCATGGTCCCGGTGTGCCAATGCTCGAGCACGCGCCCCGTAGACAACACGAAGGGGTATTCGTCATCGGGGGGTTCCGACGGTCCGAGAGGCGGCCGCAGCCACACGGTCGCCCGATACTTCGGCGCCGCGTAGAACTTGATGTCACCGGGTTTCAGGCTGTTGTCGGCGTAGGGGCCGGCATCGAGGATGGGATCCTCTCCCTTCACGAATCGCCGCGAAGTCCCTGGGTGATTCGGAGTCGGCGCCGGCCACCTCACGCCTCGCTCATTCCGAAGACGTTCCCGTGTGATACCCCGGAAATCGTAGGCGGTGTCCCTGGAGGCCTCCCGCATCTCGTCCCAGATGTCGTCCGTGGTCTTGAATCTGCCTCCGATGTACCCCTTCGGCACGACACCTTTCTCTTCCAGCCTGGCGGCAAAGTCGAGGAGGACATCGAAATCGGAACGAGACTGGCCGGGAGCATCGATGATCTTGGGATGCAGTTGGTAGCGCCTCTCGGACATGCCGAAGACGCCGGTCTTCTCCGACCACATGGCTGCGGGAAGAACGACGTCCGCCAGTTCCGTCGTCCGCGTGGGATAGGCGTCGATCACGCAGATGAACGGCTTGCCCGGGCGGGGCTTGCCCATGGCGTCCCGATAGACGGTGGCGTTCGGCAAGGACTGCCCGGGATTCGTCGTCAGGATCAGCATCGCCTTGATCTCGTCCCGAGCCAGAGCTCGGAACATCTCGATGGTGTTCAGCCCGGGCTTGGGTGGGATGGTTCCAGGCTTGGCTCCCCAGAGTTTTTCCATCTCCTCGCGGTGCTTGGCTTTCTTGACGGAACGGCCGTACGGGAGGATGTGACACAGAGTGCCCGTGTCTCGGACACCGCCGCACGCGTTGGGCTGGCCGGTCAAGGAAAAGGGCGTCATCCCCGGCTTGCCGATCTGACCCGTGATGAGGTGCAGGTTGTGCATCAGGTTGTTGGCCCAGACGCCCCGCGATCTCTGATTCAGACCCATGGTCCAGAAGGACATCGTAGGCCCCTTCGCGAAGAGGCGGGCGGCTTCCACGATCAAATCGGCCGGCACGCCGGATTGCAGCTCGGCCTTTCTCGGGGTGAAGCCCTCGAGGAACTTCACGTACTCCTCGAAACTTACGTTGACGGGCTTCCCGCCCTTCACGATCTTGAACTGGCAGTGCTTCGCGATGAAGTCCGGGTCGTGCAGGTTCTCCTTGATGATCACGTGAGCCATCGAGTGGAAGACGGGCAGGTCGAAGCCGGGCTTGGGATCCAGCATCACGTCAGCGATCTCGGCGATCGGACTTCTCCGTGGGTCCAGGACGATGACGAGGACGTCCTTCCGAGCCTGCTTGGCGGCCAGAATGCGGTCGAAGATCACGGGGTGACACTCCGCCGTATTCGAGCCCACGAGAAAGAAGACCTTGGCGTGATCGATGTCATCGTAGGAGCCCATGGGCTCGTCCTTGCCGAAGGTCGTGACGTAGCCGCCCACGGCGCTGGCCATGCAGAGTCTGGGATTGCCCTCGACGTTGTTCGTGCCGATGCCTCCCTTGAAGAGGCGGTTGGCAAGATAGCTCTCCTCCGACATGGCCTGCCCCGACCCATAGAAGGCCACCGAATCCGGTCCATGCTTCTGAATGGACTCGGCAAACTTCGAGGCCACGAGCTCCATCGCCTCGTCCCAGGAGGCGTCCTTCAAGACCCCGTTCTTCCGGATCTGCGGGACTTTCAGGCGATCCTTCGCCTGAACGATCTTGGGCAGGAAGAGAGACTTCGCACACACCAATCCCTTCGTCGTCGGGTGCTTGGGATCACCCCGCAGAGCCACGAAACGCCCGTCGCGCACTCCCAACATCACACCACACCCGGTCCCGCAGAACCGACATACCGATTTGACCCAGCGAATCGGTTCGGGTCGCAGGACGCTCTCTGCGACCGCGTTTCCGCTGGTCGCTGCCACGACGGCGGACACGGCCGCCGTCTTCATGAATTCTCTTCGCGTGGATCTCATGACACACCTCCTGGGGTAGCGCTCGCCGCGCCGTCGAAACTCGACGCTTCATCAAGCTCCAAGGACACGGGAAAGACGCCGAGGACGCCTTCCAATCGAGCCAATCTGCCTGCAATCACATCGTGGACCGCGTCGATGGACAGGCCCTCGACGACGACTCCGAACATGTCTCCGCGGTCGAGATCGAAGGTCTCCAAACCCTCCAACTCCTCCGCACGCCGACGAATTTCCGCGAGATCCGCGGTTCTCGCGCGCACGTAGGCGCCCACCACCGCCAGAGTCTCATCTTGCGTCGTTTCATTCACAGCTTCGTCCCTCGCATGGGGCGGCGGGGGCCTCCAAGGCATCCGCCGCTTCGCAAAGCGATCGGTAATAGTCCTCCACATCCAATCCGAGGAGCGTGGCCCCGTAGATTTCTGCTTCTTCGAACGTGACGATGTCTCCGTAATTGATTTTCACCACGTGGTAGGCCACGAGCCGCGGAAGCAACGCGGTGTCACTCTGGAAACGGGGATGGACGTGTAGCCGGAAACCCGCACCGGGCGATGCGCCCAGGGGTTCAGCCCA
>CAZLGG010000039.1:0-33287 GCA_964559135.1 uncultured Planctomycetia bacterium
AAGATCCAGGCGAGCAAGGCGCGGACCGTTTCCGCGGGTCCGCCCCACTCGGCGATGGTTCCCGCGAAATCGAGCCCCTTTCCGACGACGACATAGGCCTCCGGTGGGCCCTCGACGGGCGTCACGAGGGCCACAGATCCGGGCAGCGAGAAGAGCGTCCTCGCCTCGTCGAAGGAGCGCCTCACCCAGAGCGGGTCTCTGCGACGGATCTCGAGAAGCCTGAGCACATCTTCGCCCCTGGCCACACGAGCGGGTGATCCCTTCACCCGATCGAGAACGTCACCGGTCAACTGGAAACACTGCTCCTCACCCGCGGGTTCGAACCCGAATCGGGCGTAGAAGTCGGGCTTGTCGGTCCAAAGAATGACACCGTCGACACCGTGCCCGTCGGCCCGGTCGATCAAGGCCTCGCAGATGCGTCGGCCCAGACCCTGGCCGCGAGCTTCCGGGGCGACGCAAACAGCTCCTAGATTCGCGAGGCGCTTTTCGACCGTTCCATCGACGTCGACGATCTCGTGGACGAGGTAGGCTCCGTGGGCGATGAGGCGGCGACCGTCTCGCACGACGAGGCGTGTCGAACGCGCCCGCGGCCCGACGAGCAGGGGAAAGTCTTCGGCCATCGACATCCCTGCGCCGGCCCGCATGGATCGATCGACGAGCAGACCGGCTGCTCCAAAGTCTTCCTCGCGAAGCGTATCGACCATGAGGGGTAGGGCGGCGCTCACGTCAATCATCGGTCCCTTTCGATCAGAGAAAATTCAAGAGGCTCAGTTGGTTCACTCTCGAAGTGATCAGCAGAGCGCTCTGATAGGCGGTCTCGTTCTGCTGCAACTCGGTCGTGGCCTCAGCGAGGTCTACATCCTCCGTCTTGGAGATGATCGACCGCAATCGAATATCGAGATCCTGAAGCCGTTGTTCCCCCGCCTGGAGACGGGATGAGTAGCCACCCAGCGTGCCCAGCTCCTCCAGGAGCTGGTCATGTCCTTGGTCCAACTGGGCCAAATAGCCGTTCACCCGCTCGATATCCTGATCCAGCGAGCCCCCCCCTTGGCCTGCAGTTTTCAAACCATCTCGGATGGCGATGAGGGAGTCGAAGAGATTGAAGGAACCGAAGGTCACGTCTTCGACGCCGGTCGTCGTGACGCCCGTGCTATCGACGTTGAGCACTGCGCCGGTAAAAGAATCCACGATCTGCTGATTCGTGGCCGTGAAGTCGACGGGTGTCGTCGTTGCACCGCCGTCCAGCGAGTAAGTCGCCGACGACGTAACTGCCACGACTCCGACGAATCCCGGGGTGACCGAAGTGGTGTCGATATGGAGCGTCTCTCCGTTGGCCCCGGTCACGGTGAGGTCGGTCTGCGGGTTGACAAAGGCCACGGGGGGCCCACCGTTCAACGTGATGGTTCCCGTCGTTCCGGCGGCATCGACCGAAAGCCCCAGGGTAAGGTTCCCCAACGCGGTATCGTCCGCCCCGGAAAGCCCGGACTGGAGCCCACCCGCGGCATAGGTTGTCTGACCATGGGCAACGATGAGCCTGTCCAGCCCCGTCCCGCTGTCGGTTCCCGTGCCCGGCTGAACTCCGGTCGATCCGTCGATCTTCGTCGCGCCCCTCGGGGACGACGAGAAAACCTTCGAGCCCGGAACGTTGAAAGCTGCAGTGACGCCGGGCCCGATCTCGGCCAAAAGCGTGTCGTCGTTGCCTTGGTAGACGACCCTTTGCTGCCCGGATGGGTCCGTGAGGAGGGCAAACGGCTGCACATCGCTTGCCGTGCCGCCGAACAGGTACCTCTCACCGATTCGCGAGTTCGCGAGAGCGATGATGTCTTGAAGGATGCCATCGATCTCGTTGGCAATCGTCCTTCGATCGGCCGTCGAGAGCGCACCGTTCAACCCCTGAACCACGCGCTCGCGTACGTCCGCCACGCGGGCGGAAAGAGCCTGAAGATTCGAGGCAGCACTCTCTACGAACGTTTGTCCCTCGGAAGTGTTGGCCGAGAAGCGGTCGAGTTCCTTGGCTCTTTGCTTGAAGAACAGGAGTCGCGAGATCGCGGAAGGGTCGTCGGACGGCTTCTGAATGCGTTTGCCGGAGGCCAAGGCCTGCTGGCTCTTGAAGACTCGCGCGAAGGAACGCTGGACGTTGAACTGGGCCGCCCTTGCGCTCAAAGCCTGTGTCACTCGAAATCCCATGGTGATCCCCTTTCAAATACTCAGAAGGGTCTGATTCACATCGTTGATCGCCTGCACGAATCTGGCGGCGGCCGAGTACGCCTGTTCGAAGCGCTGGAGATTGGCGAGTTCCTCATCGACGGACACTCCTCGCGCTTGCTCCAAACGGCTGTTGAGGGCGTCAAAGAGCAGCGTTTCCGTCTGAAAAGTCAGCTCTTCGCGGGACACGTCGGTACCCAATTTCGCCACCATGTCGTTGTAGAATTCCTCGACGCTCCGATTGCCGAGACTCCCCAACGCGCCATCCCTCAGGGAAAGCAGCCGCGAGATGTTCTGATTGTCCGCCGCAGCGGATGAAAGGCCCTGTGCGAGGAGCGATGGATCGTCCTTGAGAGACTGGGACACGTCGATGTCGGTCGCCCCGCTGCCGGTAAAGAATGCCGCCAATCCGAAGGCCGAGAGCAGGTCGGCCGAATCGGAATCAGCCAGGGCCTTCAGGGCAAACCGATCTCCCGCAGTCTGGCTGATGGCGCCAACCCCGAACGACACACTGATGCCGTCGACCACGTCGATGAGGTTTCCGGGCTCGTACCCCTGTCCCACGTCCAAGGTCGTGATGACCTGACCGGAGGCATCGA
Source organism: uncultured Planctomycetia bacterium (assembly GCA_964559135.1). Taxonomy (GTDB): domain Bacteria; phylum Planctomycetota; family DRQF01; genus DRQF01. The sequence goes on from CAZLGG010000039.1 coordinate 2,805, forward strand.
GAACTTCGACAGCCAGGCCCGGCGTCACACCGATGCGGCCATCTGAGAGGGGACGGAACGTGAATTCCTCATCGTTCGCGCCCGAATAGGTTCCCGCCACGTTGACCGACACGCTTTGACCTGACCCGGTATCCAAAGTGGTGGAAAGTCCGAGCGAGGAGGTAGGAGATCCGGAGGCGTCGCTGATCAGCAGCGACGAAGTAGTCCCCTGGGTATTCGAAGTCACGACGACGCGGCCGTCGACGACCTTGGCGGTCCCGCCTATGAGCGTCCCGTTGATCGCTTGCGCCACCTCGGACGCCGTCGCCTGGGAGATGTTGTTGAACTGAGCACTGTTGAACGTGATCGTCTGAGGCGCACCGCCGTCCACGGCGATCGAAATCGCGTCACCGCTCGCGAGAGAGAAAGGCCCAGAGAGGGCACCGGTGATCTGCCCCGAGGCGGATCCGAACAGATTGCTGTCGTCAGGATTCGCGTCCAGCGTGGGTGCGAAATGGAACCTCTTCCCGATGGCGGCGGAAACCGACAGCCTCCCCGTCCCGTCGACGGACGCATTCAGTCCCGAAATGCTGGACAATCGATTCACGAGATCGCCTACGGTATCCGAGGAGATATCGATGTCGAGGCTGGTCTGTGTGATCGCTCCCGTCGCGTCGTCGATCACGTTCACAAGAAGAGTGCCGTCCTGAACGTCAAAAGGGAGCCCCGCGTTGACGATGAGCTCGTCGAGAAAGTCTCCGCTCTGGTTCGTGTCGACGAGGGGGTTGGAGGCCTGCAGACTCTGGTAGCCGCCTGTCGATGGGACACCCGTGGCGTGGATCTCGTTGAACTCTCGGATGAGGGATCGCGCCATCTGATCGAGCCCATCCTGACGTTCCTTGACTCCGCTCCCTTCCAGGTCGAGTAGCCCCTTCAACTGCCCGCTCGATACGTCGAGCGGCGCCACGGCGTCTTCCAGGATGACCTCGCTCTTGCCGTCGCTGTTCTTCGTGACCGAAAGCGGAATGGCGCGGTTGACGCCGACCACCAACTGCCCTCCGATGTTGACGCGAACACGGCCGGCGCCCAGATCGTTGACCCTGATGTCGACGTAGGTCGCCAACTCGTCCAGAAGGCGGCTCTGTCCATCCAGGAGTTCGGCGGGAGGCGGCCCCAATCCTTGGGCTGCAGTCAGTCGGTCATTGATGTCAGCGAGCGCCTGCCCGATCGCATTGATGCGCTCGGTCGTGGAGGAAATCTGGTCACCCACGCCCTGCGAGTTGGAAGTGAGGTCCTGCTGGATGCGGCGGATACGTTCCGTCAACGCCGTTCCGGCCTGAACGACACCCGACCGGAGCGCGCTCTCGTCCGGCGTCGCGCCCAGGCCTGATAGGCCGTTGAACAGGTTGCCCAGGAGCGCCGAAACCCCTCCTTCGCCCGGCTCGCCGAAGATCTGTTCGATCTCCTGCAAGCTCTGCAGGCCGACGGAGCGACGGGCGACTTCGTGTTGCTGGATGCGAAGGCGACTCAACAAGAGATCGTCGGTGACCCTCTCGATCGAGTTGACGCGAACACCTCCCCCTAGGCGAAGCCCGCGGGAGAAGGTTCCGCCCACGGTTTCCAGGAGCACACGCTCTCGTGAGTACCCGGGAGTGGAGGCGTTGGCCAAGTTCTGCCCGATGGTATTGATCGCCGTCCGAGCCGAGATGAGGGCTGAAAGCCCTGTGTCGAATCCGATGGGCATATCAGAGGCTCCGCTCGAGCGACGCTTCGGCCGCACGGCGCATCTCGCCGTCCGCACCGTAGGTGGTCATCGAATCTCCCAGGCAGAGGATCGCGTTGAGAAGTTCCCGGTCGAAGGACATCGCCTGCCGGGCCAGCATGCCGGTCTTGTTCGCGGCGCGCCTGAGATCCTTCGCAGCGGACCGCGCTTCGCCTAGAAGCTGCTGCAAACCCGCCTGTTCCGAAGATGGAAGGGCAGCAATCACCTCTGCGACGCCGTCGCGGCGAAAGGACCGGCCCGTCACTCTTTCCAGGTGAGAGAAGATTTTTCGACGATTGGTCTCGAGAGCCTCCATCCCTTTGAGCTTGGGCTCGGCTTCGACGAGGCAAGCCTCCAGGCCCTCGATGTCCTGCGCCACGATGCGGTCACTCAGGGCGTCCATCAGCGAGCCCATTCCGTCCTGAACCTTGAGGGCGTCCCTCAGGTAGACCTCGAGAAGCCTCGCATCCGATTCCGTGGTTCGCGCTCCACTCATTGTTCTTCCTTTCCTTCCGCTGCAGGGACATCCTCAGACGCTTTGCCGCCCCGGCGCTGCATTTCGGCCCGAACGACCATCTCCGCGATGCCGATTCCCCCGCTCTCCGAGAGTTGCTCACCCATCATCTGATCGAACAGGCCGCCGTAGATGCCTCCGTCGTCAGAACCGAAAAGACCCTCCTCGGTCATCCCCTCGCGCAGTTTGCCGACAAGCATGGAGACGAAGACGCCCTCCAGTCCCTTGGCGGCACGCTCCAATTCCTCATCCGAAAGCTCGTCAGTCTTCTTCCGTCCGAGTGCGCCCACGTCGACCGTCGAAGACGGTACGGGCAACGGCGACTCGGGGAGTCCAAGGGATTGAATCATCACCGCACCTCCAAGTCCGCGTGCAGGGCACCCGCGGCCTTGATCCCCTGCAGGATCGCAATCAACTGCCTTGGCGACGCCCCCAAGGCGTTCAACGATGCCGCCAACTGGGCCACGCTCTCGCCACCCTTGACGACCTGAAGCCCCGATTTCTCCTCCTCGATGCTCACACGCGATCTCGGCACCGCGGCGATGGACGGCCCCTCGGTGAACGAGTTGGCGACGACCGGCTGAGGCGCCTCCTCGACCGTCACACTCAGATCTCCCTGAGCCACCGCTACCTTCGAGATTCTCACGTTTGCGCCAGCCACGATGAAGCCGGACTTCTCGTCGATGACGATTTTGGAGACGGTGTGAACCTCAACCGTGAGGTCTTGAATGGAGGCGATGAATTCGGTGACGCGATCCTTCATCGTGGCTGGGACATGCACCTCCACGACGCCGGCGTTGACGGCCCGGGCCGCTCCCGGATATTTTCCGTTGACGACCTTCTCGATGTTGTAGGCCGTGGTCCAATCCTGATTCTTCAGGTTCAAGGTGACTACGTCCCTCAGATCGGTGATCCGCATCGGAATCGCCTTCTCCACGAGAGCACCGTTGGGGATGTTGGCCACGGTCGGATGGTTGATCGTCACGGACGACCCCGACTGTCCCTGAGCCGAGACGCCATTGACGACGACGGGCCCCTCGGCGATCGCGTAGACGGTTTCCGCGTCAAATCCGGCCAATCGCGTATCCAGCAGAGTCCCCCCTCGAAGACTCTTCGCGTCGAGCATGGAAGAGACCGTCACGTCGATCCGACTTCCGGGCCGACGGAATGGATCGATGCGTGCCGTCACCATGACGACGGCGGCGTTGGAGGCATCGAGATCGGTTTCCAGTGCGTTCACGCCGCTGCGCTTCAGCACGTTCGCGATCATACGGCGGGCGAGTTTCGACTTGTCACCCTCGCCGTTCAGGCCGACGACGAGCCCCACTCCGCGAATGATGTTGTCCCGAACGCCTTCTATCCCCGTCAGCTCGCCTATGCGGGCCTGCGAGAAGAGTGACGTAGACAGCGTGAGAAGAATGAAGAATCTGCGCACGAGTTCTCTCCTTAGAAGGGCCAGACGATGTCGAGGAGACGCGAGAACCAACCGCGGTTCGTCGCCTGATTGAGAAACCCTTCGCCCTCGTAGGCGATGGAAGCATTTGCGATCTGCGATGAGAGGACGGTGTTCACCGACGTCACATCCAAGCCGCGGACGAGACCCGTCAGACGGATGCTTTTCGTCTCGCCGTCCATGATGATGCTTCGCGTCCCTTCGATGAGCAGGTTTCCGTTGGGAAGTCGGTCGATCACGACCACGCTCATGGTCGTTCGGAAGCTATTGTCCTTGTCGTAGGTCCCCTTGCCGTCGAAAGTCCGCGTCGACGTGCCCTTCGCCGCGGGGAGAGGCTCGAAGAGATTCGGCAAAATGTCGAAGTTTTCGAGAACCGCATCCAACGTGGATTCCTTCTCGAGCTTCGAAAGCTCCTTGTTCTTCACGATCTGGCTCTCGTCGATGACGACGGTCAGAATGTCGCCCACGTTGCGGGCGATCGTGTCGGTGAAAAGCGACGGCATAGGGCGATCGGGGTTCCAGAGCGACTGTCCCACCACGGACGCGCACAGGACGAGACCCGAGATAAGGATGAAGAGTGGTTTCACGGTCTCGATCCCCCTTGCTGTCCGACGGCCACCTCGACGATGCGGGGGCTCACGACGATTCCATACACGGTTTTCTTGGACCCCATGTTGATGAGAGCAATGCGTTGCCCGATGGCTCCGTCCTGGGACGCTTGGCACACCGCTTGGGCTACGAGTCCTCCAATACGAACCCGAGCCGTCACGATGTCGCCTTTGTGAATCGCCGGCAGCCCCTCGATGCTCGTGTCCGAAAGCAGCATGCCCCGCTCGAGATGCCGCAAAGTCTTCCTTCCCACGGCCTCCATGATGTCGTGAAAGAGGCCCTGGTTGTTTCCGTCCATGACGACGGTCGTCAGCTCCAGGTCTTCGGGCGCGAGCACTCTTCCCTTCGCGACGCGCCGAGCCATCCGAACGACCTCGACCGGCCTCCGAACGATGACCGGAACGATCACGCGACGTTGCACGACACCGTCCGCCTTGACGATCAAGGAGAGATCGAGCCGCCCGGCCATCGTTCTGTTCCTCGTGTCCTCCTCGACGTCGAGAGCGAATCGGAAGCGACCGACCGGGGCGTCAAAGGGACGAAAGGTCCCGACGAAGCGGATCTCCGAGTCCTTGGCTCGAGAACCCAGGACACCCTCGATGTGCCGGCGAATGGCTCGCTCCGCGCGTCGTGCGTCGATGCGAACCCGCTTCTGCACGGCCTGCACGCGCTCCGGTCCATCGATCTCGAGGACCTTGGCGTCGACGCCGGCGTCGATGAGACTCCGGCGGACGAGTTTCCGTTCCACGGTGAGAACGCTGGAATCCTTGCTCCAACGCCCCAGCTCGACCCGGGCGAGGCGGGCACGCAACCCGGCGCTGCGCCGCTTTCCGGCAAAGACATCGATCTTGGCTATGTCGCCGAGAAGCAGACGGCTTCCGCGAAACTCGCTCGTCGGAGTTTTCATGGTGACGATGACGCCGGCCTTGGACTGAGCTCGACCAGACGTGGCCAGAATGAGCCCGGCGATGAGGAGAATCAGTCTTTGCATCACGATGTTTTTCCTCGTCCTGTTCATCACTGGAGGATCTGGTTCACGGTGGTGAGCATCTGATCGGCCGAAGAGATGGCTCGGCTATTCGTCTCATAGGCGCGCTGGGACACGATGAGACTCACGAGTTCGTTGACCACGTCGACGTTGGATCGTTCGAGGAACCCCTGCACGATGGTGCCGTAACCGTTCTGCCCCGGGGTCCCGGTCGTGGGGGTCCCCGAAGCGGCGCTCTCGCGCAGGAGGTTGCCACCGGTGGAATCGAGGCCGGCCGGGTTTCGAAAATTGACGAGCTGGAGTTGCCCCAGCTGGGTTGCTGCTTGATCTCCGACTCGCGCCGAAATCGTACCGTCGGCGGAGATGGCCAACGTGGCGCCCTCGGGGACGTTGATGTTGGGGACCAGCTTCAGCCCCTGAGAGTTGACGACGTCGCCGTTCGAGTCCGCATGGAAGTTCCCGTCCCGGGTGTAGACGGTCCCGCCGTTGATGTCCTGAAGCTGGAAGAATCCATTGCCGGTGATCACCAGATCGAGCGCACGGCCGGTTTCCTCGAGAACGCCGGGAGCGAAGACCTTGGTCGTACTCACGAGCCGGGACCCGGCGCCGATCTGCAAAGACGCAGGCTTCTGGGTGCCTGCATCACCCAAGTTGGAATAGAGCAGGTCCTCGAAGTTCGCCTGGGACTTCTTGAAGCCCGTGGTGTTGACGTTGGCCAGATTGTTGGCGATGACGTCGATGCGGGTCTGCTGCGCGCGCATGCCCGTCGCAGCCGTAAAGAGTGCCTTGATCATTCTCTCCTCTTTCTCTCTCTCGTGCTCGAATCCCGTGACCGCATGGATCAGACGGAACGCAATGTTGTCTGCGTGACGCGGTCGATGGTCCGCACGGCCCTCTGCATGGACTCGTAGTTCCTGTTGGCGACGAGCATCTCGACCAGGCTCTTCATGGCGAAGGGAGGCATCTCGAGGAACCCCTGGCGAACGAAGGTCTGGCTCGCATCCGATGGGTTGACGCTCTTCGGTATTCCGTAGAGCGTTTCGGCGGCCGGAGTCAATTGGTCGGTTTCGTCGTCGGTCAACTCCACGACCCGGATGCGGCCCACCTCGGCGCCGTCCTGTAGGATGGCGCCATCCTCTTCGATCCGCGGTGCACCGCCATCGGGATTCAGCCGAACGACGCTGCCGTCGCTTCCGACCAGCGGGTATCCGGCTCGCGTCACCAACTGCCCATCGTGGTCCATCCGAAAGTCGCCGTTGCGGGTCAGGTAATCGTTCCCCCCGGAGCGCACGACGAAGAAGCCGGGCCCCTCCAGGGCAAGGGCCGTGGGACTTTCATTGCTGCGCAGGTCACCCTGGGCGAAATCGAGGGTCTCCCGAGCGCCGATGAGGTCCGCGCGCTGTTGGGCGCCGTCCAGGAACGCCCCGAAGTTCTCGAGGATGGCGCGCCGGTGCTGGTACCCGGGAGTCTGGGAGTTGACGGTATTGTGAGACGAAGTCTCCAGCAGGCGCTCCACGGCGTTCATACCGCTGGCCGCCACGTAAAGGGCGTCGATCATGAATTGTCTCTCTCTCTCTCGCCGAAATCGGCAAGGAGGCAGAGAGCAAGGAGCGGGCCGAACCGGCTGGAATTTCATAGTTCGGCGACGGATCAACGCAAGACATTGTCTTACCGTGGATTGGAAGAGCAACGGGACGAGTCGAAGCCTTCGGTCACAAGGGAGCAGAGATCGACAACGGAAGTTTTTTCCAGCTCGCGAAGGAAATTTCTGCCAGGGATCGCCCGGAGTCAGGAGACCTTATCGAGGCAGCTCAGGATGAAATCGGCGAGGTAGGCACGCAGTGTGGCGTCATCGGCCGCGATGCAAAGCCCCCCGCGAGAGAGCCCTCCCACGTCAGGACGTTGCCACGACACTTCGGCACGAACGGTCACGGCATTCAGGAATCCCGGCATCTGAAGCCTCAGGGTCAAGGTTTCGCCCGCGGTGAATCGGAACTCGCTCCTGAAACCGATGCCGTCCAGGGAAACATCCATCGCCCGCAACCCCAAGGGTTCGCCCTCGGCTCCCGCCCTGACGGCTGCGATCGGAAAGTCGCATCGAACCCGACACTTACGGTGGACGCGCCGATTCGTCTTGGCCGCGGAAGGGACGCGTCGGGACGAGCCGCTTCCCGACTCGATCTTCAGATCCATGACCACGACGTCTCCGCTGGCTTCGGAAACGACGAGATCGACACGGCCCTTCATGGGGACCAGGTCGCTCTCGACCTGAACGACGCGGAGATCGTCTTCGGTGTCTCCAATGACGACGTCACATCCGCATCGTGTTCCATCCACGTCCCAAAACATCCAGCCTTGGTCTCCGGGGGCGAGATCCCCCGGCGTCAGCGCCACATTGTTCTCGACGAGACTCTCATCCACGAGTGAGCCTTGGTCAGTGCCGTGCCGACCGGCTCCGTGCTGTTGCACGGAGCGGACAAAGTAGAGCAGACCGATCAATGCAGCGGTGGTGACGAGACCGATCAGGACGACCTGCCAAAACACCAATGAATCCTCGGCGCCCCTCTGCTGAAGGGCGTCGAATTTGTCGTAGATGGTGGTCCCGGCCTGTAAGAACGCGAGGATCATGTAGAGCCCCCCGCCATCCTCTTCGACCGGCGCGGCTGCCGAGCTGAAATCGATCCCGCCTCGTTGGACGGAACCGAACCCCCTCGCGGCCCTCGGCCCCAAGGAGGCATCAGATCACCTGAAGCAGCTCGGCGAAGAGCTGATCGGCCGTGGTGACCACCCTGGCGCTACTCTGGAAGGATCGCTGGGCTTCGATGAGACGAACGAATTCTTCGGCTGTATCCACGTTGCTGCCCTCCAGGGCTCCCGAGACGATTCCCCCGGCGCCGCCGGTGCCCGCCTCGCCAATCAAGGCGATTCCCGAATTGTCGCTCCGCCGGAACAGCGTCGATCCCTCCTTGAAGAGACCTTCCCGGTTCTGGAACGTGGCGATGGCGATGGTATCGAGATCGATCACGGCACCGTTGCTGAAGAAACCCTGCACCACGCCCCCTTGGGTGACGCCGAGGGAGGCCAAGGTGCCCGACTCGAAGCCGTCCTGGCTGATGGCCTGAGCACTCGACTCGCTGCCGAACTGGGTCAGCCCGTCCAATCCGCCAATGGTTCCGAAATCCAGCGTCACGGTCTGGCTGGCCGCGCCATTCGACCACCCGATGGAAAACGTCGTCGCTGCAGCTCCGAGGAAACGCCCCTCGTTGTCGAAATCGATCCCGGTGATGGGTGAACTCGCAATGGTTCCCTCGTCCGACGGCACGGAGAGCTGGAGGTTCCAAGTCCCATCGTCCTGTCGTTCGAAAACGCCGGAGAGTGTGTGCGAGATACCTAGAGAGTCGAAGACCGTGATCGATGTGGCACGCGTGTCAGGTTTCGAACCTTCCACCGTCGCATCGAAAGCGTGATTGCTCCATGCCGTGGCACCGGTCGATGTCGTCGCGTCATTGATGAAGACGGAAAGGTCGCTCTCCCCTGTCGCGTCGTTCGTGCCCTGGATTTTTCCATTGACGAGTGCGAAGGTCGTCCCTGCGAACGCGCTGTCCAGCTTCGACGTCAAGGCGCCGAGCGTCGTCCCGTCGACTCCATAGGTGAACGACACGTTCACGGACTGCCCCGCGGCATCGATGCCCGTCAGCTGAATGATGTCGCCGGACACGTAGTCGGTCGTGTTGGCGCTGAGGTCGTTCAAGTCGGTCGCCGCATCGGCGGTCGCCTCCGAGCCGGACGCTTGGCTCCCGTTGATGCCCAACGTCGTGGCTGCTGCACCCGAGGCCGAAATCACGGCCGATGCTCCCGTCGTATCGCTTGTCAAGACAAGTGCACCGGAGGCATCCACGGACGCCGTGAGCGAAGGAGAAACGTTTTGCGCCGCGAGAAGCGAGTTGATCTCCGTCGCCACGGCGGAGGGACTCTGGCTCGTCGAGGAGGCGGCGAACGTGATCGTGACGGGAGCAGCCCCATCGATATTCAAAATGAGGTCCTGCCCCGCCACATTCACCGTATTCGTTCCCGTGAGCGTCGTCGCCAGAATCGCTGGTTGATGGTTCTCGAAAGCCGCCGCCGTCTCTTGGATCTCGGCGAGAGGTCCCGTCACCACGGCGGGAAGATTGCCCGCGAACGTGATGTTCTCGGTGGCCTTGGCCGCGGCCACTTGCTGCGTGTCGATGACGATGTCGCTCCCGCTGGTGCTCTGCACCTTGTAACCGGTCCTGGAATCCACCAGGCTTCCGGCCCTGTCCAGCGTGAAAGTGCCCGCGCGGGAGAAGTAATCTTCCGATCCGTTGTTGACGACGAAGAAGCCACGTCCCTGAATGGCAAGATCGAACACCCGTCCCGTGGAAACCAAGGTTCCCTGGCTGTGAAGCTGATCGACGCTCGACACCTGGGTGCCGAAACCCGTCTGACGGCCGTTGACTCCGCCCAAGCTGCCGGTTGGACCCGTGGGAGCCCGCGAGGTCTGATAAAGGACGTCGCTGAAGGTGACGCGGTCGGCCTTGAAGCCGAAGGTTTCCGAGTTGGTCAGGTTGTTGCCGATGACGTCCAGATACTTCTGATTGGCGCGAAGCCCTGTCAATCCCACTCGCAGTGCGGTGAACATTCTCTCTCTCCTTTCAGGGGCCTCTCCCCGACCCCTCATTCTCGATGCGTTCCTTGATTCAGACCGATGCGCTCGTACCGAGGGCGACCGACGAGGCAGGAGCCGTCGTCGGAGCCGTCGTGGTCGTCGCGGCGGAAAGACCTCCCGCGACGTCGGAGCGGATTTGGACGACATTGCCAAGCGGGATGGTGACGCCCGAGGCCAGTTCCAGTTGGATCAACCCGCCCCCGAACTTCACGCTCTGCACGGTGTCTTCGGCTTCCGTGCCGAGATCCGGGTCGATGTACGACACCTGGCGCCCGATGAGGCTGGACGCTTGAGCCAAGCCCTGGAGACCGGCGTTTGCCTGAAGGGCGGTCGCCAGCTGTTGCAGCGCGGCGGTTTGCCCTTGGGCTTCCTCCAGGGATGACAACTGTGCCAGTTGCCCGATGAATTGGGAGTCCTGCAGCGGCTCCAGCGGGTTTTGGTTCCGAATTTGGGTGGTCAACAACTTCATGAATCCGGCGCCGTCGAGACGACGCCCCCCGGTGATGTTTTGACTGCCCGCAACGGCCGCGTTGACGGATTCGATGTTCATGCCTCTCTCCTTGCTCTACGCCACGACGTCCAAACGGCCGTCGTCGGATTCGTTATCCATTTCGAGGACGGCCCGCGCGATCCTGATCTCTCCACGTGGACCACGGCTGCGATGTTGCGATCCGCCCGGAGCGTCGCCCCAGTCGGTCTGGCGGCCCGATCCGTCCGGCAGACCTTCCTGCGTCGCGTCGGAAGATGCAGGTGGGGCCGGCTGAAACTCCAGGCGGTCCACATGAATGCCAGCCTCCCTCAGAGTGCCGCGAAGCCCCTCGATCCCGCTTCTGAGCAGGTGAGCCGCTTCCTGTGTCTCGGTGCGCACTTGGCCCAAGAGCCGGCCCCCGCGCATGACGAGGCGGATGGACAAGCGCCCCAACCGCGGCGGGTCCAGCCGAAAAGCGATGCGGGACTGTCCCGGTTTCACGTGGACGCGCACTTGCTCTATCAGGGCCTCCGCACGGCTCTCAGTGCTCGAGCCACCGCCTGCCTCGATCGTGCTCGGAGCGCTCGCATCCCATGACGGCTGTGCCGCCGCCTGGCTCGGCGGGGTGGAGGGCTGCCCGGTGGGACGCGCAAAGGCCGCGGGCTCGACGCCCGCGGCGGGCCTCGACGCCCTCTTGTCGCGAGATGACGAAGGGTCCCCCGAGGAATCGGAGGCATTTTCTTGGGAACCGCCGAAGGGGCTTTCGGGGGAACCAGCCGCCTTCGACTCACGACCAGCGGAATTCCCGACGCGACCCTGTCCCTCGTCTTTGACGCCGGTCCTCAACGCGCGGGGCCCCGTTGGGGGCGCGGACGACGCATCCACGTCGCTCGGTTCCGGCGGCGCGCCCTCAGCCTCTTCGGGAATCTCGGATGCCGGTAAAGCATCCTCCTTCAAGGGCAGGCCGTCCTGTGGAGGGGGTGGGCTCGGCGAGATGGAATTCGGTGCGCCGACCGACGGCCGGATCGCCGCAACGCCGTCCGCACTTCGACGGAGACCGTCTGTCGGCGCGCCGTCGAGCCGGGCTCCGCTTGCAGCTCCATCGTCTGCGCGACCGTCACCGGGTTCCGCAACGATCGCGGGCGTGATCTCGGCGTTCACAGCGCTCTCGCCGTCCTCCCCGACCGGAAGTAGCTCCTCGAGTTCGAGGGGAGAGACGTCTCGGTCCGGAGCGGATTGGGGTGTCTCCCCGGGGGGCGTTGCCACGGACGTCGCACTCAGGGACTCCGCTTCGGCCAAGTCGGAATCATCCGTGGCCTCCGTTCCCCCGTCCTCAACCTTCGATGTCGGTGAAGGCGCCGCGACGGTGGGCGACGCGGCCACCCGAGCCTGGAGAATGTCCTCGAATCCGGACTCCTCCGAAGGGCTCACGCTGGGACGCTCAGAGTTCGACGGCGGAAGCGCCGGCGGTATTTTGATCTGGATCATGTTCTCTCTCTCTCCGGACAGCGGGTCCGGTGCCTACCCTTTGCACGAGCCGTGCCGGGGACATCCTCGAGGTGCGAGATGTGCTAAGCGCCGGTCACTGGCGAGGATGGGCCGAGAGGGGAGGAAGCCCGCGCCGAACGTGGCCGACCCGGATCGGAAAGAGTTTCCCGGCTGCGGAAGAAAGTGTTTCGGAGCGAGGCGTGGGAGCGGGCGAAGTCGGCTCAGCGACCGCGGTAGACGATGCGTCCCTTGCTGAGGTCGTAGGGGGAGAGCTCTATGGTGACGGTGTCGCCCGGAAGAATACGAATGAAGTGCTTCCTCATGCGGCCGGACACATAGGCGAGCACCATGTGTCCGTTGGGGAGCTCCACCCGGAATCGGGCATTGGGCAGAGCCTCTCGCACGACGGCATCGACGGTAATCGCTTCTTCCTTGGCCATATTCTTCCCGTTCTGGATGTCCTACCCCGCTCGGGGGCGGGAATCACTCGACTATATGGATTGCCACGCCCCCAACCAAGCGCCTCAGGGAGAGTAGATGCAGGACTCCTGGCAGGTCTCGGAAATCCGAACCTCCGCCAGACCCGGCAGATTCGGAGCCAACTCCCGGTGAATCCACAGGGCGAGCATCTCGGACGTAGGATTCTCGAGGCCGGGGATCTCGTTCAGGAACCGGTGGTCGAGGCGATCGAAGAGGGGTTGGAACAGCTCGTCCATGACGCCGTAATCCACGACCCATCCCAATTCCGGGTCCGCGTCGCCCCGAACAACGATCTCGATATGGAAACTATGGCCGTGAAGACGCTTGCATTTGTGTCCGTCGGGGAGATGGGGCAATCTGTGCGCGGCTTCGATCTGGTACTTGCGAATGAGCGTGAAGGGCATGGATCGTTCCTCTCTCCCTTATTCCATGGGCCGGGCCGGGATTCAACGTTGCCGCGCCGCGAACGGGATGCGAGGCTTCCCCCATGAGACGTACGACCATTTCCATGTTCCTGATCGCCCTCACACTCGCCGCGTGTACGACCACACCCGGTGCGGAGGCCCTGCCCGACAAGGAGACGACGGACGCCCGCATCAGCGCGGTCGCCCCTCTCCCCACCCCGGCGGACACACCTCGGCGCCATCCCATGGTCTACGAAGCCCTCGAGTACAAGGGTGTCCGGGGAGGCCGGATCGCGTTCGACACCGAGGGAAGACCCCAGGAAGTGCTGGCCATGCTCTTGGATTTCGATCACGCGAAGGGACACCGAGCCTGGGCGAAGACCTATGAGAGTCTCCCCGCCGTCGATGGGCGACCGCGGGCCCGCTGGAACTTCGAAGGTCACATGGGCATCAATCCGAGCGTGGTTCTCGAATTCGATGTTCGTCGCGAGTCGGGCGACGCGATCGTGGTCCGCTACAAGTTGGTGAAGACCGCATTCGGTTTGGGGGCATTCTTCGGCGACTACCGCATCGAGCGCATCAAGGGGGCGCGCCGCTCTCGGCTGACGGAACGTGTGTTCATCGATTCCGGCACCTGGCTCGCCAACGCTTCGGCGAAGGACGTCGAGGATGGGCTGAGGGAAGACGCCCGTCTGATCCAAACGTGGATGAAGGAGAGGACCAGGAACAAGAGTCAGTCCGACTCTCCCTGATTGCCGCCCGGTCGCCAGAGGATCTCGTCTCCTCCGTTCGCGTGGCGGGCCATCACGAAAAGCCAGTCAGAGAGGCGATTGATGTATCGGAGAACGGCCGAGCCGACCTCTTCTTGCGACATCAGACTCACGATGGACCGCTCGCAGCGGCGTGCCACGCAACGGGCCAGGTGGAGGAGGGCTCCCACCGGCGTGCCTCCCGAAAGGACGAAGCTTTCCAATGGCGGGAGGGCTGCGTTGATCTCATCGATCTCGGTCTCGAGTCTCGCCACCTGATCCTCGCGCAACCGGAGAACACTCCCCTCAACCTCGCCTTCCACGCGTGGCAGGCAAAGATCCGCCCCGAGATCGAACAGATCGTTCTGAACTCGTCGCAGTCTCTTCACGACAGAGGCGTCCTGGCAGAAGGAAGCCGCCAGCCCGACGGCCGCGCCGAGTTCATCCGCTTCGCCATAGGCCGCGACACGCAGATCATCCTTGGGCCTCCGAGCTCCGTCTCCGAGAGACGTCTCTCCGCCGTCTCCCCCCTTCGTATAGATGCGATTCAGTTTGACCATGCCCCATGGTATCCGACGAAGGCGGGGCCCGGAAACCCGCAACGGGGTTTCTCGTCCCCCACGGACCTGACAGGATGCTCCCATGAACGGGAACGACGCAGACCTTCGCCCTGACTGGATCCGCCTCGGGCTCGTTTTGGTTTCCACCCTGATCGCGGTGGCCGTGCTGACCCCCATCCTCGTTTCACTCCTTGACGCCCCTCCCCGGAAGGTGGCCCACTTCGTGTTGTCCATCGGGTTCTTGTCGGGCCTGGCGGTCACGAGCCGCGCATCCTCCCCACCTCTCCTCCAGCAGGCGGGCCTCGCGGGTGAGCCTCACCCGTTGGTGCTCTGGGTGAAAGGGTTCGTCGTCGGCGCGGGCTCCCTGCTCGCCTTCACCTTGATCCTCATGGCCTGCGGGCAAAGGGAGCTGCTCACAAACCGCTCACTCCTGCAAATCGGCGGCATCGGGCTTCGCTATCTGCCTCTCGCCTTCCTCATCGGAATCCTCGAGGACGTCACGTTCTTCGGCTTTCTCTACCACGTGCTCGGCCGAAGGGTGAGGGCGCCGGTCCTCATCTACGCACTGACCCACTTCATTCACATCGCGAAACAGGAGACCTTCACTTGGCCGACCGCCCTCCAGGGCGCGGAAGCTCTGGGGCTGATGGTCGAGAGCCTCGTCAACGTCATCCATCGCCCCATGGAACTCGCGGGCCTCGTCTGCGTGGGTCTCGTTCTCGCGACGCTTCGACATCGTCGGGGTTCCGTTTGGCTCCCGATGGGCCTGCACGGAGGATGGTATTGGCAGAGAACCGTGGGACGAAAATGGTCCGCCCACAGCCCCGGCGACTGGGACTGGCTCATCGGCACGAATCGATTCTATGACGGCCTTCTCGGGTGGCTCCTCATTCTGGCGGCCGGATGGTTTCTCCTGCGTCCCGGACGATCACACGAGCGCCCAGACCACGACGGCGACGGCGACGGTCAGAATCGCAAGGAGCATCCAGGGCCAGACCGGTCGGCGTGAGTTCACGTGGTGGTGAGTCATCCACTCATCCAATTCTTCGGCCATCTCCGCCAGAGTCGAGGGACGCTTCCGGGGCAACCGATGCGTGCAGCGTTGCACGAGACGTGCCAGATCCGCGGGAATACGGGGTTCGATCCGGCGAGGAGACGCGAGTCGTCCCTGCAGAATCCATTCGAAGAGTTCCTCTCGATCCTCCGTGGGAAACGCTCTGACCCCGCAGAGGAATTCGTAGAGGGTGAGGCCCAAAGCATAGACATCCGCCGACTCCGTGCCGGCGGCTTCGCCCTGAAGCAACTCCGGCGCGAGATAACGGGGAGTTCCCAAGTAGCCGTCGGCGGTCCGGGTGAGGGCCGACCAGTCCTGCTTGCGTGCCGTGCCGAAATCGATGACGACGGGCTCCAGCTCCCGAGTGATCATGATATTGGACGGCTTCACGTCTCTGTGGGCGATCCCCGCACCACGGAGATCCGCAAGCGTTTGCGCGACCTTCGCCACGATGCGGACCCGGACGGGGAAGGAAAGTTCCTGCGGATCGATGACTCCGCTCCGCTTCTCCCCCCGAATCATCTGTAGCGCTTCCTCGAGGCTGACGCCCTCGATCCAGGGAAGGACCATCCAGATGGCCCCTTTCTCTTCGAAGACCTTCTCGACGGGGACGACGTGGGCGTGCCGAAGTTGTTGAAGAAGTCGTGCTTCGCGGCGAAAACGTTCGAGGTCCCGTTCGTCGACGACTTCGCGACGCTGCAACACCTTCAGCGCCACCTCCTCGCCCGTCTCGCGCTGCCGGGCCTTATAGACGTTTCCTCCTCCGGCCCCGCCGACGAGGAAAAGGATTTCGTAGGGGCCGATTCGGCCGGGCCCGAAGGCGCGCATGACCGCCCGACTGTTCGAGCCGGGGCGGCCGGTGTTCACGGGCGGCAGGTCTTCTCCGGCCAAAAGCTGTGCCAAAGCCTCGGCGTGTTCCGGATGACGGGCGAGCAGTTCATCGATGTCCGGTTCCTCCCCCTCTTCGCGACGGAGGATGAACTCGGTGAGTATGCTCTCATAGAATCGATCGAGCGCATCCGCCTCCCCGCCCAGACGCGGGTTGCGATCATCGTCAGCCATCATCCTCATCCCCACGCGACTCCTGGAGCAACCGCTGCAGCTTGAGGCGAATCCGCGCTTCAACCTTGGCGAAACGCATACGAACCGCGCGGTCCGTCATACCGACGTAGTCGGCGATCTGGACCGAAGAGAAGCCGCGCATCCTCATCCGATAAATGAGACGATCGAGGCGCCCAAGCTCGCGAAGGAAGGAGTATTTGGCGCGCGTCAGCTCCCGTGCCTGGGCAACGGACGAAGGCGTGGCGGACAGATCGGGGACACGCTCCGCGTCGGGCAGCGCGAGACGCCTGCGGATATGCGCCCCCTTGGCCTTCTGCAGAACGATCCGGGTCACGATCCCACGCAGCCAACGGCCGAATGAGGTCTCATCCTCGTAGTAGAAGCTGTCGATCTTCCGCATCACCACCGCATAGGTATCCTGAAGAATGTCTCGGGTCTCTTCGAGGGTTCGGAGGGGATAGCCGAGGCGTTTGCGGGCCCATCGCAGCAACATCGGCTCATGGACGCGAAGCAGCTCGTCGAGGGCCTCGCGATCGCCCGCTCGAGCCCTCTCGACGAGAGAAAGGATTTCGGAAGAGTCGTTCTCGGTCATGACGGTTCCAGACGGCCCATGTTAGAACGAGCATCACTTCGGGGTAATGCACCGTGAAACATTTCGTACATCCTACCGCCATCGTGGCTCCCGAGGCACAACTCGGAGAAGGAGTCCATGTGGGCCCGTTCGCCGTCATCGACGATCACGTGCGACTGGGAGCGGGCGTCCACGTGGGTCCCCACGCCTGGATCACGGGCGAGACGTCGGTCGGCGAGGCTTCGAAGATCCACAAAGGGGCCGTTCTCGGCCACGAACCGCAGGATCTCGCCTTTCGGGAAGGGACGCGGAGCCGCCTCGAGATCGGGCGCAACGTGGTCATCCGGGAACATGCGACCCTTCACCGTGCCACGACCCCCGACGGCGCAACGATCGTCGGTGACGACTGCTTTCTCATGGCGAACTCTCATGTGGCTCACGACTGCATTCTCGGCAGGGGCGTGATCGTCTGCAACAACACCCTCCTGGCGGGATATGTCCAGGTGGGCGACCGGGCCTTCATCTCCGGCAACGTGTGCGTCCACCAGTTCGCGAGAATCGGAGCTGTCTGCATGATCGGCGGCGGCTCCGAGGTGGGGCGCGACGTTCCTCCGTTCACGACGGTGACGGGACGATCGCGGATCACGGGGCTCAATGTGGTCGGAATGCGTCGCGCGGGATTGGGGTCGGACGAAAGGCTGGCCGTCAAGTCCGCCTACAAGCTGATCTTCTCGGAGCCGGGGGGAGCCGGCATGGCCCTCGCCCGGCTCGAAGACGCCCCGGAAACAGATGCGATCCGCCGCATCCGCGATTTCTACGCGGCGCGAAGTCGACGGGGCTTCGTTCTTCCCGATCATCTCTGGGGGCGAGGAGAAACTCCTCGCCACCGAGAAGGCCCGGAGCAGAGCTGAGGATGTACAAGAAGCAGCTCGACGGCTTCCGCGCCATCCTCTTCTTCGCCGTGTTCACCTACCACCACAACGTGAATTGGTGGTTCCTCACCTACGCCCTTCCCTGCTTCTTCGTCCTTTCCGGGTTTCTCATCACTCGCATCCTCGTGGCGGGTGACGGCCGGCCCAGGGGGTCGTTCTTGAAGTCATTCTATATCCGGCGCGCACTCCGTATCCTGCCACTCTTCTACACCTTTCTCGCCGTCGCCGTGTTTCTTGGAATCATCGTCTACCCTCTCTGGCACGCGGCCTACGCATTCAACATCAAGTTGTTCCTGCTGAGCATTCCCGAGAATCGAGGGGCGTTCCTCCGCCTCTTCGCGCGCTGGCAGCACGGTCAGCTCCACCTCTGGAGTCTCGCGGTGGAAGAGCAGTATTATCTGCTCTGGCCCGGCTTCGTGGTCTTCACGCCCCGACGCTGGCGCATTCCGGCCGTGGGCATTCTCCTCGCGGCGTCCATCGCTCTGCGGATGTGGTTCGCGCACAGCGAGACCTACGCACTCAGCCTCTACGGAGCCCTTCTCCCGGTCTGCGGCGAATACATCCTCTGGGGCTCCCTGGCGGGCCTCCTCCAGTCACACGGCTTCCGATTCCGGTTGCCCGGCGCATGGCTCTACTCAGGCGTGTTGGGCCTGATCATCCTCTCCCATCTGGAGACGCCGGAGATGTTTCACGGCTTCTACCAGTTCATCCCGAGCCCCCGCCAGACCTTCTTCGGCATCAGCATCGCTCTCGTCATCATCGGGCTGTGGAATGACGACGACGCGCTCCTTTCGCGGTTCCTCCGATTCCCGTTCTTCACCTGGTTGGGCAAGATGAGTTACGGCCTGTACGTCGTCCATATGGCCACGTGGGATCTCGCCGACTGGGTCGTGACCCGCTTCCCCTCCCTGCGATGGGTGAACCTCTACTCGCTGAGGCTCGTCCTCTGCATCTTGGCGGCCACGCTCTCCTGGTACTGCCTGGAAGGCCCCATCAACCGACTCAAGCGCCACTTTCCCTCGCCTCATCCACGCCGGTGATCCGTCCCTTCTTGGGCGGAAGCATGAGGATGTTCGCCGAGTAGGAGACTCATGGACCACCCGTTCTCGATGGCTCCCGCCGCGGGAATCCCGGCGCGGAACAACGTCGTCCTCGGAACCGCCATGCCGACTCCCTGCCCCCCCCCCGGGGGCTTTGACGAGAAGGTCGGCGGGGCTAGGCTTCAGCCGCGCCTGCCGACGCCGATGAGCCAGATGGGGGCACCGAGCATGGCGAGGAAAAACAGGCGGGGCGGCACACCGCGCGAGGCCGCCCAAAAGCTCTCTCCGAGACCGAGGGCCAGGCAGAGCAGACCCACCCGCCGCCACCAAAGGCCGCGACGGGAGGACCCCGCCCCATCGTCCGACTTCTCGAGGTTCTCCATGATCAGAGTCGTTCGAGAAGGGCCCGTTGGCGCCCGAGACGATCCTCACGCTCGGCGGCAAACCGTTCCATCCCTTCGAGAATCCAGGGAGCGGTCATGTGGGATTCATCCAAGATGTCGTCGAGGCTGCCCCCGGTGCGCCAGTGGTTGTCGTGATCCGGGGTGATGGCGTAGGGCTCGACGAAGGGGTTGGCGATCCAGTCTTTCACGAGTCGGCGAGCCTGATTGGCGACGACCATCGAGTCTTGGAACTCGTAGTCGGGTAGCACATCGTCCCGGTAGGCTTGGGGCTGACGCAGGAACAGGTCGCGGGAGGGGGCGAAGACGATCTTGAGGTTGAGCCCCTTCTTCTCCAGCGAGCCGTCCCGCAGAATCTGCATGACCGCGTCCGTGGAACTCGTCCCCTGGACGATGACCACACCCTGCTTCGGCTGGTCTTCGGCATAGGGTCGTGCAACGTAGGCGCCCTTGGCTGCGTCATGATAAGAAGGCACGCCGAGGGCCGCTCGATCCATGATCTCGACGGCCGGCCGCGTCAGGTGCAGCGCGATGACGGCGCAATCAGAGGACAGGGCCGCCGCCAACATGGGGGCCACCTCGTTGTGGTCGTAGGGATGAAGATTGAGGACCCTCCCCTGCGGGAACAGTTGTGTCACGCCCGGGGCGAAGATGCCGAAGTGGGTGCGACTATCTTCCGCCGTCTCCGGACCTGAATGCCCCGCCACCCAGATCACCTTGCCCAAGCGGATCTGACTGTCCTGCGCCGCTTGGCTGAAAAGCCGCATCGGGCCGTACTTCAAGTAGCTGAACGAACCGTAGGTGGAACATGCGCCGATGTACCCCAGCCATTCCTCGAAGGGCTTCTTCGAGAAGTTGACGGTCGCGACGCCGCACATGATTCCGGAATTCGTGAACTCGGTGATTTCCTGGGGCAAAAGGCAGCCGTCCGGGTTCGAATTTCGGTCATACCAACCGAAGTTCTTCTTGTCTCCGAAGTCCTTACAGAAACCCGAAATGTTGGTGGAATCCGCCAAGTCGGCGGCGCAGGCGAGGACCAAGGGGCGGCCATAGCGTTCGCGGCAATAGCTGTTGAGCCAGGATCCGAATTTGGCAAGGCCGGCACGATTGGGCGCCTTCTTGCCTGGCTCGACGAAGATCCCGTCCGGGTAGTTGGAGTGGTCGATGATGACCGGATCGGCCAGGGGGTTATCCAGATTCGAGAACTTGAACCCGGGGATCTCCTCGGGCACGGAATCGCCCAACTCCACCAGCCGGTCGGAAAGGTAATTCAGCAAGTCCTCATCCTGGTGAAGGACCTCCATCACGCGACGAAGGTTCTCACCGGCCTGGCGCCTGGCCTCCTCGAGGCTTTCCGGGGCCGGCTGGCCGAAGGCCTCGAATGTGACACCGTACTTGTCCGCGAACTCCTTTTTGGTCTTCCAGTAGAGTTCGCTGTTCATCTTGTGGGCCGCGCCGTGGGACTTGTTGTCGTAGACGCCATAGCCCCGGCCCTTGCGACTCTTCACCCAGACGCAGCGCGGCGCCTTCTCCGGATTGTCGCCCCAGATGACCTCATGGAACGCGCCGGCGATGGAACTCCAGTCTTCCTCCGTCTCGGAGCCCGCCACCTTCCAACCGTACGACTCGAACCAGGTCTGCGGCGTGCCATAGACGACGTCGGAGATGGCTTGGTTATCGATGCCGTAATCGTTCCAGTCCAAGACGAAAACCAGGTTGGAGAGCCCCAACCCGTAAGCGGAGTTCTTGGTCTCGTGGATGGCTCCCGCCGTGTGGCCGCCTTCTCCCTCGAAGGCGAAGACCTTCACGCCCTCGGCGCCGGCGCGCTTCAACGCCAAGGCCTCGCCGGCGGCGATCGGCGTGCCGTGGCCCGTGGGCCCCGTGTTGGCCTTGAAGAAGAGAGTCTTCCCCTCCATCTCGGCGTGCCCGGGCAAACCACCGCGACGACGCAAGGTCAAGAGGTCCTCCCACACCAGCGCGAATTTCTCGGGATTGGGGACAGCGTAACGAGCGTCGCCGGTGCGGCGGAATCGCTCCCGCAACGCTTCGTTGTAGACGGCAAGCATGGCGTAGACGGCGGGATTCGTGTGGCCGGCCACGAGAACGAAGCGATCCCCGAATCGTTTCTCGGGGTGACGGATGTCCCATCGCATGGCACCGGAAAGCGTAGTGACGATCAACGGGTGAACCTTGCTTCGACTCCCTCCGGGGTGACCGCTCTGACGCAGGTTCAAGGTGATGTCGATGCACTGATCGATGAGATCCTTGATCTTCTCCCAGTGTGCGAATTGCCCGTGGAGTTGATCCAGAGAGGGGGCGTCAAGCATCGTGGCCATGGCTTTTCTCGGTTCTCTGTCGACAAAAAAAATCGAGCCCGCGGTCTCCCGCGGGCTCAACCAAACTTCAGTCGTCGCCGCGGGGTTCTCGGCGACGCGGCGGACGGTCTCCCGATCCTCGACCTCGGCCGTCACCACGAGGACGTCCGCGGCCTCGGTCGCGATCGCCGCCGCGGCCGCGATCCCGATCGCCGCCGCGAGGCGGGCGTCCCCCCCCCTCTTCACGACGGCCGCCGGATCCTCCTCCGCCTTCGCCACCCTCGAGGAGAGCCTTGCGGCTGAGCTTGATCCTGCCCTGCTCGTCGCGAGCGATCACCTTGACCTCGATCACGTCGCCCATCTTGACCACGTCCTCCACCTTGGAGATGTAGTCGTTCGAGAGCTCGGAGACATGACAAAGGCCTTCCTGGCCGGGGAGGAGTTCGACGAAGACGCCGAAGTCCTTCACCGAAACGATGCGACCCTTGTAGACCTGGCCGACTTCGACCTCCGCGGTCAGCATCTCGATCTGTCGGCGCGCGTCTTCCGCGGCGCCGGCATCCCGACTGGAGATGTGAACGGTGCCATCGTCTTCGATCTCCACACGGGCGCCGGTGGTCTCCTGGATCTTCTTGATCGTCTTGCCGCCGGGGCCGATGACCAAGCCGATCTTGTCCACCGGGATGGAGACGATGAGCAGGCGGGGAGCGTACTCCGAGATGTGCTCGCTGGGCATCGGAAGAGCCTTCATCATCGTCTTGAGGATGTGAAGTCGCCCCTCTTTCGCCTGGGACAAGGCTTTTTCCATCACGTCCTTCGAGATGCCCTTGACCTTGATGTCCATCTGCACGGCCGTGATGCCGCGACCCGTGCCGGCCACCTTGAAGTCCATGTCTCCGTGGTGATCCTCGGAACCGAGGATGTCGGAGAGAATGACGAAGTCGTCGGTCTCCTCGTCCTTCAAAAGCCCCATGGCGATACCCGCCACGGGTTGCTTCAGGGGAACGCCCGCGTCCATCATCGCCAACGTCCCGCCGCAAACACTGGCCATCGAGGACGAGCCGTTGCTCTCCAGGATGTCACTGATGAGGCGGATGGTGTAAGGGAATTCCTGCGGCTCGGGGAGAACGGGCATGAGCGCGCGTTCGGCCAGATTGCCATGCCCGATCTCCCGACGGGAGACACCGCGGATCGGCTTGACCTCACCGACGGAATAGGGCGGGAAGTTGTACTGGAAGTCGAACTTCTTCGAGTACTCCTCATCGAGGCCATCCACGATCTGCTGGTCCTTGGGGGTTCCCAAGGTGCAGACGACCAACGCCTGGGTCTCGCCCCGAGTGAAGATGGCGGAACCGTGGAGACGGGACTGCCAACCGGCCTTGATGTGAATGGGCCGGATCTCGTTCAGATCGCGCCCGTCGACACGCTCGCCTCTCAGGAGCATGGCCCGCGTCACCTTGCCTTCGAGATCGTGCCAGCACTTCTTGATGGCGGACGTGAGTTCATCGGCATCCTCCGCGCCCTCCGGCACGAATTCGGAGATGGCCTGCTGAAGAAGGGCCTTGACGGCATCCTTCCGCGCCATCTTCCCCGAGGTCCGCAACGCCTTTTCGAGACGAGCGCTGTAGATCGACTCCACGTCGAGCGCCACGGCGGGCAGGTCGACGGTGGGAGCTTCCCACTCGGTGAAGGTCTTGCCGCTCTTCTCCTTGAGTTCATCCATGAGCCCGCAGATCTTGCGGATGAAGCCGTGGGCGAAGTCGAGGGCCTCGAGGAACAGGTCCTCGGAGATCTCGGCGCACGTGCCCTCGACCATGCTGATCGAGTCGTGGTTGCCCGCGATGACGATGTCGAGATCGCTCTGCTTGCGCTCGTCGAAATCGGGATTGACCACGAAGCGATCACCGACATGGCCCACGCGCACGGCGCCCAAGGGGCCGATGAACGGGATGTTGGCCAAATGCAGCGCCGCGAAGCTCGCGTTCATGGCCGCGATGTCGGGATCGTTTTCGCCGTCCACCTGCACGACGAACGTGCAGACCTGAACCTCGTCCTTGTACAGTTCGGGGAACATGGGTCGGACGGGGCGATCGATGAGGCGACACGTGAGGATTTCCTTGGTGGTCGGCCTCCCTTCCCGCTTCATGAAACCGCCGGGGAACTTGCCGGCGGCCTGGGTCTTCTCCCTGTAGTCGACGCTCAGGGGGAAAAAGTCGATCCCCGGACGGGGATCGGCCGTGGTGGCCGCCGCGAAGGCGACCGTTTCGTTGATGGTGCAGAGGGCAGAGCCGTCCGCTTGCTTGGCGAGGTAGCCCGTTTCCAGTTGGAAGGTCTTGCCGCCGATTGCCTTGGATACTGTGATGGATTCCATTCGATGACTCATTGTGTGGTTCTCATCCGACCAAAACGCTTCCCATTGAAGCGCTTCCTTTCACGCCTTGTGCGTCGGATCAGACCCTCGCGACCGGCGAGCGGATACCCAGCTTCTTGACGACGGCGTCATGTCGCGCCGGCGTCTTGCGCCAGAGATAGCGAAGCAGTTTCGAACGCCGGCCCACCATCTTCAGAAGACCCCGCCTGGAGGCGTTGTCTTTCTTGTGCTGCTTCAAGTGCTCGGTGAGATGCTTGATGCGCGCGGTGAGCAATGCGATCTGGACTTCCGGTGAACCGGTATCCGCGTCGTGGGTGCGATGTTCTTGTACGATTTCCGCCTTGTTGACGATGATGTCACTCATCGGGTTCTCTTCTCCTGAAGGGACGATTCCGATGCGCCTCCGAAGCCGATTCGCCGAGCGGCGAGAACCGTCGGTTTCTGGAAGCTCCCCCCGTCACGATGAGCCTCGAGCCGAGAGAAGCCCTCGCAGCTCCTTGGGCGGCGGAAGACGCCCAGGGAAGCCGGTCGGGTCAACCCCAGCGGGAGGTAGACAGTGGCGAGAGCCGGCCGCTTGGCCGGAGACGACTCTGTCACCGAAGCTGTCTTCGGCGGCAAGGCCTTGCGCAGCAACGCGTTAGGAAATCCTCCCCAACATCGCGCCTCGCGGTGAGGGGGATTATAGCAGGGGGTCCGGGGGGAGCAAACCGCGGAGCCGAAAGCGTTTGCGTCCCTTCCTCGTAACACGGGTCAAGAAGGTCTGGCTCGCCCCGCCGTGTTGTAGGACGCCCAACGCGGCCCTCGGGAAAGGTAGCCGGACTCCACCTGCTCGAGGGTGAATCCGGCCGTCTGCAAACGCTCCGAGGTGTCTCGATCGAGGTGACAACCTCCGGCCACCCTGCGCCAGACGGGCGTGAGTCTTCGCTGCCAACGCAAGACACGGGCCTGGGGTGCCGCGCCGTGCTCGGAGAAGATCAATGCTCCTCCCGGTCGCAGGACGCGTCGCATCTCCGCGAGCGCCCGAAGATCCTCTTCGATACTGCACAGCGTGTACGTCACCACCACCGTGTCGACACTCGCATCGCCGAGAGGGATATCCTCGGCGCCGCAATCGATCCACTCGAGGGGCACGGCCAAATGTTCCACTTCGGGGCGAGCCTTTCTGCGCAGGGCCGCAGAGGGTTCCAGCGCCAGCACTCGCTCCACCCGGTCCGACGCGTAGAACGGAAAGTTCAGACCCGAGCCCGCACCGATTTCCAAGACTCTCCCGCTCGCTTGGGGAACCCAACGCGCGCGGATGCGCCGAAAGGACTCGGTCCCGCAGACCAGATGAATGGCCCGAGGAAGAATGTGATTCTCGTAGAAGCCCATGAGTGGATAGAATAGGTCCTCCTCCCGGAGACCGCGAATGCGTGGACGTTTCTCTCGAAAACTCGGTTTCCTTCTGGTCGCCACGCTCGCCGCGATGACGATCGGGCCGTGGGCCTGTCGTCGGCACGAGGACGCGGCGATCACCGAGCGATGCGGCGACGTTCGAGACCGTCTTCTCGCCCACGTCGACGCCTTGAAGGCGGCGGAGAAAGACTCCCTGCGGCGAGGTCTCGACGCGGCCCTGCGCCTGGCCGAGGAAGGCCGCCTCACGTTCATGGCGCTGAAGACACTCGAGGGCCGCACGGCAACGATCCTCGCGGACGAGATCCTCACATCCATGGAGGCCGCCTATCTGAAACGTCTGCTGGACGATCTCCCCACGTGGACGGACGAGTCCATGGCGTTCCGGTACATCGGCGGGCGCTGACACCGTGCGTCAGACGCGATTCCAATCCCAGATTCCGAAGCGAACGTCCTTGTCCACGGGATGACCGCATTGTTTCACGGTCAAGAGGATGCTTCCGCGATGGTGGCTCTCATGAGCGACGAGATAGCCCAACGTGCCCGGAACGCCGGACGAGAAGGTCCGGAATCCCTTCTCCCCGACGGCCGCCCGCCGGAGCCATTCCTCGATGCGGCCCGCGGAATCCTCCAACGCCTCGCGGAGGGCCGCCCGGTCGACGTCATCCTTGGGACCGAAAACCACCGCGCCTTCCGAAACCGGCTTCGCGCGTTTTTGCAGCTGCAAAGCCCGGACGTATTGGATGTGGGCGAACTGCCGGGCGACGTCGCGTCCGCCCCGTTTCGAGAGCGTGCAGGACAAGCCCTCGTCACTCACCGCGTCGAGCAGAAGAAGAGTGATGCGGTGGTTCGTCCACCAAGCCTTGACGACGTCGTCTATCATGGGTCAGCTCCGGGTCGATGCGGGCGAGGGCCCGCGGGGGTGATCGCCCCGTCGGCGATGGAAAGACCCATCGTAGCATGGGCGCGGTTCGGTGAGGGACTCCATGTGGAGAAACCCCGGGGTTCAGCCGTCGAACGAGAGGAGAACCATGGACGAGTCATTCCAACCGACCCGTGAGGACGATTGCGGACGGCTGTTCCTGCGTGCCGCCGCGGCGCGGCTGGAGAAAGACTATCTTCCCAAACTCCAAGTCTGCATCGATGAGCTCCCCACGGCCGACCTTTGGTGGCGGCCTCACGAAGCATGCAATTCGGTGGGACAACTCCTGCTCCACCTGGAGGGGAACCTCCGGCAGTGGGTGCTCTCGGGGTTGGGGGGGCAGAGCGACACCCGAAAACGCGACCTCGAATTCACGCCAACGGTTCACCCCTCCGGCCGCGAGCTCTTGGATCGACTCCGCGCGACGATCCACGAGGCGGCCCGCATTCTTCGAAACCTCCCATCCGCCGAGTTGCGCCGACGGCGTCGCATCCAGATCTACGACGTCACGGGTCTCCACGCCGCCCTTCACGCCGTCGAACACTTTTCCGGTCACACCGGACAGATCATCTGGATCACCAAGCTCCGCACGGGCGAGGACCTAGGCTTCTATCCCCTCTGAAGGCCCATCCTCTCGGTATGACCAAAATACGATTCACCCTCGCCATGCGATCCGCTAAGATGATGGACCGCGCGCCAAGTTGAAGGACCCGATTCCCCAGACCATCCAAACGAGAGAACTCCGATGAACGGCCTGCTTCGCATCTTCCTTGTCATTCTTCTGTCCCAATGGAGCCTCGCGCAGTCCACGCTTGTCGTGGATGCCAACGGGGGAGCAACCTTCACGACGATTCAGGCCGCCATCGGCGCGGCGCTGCCGGGTGACACCATCCTCGTTCACCCCGGCACTTACGACGAAGCCGTGACGATTTCCCGCAGCCTCACCGTACGATCGACGATGGGGCCCTCGGTGACTCACATCGCGCCCTCGGCGGCGGGCACGGCCGTCAGCATCGTGGGATCGGCGACCACGAGCGTTCTGGAAGGCTTTTCGATCACCGGCCATGGAGAGGTGATGTCGGTGGACTCTCATCCCGGCGGCGTTCTGGTCGGCTTCGGCGCCACGGCGGAAATCCGCCGCTGCGTCGTCAAGAACTGCGTGGGCAGCGCCCCCGTGGGGCCGAGCTTCGTATTTCCCACGGTGACGGGAGGCGCGGGCGGTCTCCACGTGGATGGCAGCGCCACGGCCACGATCGCGGACTGCGTCGTGCTGAACAACCAAGGAGGCGCGGGCGTCCCCGGGGCGGGGGGCCCCGGAGGTCTTCTCGTCGAAGGGACGGTCGGCGTGACCCATTCCGTTTTCCTCGGAAACATCGGAGGCACGGCGACAGCCGCCCTGGTCGCCCTGAAAGGTGGTGGCGGAGCCGTCGAGCTCGGCCCCCAGGGTGACCTCATGCTGGCCAATGCCATTCTCCGCGGCAACGTCGGCGGCGCCGGCAACACAGGGGGCGGCGCGGAAGACGAAATCGAGCCCCCCCTGGTGATGCTCTTTGCCACCGCCTCCGTGAATCACTCGGACATCGACGGTCCCTTGAATCCCTTCGTGACTCAGGGGCCGGGGGTCATCGACGCCGACCCTCTTTTCGTCAATCCCATGGCCGACGACTTCGCTCTGCTGTCCGGCTCTCCCTGCATCGACACCGGCGACTGCGGAAACACCCATCCTTTGAGCCCGGATCTGTCGGGTAACCCTCGTCTGCGCGGCTTCGCTCCGGACATGGGGGCCATCGAGTTCCAGCACGACACCACGCGTCAGGGCACCAGCGAGGACATCCTCTTGACGACGGTCGTCAACGGCAATCAGGCCGACGCCCTGACCAACACGAAGACGGTGGGTGGAGGCGACAACCTCGTCGTGCACTGGGAGTCCCCCTGCGGCAGCCTGGTGGGAGCCCCCTACTTCCTCGTGGGCCAGTTTTTCACAGCGGGAATGCCTCCCCTTCCTTTCACTCCCACCATCTACCTGGACACGATGGGGGCCGCCATCATCCAAGGGCCGGCGTTCATGCTCCCCGGCGGGGAGGATTTGATCGTCAGTGTCCCGCCAGGCAGCTTCGCTCCCGCGGTCGTTCGCGTCCAGCTTCTCGTGATCACGCCTCTCAGTCAGGCCCCCTTCGGCATCGCGTCCAGCGACGCTCAGGATCTCGTCCTTCAATGACATCCGGAGCCCCACCTTTTCCCACAGTCCACCTGTCATGTTTCCCTCAGATGGAGTCTCCGATGCGTCATGCACTGTTTCTGTTCCTTTTCGTTCTCACTCTCGGGCTGGGAGCGCAGTCCACTCTTCACGTCGATATCGGGGGAGGCGCCGCCTTCACTTCGATCCAAACGGCGGTTGACGCCGCCGCGAGCGGCGACACCATCCTCGTCCAGCCCGGGACCTACGACGAGCGGATCACCCTTGCCGACAAATCCCTCGTCGTCCGCTCGGCTCAAGGCGCGGCGATGACCTTCATCCTCCCCACGACAAGCGGAACCGCCGTCGCAATCACGGGCAGCAACGCCACCGTCGTGCTGGAGGGATTCACGATCACCGGCAATGGAGGAACTGGCGGCGGAGTCTTCACCGAACCCGGGGGCGTACTTCTCGACGGAGGCGTCACCGCCCGACTTCGCGCTTGTATCATCGAGAACTGCACGGGAAGCTCATCATCTACGACCTCGCCTTTCGGCGGGACTGGCGGGGCTGGGGGGCTCTGGGTCACTGGCGGCGCGCACGGAATCCTCGAGAATTGCCTGGTGACGAACAATCAGGGTGGATCGGGGATGCTTGCCGGAGGCGCGGGTGGACTCGATGTCGCCGGCCCCTGCGAGATCATCGGGTCGGTCATCACGGGGAACACGGGAGGCTCACAGACCCCGGGAGCCCTCTCCGGTCTCGGCGGTGGCGTCGGTGGCATCAGGTATTCGGCTCCCTTTTCCTTGACCCTGAGCAACAGCATCCTGAGAGACAATCATGGGGGATTCTCGAGCGCGGGCGTGCAGGCATTCGCCGAGTTCGCCATTTTCGGTTTTCTCAACAGCGTCAATATCACGATCGATCACTCGAACGTGCAGGGCGGGCTTGATCCCACCATCGTCGTCGGTGCCGGGGTCATCGACGCCAACCCCCTCTTCGTGAATCCGATGCTGGGCGACTACACCCTCCAACCCGGCTCGCCCTGCATCGATGCGGGCGGTTGCGGCGCGATCGATCCCCTTGGCCGGGACCTAGGAGGCGACCCCCGGCTTCGCGGATTCGCCCCCGACATGGGGGCCTTCGAGTTTCAGCATGACACCACACGTCAGGGCACCAGCGAGGACATCCTCTTGACGACGGTCGTCAACGGCAATCAGGCCGACGCCCTGACCAACACGAAGACGGTGGGTGGAGGCGACAACCTCGTCGTGCACTGGGAGTCCCCCTGCGGCAGCCTGGTGGGAGCCCCCTACTTCCTCGTGGGCCAGTTTTTCACAGCGGGAATGCCTCCCCTTCCTTTCACTCCCACCATCTACCTGGACACGATGGGGGCCGCCATCATCCAAGGGCCGGCGTTCATGCTCCCCGGCGGGGAGGATTTGATCGTCAGTGTCCCGCCAGGCAGCTTCGCTCCCGCGGTCGTTCGCGTCCAGCTTCTCGTGATCACGCCTCTCAGTCAGGCCCCCTTCGGCATCGCGTCCAGCGACGCTCAGGATCTCGTTCTCCAATGACCGGGCGGGCGGGAAAGGGGAAGGCCTTGAACGGCAAGCTCGTGCCCACGACACTGAATCGTTCCTCGACACGAAGATAGGAGCGTGCCATGAGCGAGTATCCCGAAAAGACCTGTTCCATCGACCGCCTCGTCAATCATCCCAAGCTCGTCGAAGCCGTCTTGGCCGGGCGCAAGACCCAGCAGAGACGCAACGGCGTCTACGCCTATCCAGGCGAAGAATTCGAACTCGGGGAGAAGAAGTTTCGGGTCGTGGACCTTCGACGCGAGAGCCTCGGCGACATGACAGACGCCGAGGCCCGCGCCGAAGGTTTTCCCGATCGAAAGTCCTACCTGGACCTCATCCAGAAGATGCATGGGGGGAGAGACTTCGACCTGACCGGCAAGGTGTGGGTCCACGAATTCGAAGCCGTCTCCTGACCCGACACCTTTCCTCCACCACCCGGGGCCCGTGCGACGCCGTCGGGCCCCCGCGGCACCGCCGGGCCGCGGGAGACCGATTGCGCCCTCACTGGACTCGCACCCGGATGGC